>NZ_NEUE01000293.1:0-80241 GCF_002910905.1 Streptomyces sp. SM11 | reverse complement strand
GGGGAGTGGGGGTCTTCTGGGGTACGGAGTGGCGCAGGGCGCTCCTGAGCGCGCCCTGCGGCCACCCTTGGGGGAGGGGAAGGGCTACGTGAGGGACTTCTGCGTCGGGACGACCACTCCGTACAGGTCCTGGATCGTGGCGAGGGCCGACTGGTGCAGCTGCTGTGCCGGGATGCCGTTCGGGTTGCCGTTCAGCGGCAGCGGCCGGGTCGCGGAGGCGTCGGCGACGACGGTCGGGTTGTTGCCGTTGATGAACGCGCCCTACGTGGTGAACAGCGTGCACATGTTGGTCATGAACCCGGCGATGATGACGTTCTTGCGCCCGGCCTTCTTCACCTCGTCGGCGAGGTTCGTGTCGTGGAAGCCGTTCGGGACGCTTTTCACGACGACCGGCTCGCCCTTGACCGGCTTCACGGCGGGAATGATCTGGCCCGCCTCCGACTTCAGGTCGCAGCCCTTGTCGACGATGTGGATGACCGGTGTTTTCGCCGCGCGGGCGCGCTTCAGCAGGGCCGCGGTGTTGTCGAGGGCGGGCTTCCACCCGTCGAGCTCCATCACGCCTTCGGTGCAGGTGTTCTGGTAGTCGACCAGGATCAGCGTCGCGTCGGCCAGCGTGGCGGGGGTCTCGTCGAACTTGTTGAGCTCCCGCAGCGTGGTCGTGTCCTCGGCGACGTTCCCCGAGGCGTTCTTCGCGGCGGCGCTCGGCGTGGCCGGGGCGCCGGAGCCGCCGTCCTTGCCGGTGGCGGCCTCGGAGCTTCCGCCGCAGGCGGTGGCGGTGGCCGCGAGGACGGCGGCGACGCCGATCGCGGTGGCGGTGCGGAGCAGCTTCATCGGGCGATCTTCTTCTGGGATGCGACGACGACCCCGTACAGGTCGCCGATGGTGGCCAGGGCGCTGTAGTGCACCTGGCAGGCGTCGAGGTCGGCCCCGGCGACCGGCAGGGACCGGGTCGCGCAGGCGTCGGCGGCGACCGTGGGGCGGTTGCCGCGCAGGAACGCGCCCTGCGCGGTGAACGCCACGCACATGTGGGTCATCCAGCCCGCGATGATCACGTCCTGGCCCTCGGGGACGTGATCGCCGAGGTCGGTGCCGTGGAAGGCGTTCGGCGCCTGCTTGACGACGATCGGCTCGCCGTCGACGGGGGCGACGGTCGGGTGGATCTGTCCGATCTCGGCCCGGATGTCGTACGGGGTTCCCTCACCGCCGTCGTTGATGACGTGCACGACCTTCGTCCCCGCCTCGCGGGCCCGGGCCAGCAGCTGCGCGGCGGCGTCCAGCGAGGCCTGCCAGCCGTCGAGTTCCATCACGCCACGGGTGTAGGTGTTCTGGTAGTCGACGAGGATCAGCGTCGAGCCGGCCAGCGTGGCCGGGGTAGCGTCGAAACCGTTGAGTTCGCGCAGGGTTGTTCGGGACATGGGTGTGCCGCCTCGGGGGTCGTGCGTCGGGGAGAGGGTGAGCTCGGGTGGCGAGCTGTCTTAGACGCCAGGGCCCGGCGGCGATGTCTACAATGACGTCTGACATGCAGATACCGACACGCTGCGGGCTGCCGACGCCAGGAGGTCACCCCATGGACGCCGTCGGACGGCTCGTCGTCATCGTCCTCTTCGAGGGCGTCGACCTGCTCGACGTCACCGGGCCCCCGGAGGTGTTCTCGCTCGCCCGGCGCGAGACCGACGACGCGGCCGGATACGAAGTCGTCCTGGCTGCCGCGGCCTTGGATCCCGTCACCACCGGGGCCGGGGTCCGCATCCTCCCCGACCTCACCTTCGAGGAGGCGGCCGGGCGGAGTATCGACACCCTCATCGTCCCCGGCTCGGTGGAGGTCGACAGCGAGCGCAGGGTGCACGCCCTCGTCGATCCCGAGCTGGTGGCGAGGTCAAGGAACTCGCCGCGCGCACCCGGCGGGTCACCTCCGTCTGCGTCGGGGCGCATCTGCTGGCCGCCGCCGGCCTGCTCGACGGCAAGCGCGCCACCACCCACTGGTCGACCGCCCAGCAACTCGCCGCGGAGCACCCGGAGATCGAGGTCGACGCCGACCCGATCTTCATCCGCGAGGGCGATGTGTGGACCGGGGCCGGGATCAGCGCCTGCCTCGACCTGTCCCTCGCCCTGATCGCCGACGACCTCGGCGAGGCCGTCGCCCTGCGCGTCGCCCGGCAGCTCGTGATGTACCTGAAGCGGCAGAGCGGGCAGAGCCAGTTCAGTGTTCCGCTGGAGCAGATCTCCACGACGCGGCGCATCGAGGACCTCCGCCACCACATCATGCGCAACGTCGGTCTTCAGCTCACCGTCGTGGACCTCGCGGAGTACGCCCATGTCAGCGACCGCCACTTGACCCGGATCTTCAAGACCGAGCTCGGCATGACCCCGCACGCCTACATCGAGTCCGTACGGGTCGAGAAGGCCCGTAACGAGCTGGAGTCCTCCGACGCCACCCTCGAACGTATCGCGTCCGTCTGCGGGTTCGGCACGGTGGACACCCTGGTACGGGCGTTCCGGCGGCGGCTGAACACGACGCCGACGGACTACCGGCGCAGGTTCCGGTCCTCGTACGGGGGCTGAGCCCACGGTCCCCTGGACGACGGCCGGTTCAGGCGCCGCCCGGGTGCTTCGTGAGCGTACGCCGGCCCGGCGTTGAGCGGGACGGTGCCCTGATACGAGGAGAGGGGCGAGCGCCCTGGTACGAGGAGAGGGGCGAGCGCCCTGGTACGAGGAGAGGGGCGAGCGCCCTGGTACGAGGAGAGGGGCGAGCGCCCTGGTACGGCGTGAGGGGGTGGGGCCCGTACAGGCCCCACCCCCTCACGTCCTCACACCTTCACGGCTTCACCGTCAGGCGTCGGAACCGGCCTTCCGGCGACGTACGACGAACACCGCCGCCGCGCCGAGCACCACGGCCGCACCGCCCGCGAGGGCGATCGAGGTGGTGGCGGAGGACGAGCCCGTGGCGGCGAGGCTGCCGTCCGTGCCGGTCTTCACCGGGGTGCCCGACGCCGAACCCTGCGGCTTGAGCCCGGCGTCGTCGGTGCCGGGCTTCGCGGTCTTGGCGGGCTTGGCATCCCCGGGCTTGCCGGGCTTGCTGCCGGCGGCCTTGACGTCGAACTCGTACATGTCGAGGCCGGGCGCTCCGCCGCAGGAGCCGTCCTCGTTGTAGAACTCGGTCGCGATGTACGCGATACCGTTGCCGGCCGGTGCGGCCTTGTCGACGGTGAGCCGCAGCTTGACGTCGGCGCGGGCGCCGGGCTTCAGCGCGCCGACGGCGTCGATGTAGTTGTGCTGGTTGATGTTCTGCCACTTCGGCGAGGCCTTGGTGGACCACTGGAGGCGGAAGAACTCGCCCGTGTCCTTGAGACCGGTCTTGTCGGTCGTGTGGACACCGGCGTACGCGATGATCTCGTCCATGTGACGCTTGCTGCCGTTGGTCACACGGATGGAGAAGTCGGTGGTCGTGCCGGCGACGAGCGTGGACGGCAGGCCGGTGACATCGGCGGTGAGGTTGAGCTCGGGCTCACAGTCCCGGCCCTCCTCCTCCTCCGCCTCCTTCTTGGCCTTGGCCAGCGCCGCGTCGGCTGCGACCTTCGTGGCGAGCGCTTCGTCCAGAGCCTTGTCGGCCGCGCCGGCGGCGCGGGCAGCCGCGACCCGTGCGTCCTGCACTGCCGTGGCGGCCTCGGTCGCCTTGGTGTCGGCGGCGGTCTTGGTGGCGGCTGCGGTCGCCGCGGTCGCCTCGGCTTCGGAGAGTGCGGTCGCCGCAGCGGTCTTCTGCTCCTCCGTGGCCGTCTCGGGGAGTTCGGCGATGGCGGTCTTCGCGTCGGTCACGGCCTGGTCGGCGGTGTCCTTCGCGGCGGCGGCGTCCTTCGCGGCCTGCTCAGCGGCGTTGGCGGCGGCCACGAGGGGGTGGCTGTCCTTGGACAGTTCATCGAGGGCCTTCCGCACCGTGACCTGGGCCTCGTCACGGGCCTTGACGGCCTCGTCGTACGCCTTCTGCGCCTCGGCGGCGGCCTTCTCCAGCTCCTTGATGGTCGGCTTGCTCTGCTTGTTCTGCGTCTGCGACTGTGCGGTCTGCTGGGTGTCGGCGAACGCGGGCGTGACGGAGAGCAGCACGGCGGGGGTGGTCACGGCGAGGGCGACGGCCGTGGCGAGTGCGCGGCGAATCTTCACATGATTCCTTGGGTCGGGTCCGGAAAAGCCCGGAAAAGCAAGGCGAATGCGGGGGGCGGCTGCCACAGCGGAATGGATCACGCGGGCTGCTGCCTGTGCCGATCGTATGGGGATCCTGTGAGGGGGCCGGGTGATTATTCCGGGTCCGGGGCCGGAACGGGCCTCACGCGGAGCGGACAGACTTCGCCAAAGCGCGCAGTTGCCCTCGGAATCATTCTTTTCCTGTGACGAAGACCATGCGCTGTGCCGCCCGCGGTGCCGGTGGGGGCGGTGTTCCGGCTGTGCCCAATCCCCTCGCCGTGCGGCTCCGAATCGCTGGTGGGAGACCACCCGGCTCCTCTCGCACGGCAGGTGGGACCCGTGACCGTACGTTCCCTGCTCACTGCTGATCTTCCGCCCCGCTACGTGACGCCGGACCTTCTCGGGGGGTGCGTCCCGGTGGTTCCGAAGCCGGCCGCCTCTTCCGCCGCCCGGGGGGCTCTTCGCCCGCCCCGGCGGCCGTCGCGAGAGTGATCCCGGCGGCGAGCACGGCGAGGAGGGCGGCGACGACCACGAAGCCTCCTCCTGACACTTCGCAGGTCACGTCGTCGGTTCCGGTCGCCCCAGCGTGAACCAGACGACCTTGCGGCCGGGGTGCCGTGGTCCGCCGCCGCGTGTCCCCCCACGCCAGCGCCAGACTCTCGACGAGGGCGAGCCCTCGCCCGTGCTCCTCCTCCGGGTCTGCCCGCAGTGCGCCGAGAGCGCCGGTGAGCGGGCTGCCTTCATCCGTGACGGCGATGGTGACCCGCTTCCGGTTGACGGCCGCCTGGACCTGGATCAGCGGCGTACCGGTGTGGCGGTGGGCGTTGGTGACCAGCTCGGTCACGCAGATCCGCGCGTCGTCGACCAGCCCGAGATGCCGGCTGACCTCCAGCAGCGAGGCGACGAAGTCCCGCGCGAGGCGCGGGGCGCTCGCGGTGTTCGGCAGGGTGAGTCGGTAGACCTCGCCGCCGATCGGGTTCGGCTGTACGGGAGTTGGGTTTACGGCGGTCATGTCGGTCTCCCCTTGCGGTCCGGTTCGGGTGAACGGCTGCGCTGCGCCCGGCCCGTGGCGATGGCCGCCCCGCCGTATGCGTCAACGCACGGTGAGACGGCTGCACTTCGGGGTCCCGAGGTGAAGCGCGGTGCTGTGATGAACCGTAGCGCACTGTCTAACGCGTTAGACGTCCTCTCGTAACTATCTCGACTAGTTGGATACGTGCCGAGTGAGGGTCCACACTGGGAACCGACAAGAGGAGGGCCGATGCCATCGAGGAAGGCGCCCACGGCGCGTCAGCGTCGACTGGGTACCGAGCTGCGTCGGGTCCGTGAGCACACCGGGCTGTCGCTCACCGAGGCGGCGGCGATGCTCGGTACGGACCGCACCACCATCAGCAACATCGAATCCGGAAGGTTCGGCGTGAGCGCCGAACGGGTACGCGCCTGGGCCGGCCACTACGGGTGCCCCGACCATGCCTATGTCGAGGCGCTTGCCGGAATGGCTACCGAGCGCATAAACGGCTGGTGGGAGGATTACCGGGGACATCTTGCCAGTGATGCCCTTGATCTGGCCGAACTGGAATATCACGGTGTCGGCATCAGGTCGGTGCAGATCATGTATATGCCCGGCTTGCTCCAGACCGAGGACTACGCACGCGCCGTCTTCGCGGAGAGCGTGCCGCCGCCCACCCCTGCCCGCCAGAGGCGCCAGCTGTCGCACCGGCTGAGGCGGCGCGATGTCCTCGACCGGGCGGAGCTGGCCTCCTGCACGTTCCTGATCCACGAGGCGGCGCTGCGGATGACCTACGGCGGCGCGTCTGTCGCTCGCAGTCAACTCGACCACCTGTTGAGGCAGTCGGACCGAGAGAACGTCGTCATCCGCGCGATCCCCTTCGCGGCGGGCGGTTTCCCGTATGCCAGCAGTTCGGCACACTACGTCTACGGTGTCGTCCCGCAGCTTGACACCGTCCAGACGGATACCTCGACCGGGTCGGGTTTCCTGGATTCGGAGACGAGTCTGGAGAACTGGCGAGTCGCGCTGGACCGAACTGAGGAGAGATCTCTCGACCCGGAGAGCTCGCGAGACTTCATTCGTGGAATCGCTAAACAAGTATGAAGGCGTGAGAATGTTGGAAATTCAGTGGCGCAAGTCATCGAAGTCCTCGAACGCGGAGGGCTCCGACTGTCTGGAACTCGCTGAGCACGACGGTGAGATCCTGCTCCGCGAGAGCGACAACCCCGACGTGATCGTCCGTACGACGCGCACCAAGCTCCGGGCGTTCCTGGGCGGTGCGAAGGAGGGCGAGTTCGACGACTTGGCCTGAGCTTGAGTGCTCCGGCAGTAGGCGGCCTCCACCGGCGCAGGTGGGGGCCGCCCTCGTTTTCAGTCCGACGCACAGATTCGCGTCTCACCCGTTAGACGTCAAACATTTGAAACGGAGTAGCGTCACACGCTAACTTCCTGGTGCGCCGCCGCATCTGTGCGCGGCCAACTCCCCTTGCGTCTCCGCCCGTTGGGGGAGCCGCGATCCAGTGCGCCCCCCGCCCACCGCTCGTCACGCCGGCTGTGGGCGGGGGGTGTTCCTGGTGTCACGTCAGGAGTCCGTGCCATGTGCGAACCGGATCCCGATCCGACGAACCCCGCAGGGCTCGCCCCCCCATGCCTACTGGTGCGAGCGGTCCATGTACCCCTTGCTGCGCAGCAGCGCCCCCGACACCTTTGTGCGGTACTCCGTACCCACGGCGGCCGAGGCGATCAACCGCTTCCAGTCGGAAGCGCGGGCTCTCGCGGAGGTCATGGCCCCCGACGCGCGGCGCGAGGCCCTGGAGTGCATCGGCGGGGGAGGCCGCGTACGGGCGATCGCCGCCCTGCACCGGGGGCGTACCTGCGGGTTCTCGCTCGGGCACGGGGACCGGTGGACGGAGTGGACGGTACGCCCGTACCTCGCGTTCCCCGTGCAGGCGCGGCACTTGCTGCCCGTCCTGACCTCCGGGCGCTGCCTGTGCGGGTCGCCATGCCGGCTAATGCCGTATCAGGCAACGGTTGCGCTGTGACGTGCTGTCCCGGTGCGGTCCCGGGCGGCGCGTGGTTGTCACCCTGCCGGGTAGCGGAACGAGCACGTTTACACGAGATCGATGATGACGGGGGCCGGTGCCTGCTGTACTTCATTCGCAGCGACCGGTGCCACCTGGAGGGGTGGCACCGGTCGCGGGTACGTGCACAGGTCCAGGTCGCCGGACTCAAAGCCGGGACTGCAGGACCTACGGCGGTCAGGCGGCCCCGGCGTACCCCTTACGGCCGGGACACGAACCGTACGCGTCGTCTCCGTGTCCGTGGCCGTAGCCGTATCCGTAGCCCGTGTCCTTACAGGGCTTGTCGTCACGGTCGTTGGCGAGCCGCGCGATCACGACCTCCTGGTCACCGCTGACGACGTACGGTCCCGCGACCGGGTCGCCGGGCAGGACGTAGCCATCCGGTACGCCGGTCTCTCGCAGGTAGTACGTGCCGTGGTCCAGGTCGTCGAAGGAGCACAGGCCCGCGCCGTTCGTGGTGCAGGCGGTCCCGACACGGGTATCGGGGTCGCTGCCGCCTGTCTGGAGGTCTTCACGCCCGTTGGTCTCTTCCCACAGCTCGAACGTCGCGCCCGGCAGCGGCCGACCGCTGTCGGCATCGGTCTTGAGCAGCTTGACGGTGCCGGGGCCCGGCGGAATCGGTGTGCTGGTGTTGGTGGCGGTGACTGAGACGCCGGTGTCTGCGTTCTCCTCGGTGAGTACGAGGGGTCCGAAGACGGCGGGGTCGGGGAGGTCGTATCCGTCGGGGGCTTCCGTTTCCTGCCAGTAGTACGTCCCTGTCTCAACCGTCCGGGAGCACGTACCTTCCGCGTCGGTGGTGCAGGATGCCCCGACCGTGGTGTCAGGAGTGGCGCCGTCGGTCTGGAGGCCGGCCGTTCCGTTGGTCTCTTCCCAGAGCTGGAATGTCGCGCCCGGCAGTGCCGCGTCGGTTTCGGAGTCCGTCTTCAGTACCTCTACCGAACCTGTGGTCGGGTCGGTCGGTGTGCTGGTGTTGGTGGCGGTGACTGAGACGCCGGTGTCTGCGTTCTCCTCGGTGAGTACGAGGGGTCCGAAGACGGCGGGGTCGGGGAGGTCGTATCCGTCGGGGGCTTCCGTTTCCTGCCAGTAGTACGTCCCTGTCTCAACCGTCCGGGAGCACGTACCTTCCGCGTCGGTGGTGCAGGATGCCCCGACCGTGGTGTCAGGAGTGGCGCCGTCGGTCTGGAGGCCGGCCGTTCCGTTGGTCTCCTCCCAGAGCTGGAACGTCGCGCCCGGCAGTGCCGCGTCGGTTTCGGAGTCCGTCTTCAGTACCTCCACCGCACCGGTGACCGGCTGCGGGGTCGTGCAGTCGGGCAGGTCGCCGTTGAAGGGGTAGGCGTGGAACTCCTGGCCGCCGCCGCCCGTGGCGGCGCTGGTGTGGGTGAGCGATCCGGTGGTGAAGAAGCGTCCGTTGATGCCCGGCAGGGTGACCGTGGTGGCCGAGCTCTGCTCCCCGATGAGGAAGCTGCCCTGGAACTGGCCGGTTCCGGTGAGGTTCACCGTGGTGGCGTCGGGGATGTTCCACAAGAGACGCTCGCGGTAGGCGTTGAGCGGATCGGTGGCGTCGTCGATCCCGCCGCTGTAGGTGTTGAGCGTCCGGTTCGCGCCCACGATGTTGACGAGAATCGTCGCGTCGTCGGGAATGCCGGCGAAGACGATGCCCTGCTGGGCACCCGAGGGTCCCGTCAGGTTGAAGTCGACGTTGAAGACTTGGAGCGCGGAGGTCCCGTCACCGGTGAACAGCGTCTGGAAGCCCTGGTTGACGGCCGTCCCTGTGGGCGTCCTGGGGGCGCCGTCGACGCGCGCGTAGCAGTGGCTCGCAGTGGTGAGCTCGTCCCTGAGGGCGGTGTAGGGGGTGACGGCCGCGTCGTCCTGGGTGAGGGTGGCCTCGACCGTGCCGGTCAGCGAGCCGGCGTACCGTACGACGCCGGCCTCGGCCAGCACCTGCTGGCCCGTCGCCACGGTGATATCGCCACCGGTGGTCAGCCAGTCCGCTCCGACGGGCGGCGCAACACGCGATCCGACGCCTGCCTCTCCGACGTTGTAGGCCTGACTCGCCTGGGCGTCCTTGTTCATGTCGAAGTCGTCCAGGACGACGACGCGCCCCTCGGCCTCCGCCGCAGAACCGCGGACGAGGAAGTCGTCACCCACGAACATGCTGATCGCGTTGTCCCGGCCCGCGATGGGACCGTTGTTGATGCCCGGGAACGGGTCGGGGCAGTCTCCGGGAACACAGGGCCCGAGCCCGCCGGGCAAGGGCGCGGCCGATGCCGGAGCGGCACCCGGGCCGAGCACAAGGAGGGGGACGGCCGCGAGGGCCGTCACATAGGCGAGTCCGGCGGAGCCGATACGCCTACGAGGACGCCCATGGCGCCGCGAGGGAAGATGTCTCATGGCGTGAGTCTCGGCTCGGGACGCACGGCGCGCCCACCCTGGACACCCGGTGCTGGTCCGGCCGGGGAACAGGGTCACCGCCACGTGTGAGAGAGCGCCGCCGGATGGCGCAGCCGCCAGATTCTATGTGGAAGTTCGTTCACGACCAGTTCTGACACGCACAGCCGGGGGCGGACATAATCTTCGCGACTTCGTGTCCGGCCCTCACGGCTACCCACATACAGGGAAACCCTTCATGACCTCTTCGCACCCTCCCACCCCCGACAGGGCGGCCGCGCCATCACCCGGGACGCCGGGCCTTCCTGGCCAACCCGGATCTGGTCGAGCGGCTGCGCACCGGTGTGCCGATCGCGCCGGCGGAGGAGGCCACGTACTTCGAGGGAGGCGACGCGGGCTACCTGACGTACCCGGCCTTCCAGCCCGCGGCCTGAGGCGACCGGGCGGGCGCGTCCGCCCCGGCGGGCGCACGTCCCCCGGGGGCGTCGCCGTGTGCACTCAGCCGAAGAAGGCGTCCGTCCCCTTCCGGAGGTGACGTGTGCCCGTCAGAATCCAAGGGCCCAGCCCCCCCACGGCCCTTGGAGGCACCCCGCATGTCCACCCCCGCGCGTACGCCCGAGTCCCTCTCCCCGGCCTCCCGCAGAGGCTTCCTGGCCGGCGCCCTGGCCGTCTCGGCCACCGCTTTCGTCGGCGTCGCACCCGCCGTCGCCGCCACCCGGGAGGCGGGCCGCCGGGCGGTCCGGGGGACGCGGGAATGGATGGCCGCCCTGCCCGACGGCACCGCGCTCCGGCGGCTCACGATCCCGGGCACGCACGACTCGGGGGCTCGGTTCGGCGGTCCCTGGTCGGAGTGCCAGAACACGACGATCGCGCAGCAGCTGGAGAGCGGGATCCGCTTCCTGGACGTACGGTGCCGGCTCATCGACGGCTCGTTCGCGATCCACCACGGGGCCTCGTTCCAGAACATGATGTTCGGCGATGTCCTCGTCGCCTGTTGGGACTTCCTCGCCAGGCACCCGAGCGAGACCGTGCTGATGCGGGTCAAGCAGGAGTACTCCTCCGAGAGCGACGCCGCGTTCCGGGCGGTCTTCGACGACTACCTGGACGTGCGGGGCTGGCGGCCCCTGTTCCGCCTCGACTCCACCCTGCCCGACCTCGGCGGGGCCCGGGGCAAGGTGGTGGTGCTCGCGGACAACGGCGGGCTGCCCGGGGTGCGGTACGGGGACCAGGCCCTCTTCGACATCCGGGACGACTACATGGCGGAGCCGTTCGCCAAGTACCCGAAGATCGAGGCGCAGTTCCGCAAGGCGGCCCAGCAGCCGGGCAAGTTCTTCATGAACTACGTCTCCACCGCCGCCCTGATGCCGCCCCGCTGGAACGCCGACCGGCTCAACCCGCAGGTGCACTCCTTCCTCGACCGAGCCGAGACCGCCGGGTGGACGGGGCTCGGCATCGTCCCGCTGGACTACCCGAACCAGCGGTCCGGGCTGGTCGAGTCGCTGATCCGGCACAACCCGACGGGGTGACGGCCGGCCGGAGGTGCCGCCTCACATCTCCGGCGGCGGTGTCGGCGCCCCCGGCAGCGTGAGTGCCGCCACGGTGCCGGGGCCGCCGTCCGGGGCCGGGCGCAGGGCGATCGCGCCGCCCGTCTGGTGCACCGTACGGGCCACGATGGACAGGCCCAGGCCCGAGCCGGGGAGCTGGCGGGCGGACGGGGAGCGCCAGAAGCGTTCGAAGACGTGCGGGAGTTCCTCGGCGGGGATGCCGGGGCCCCGGTCCCGTACCGTCAGCTCGCCCCGGTGCAGGCGCACGTCGATCGTGGCGCGGGGCGGGCTGAACTTCACCGCGTTGTCCAGGACGTTGACGATCGCCCGCTCCAGGGCCGCCGGTTCGGCCCGTACGTACCAGGGGGCCAGGTCGTCGGTGATCGTCAGCTCGGGGCCGCGCAGACGGGCGCGGCGCAGGGCGGTGCGGGTGATGTCGTGCAGGGCCACCACCTGGAGCGGGCCGGGTTCGGCCGCGTCCGGGCGGGCCAGTTCCTGGAGGTCGCCGATCAGTGCGGCCAGCTCCGTCATCTGCGCCTTCACCGAGGCCATCAGCGCCTTGCGGTCCTCCGGCGGGATCACCCGGCCCGTCTCGTCGCTGCGGGCCAGCAGCTCCACGTTCGTCCGGAGCGAGGTCAGCGGGGTGCGCAGTTCGTGGCCCGCGTCCGCGATCAGCTGGGCCTGGCGGTCGCGGGAGGAGGCGAGCTGGGCCGTCATCGAGTTGAACGAGCTGGAGAGCCGGGCGATCTCGTCCTCGCCGTCCACCGGGATGCGTACGGTCAGGTCCTCGGTACGGGCCACGTGCTCGACGGCCTCGGCGAGCTCGTCGACCGGCCGGAGCCCGGCACGCGCGATCCACAGCCCGGCCGCACCCGCGCCGATCACACCGATGCCGGAGACGATGAGCAGCACCCAGGCCAGCTGGTTCAGCGGATCGGTGACCTGTTTCATGGAGACGGCCACGGAGACCGCGAGGCCGGGGCGGTCCGGACCGGCGGGCGAGGTGTGGACCCGCATCTCCGTGCCGTCCTCGGCCGTGGTCGTGTGCGTCGCGTCCTCGCGCAGCCCGCCGGCGACAGCCCGGTCCGTGGCGTCGATCGGGATGGCGGACTTGCCGGGCACCGTGCACGGCTTCTGCCCCACGGCCGGCACCAGCTGGATCGTGTACGGCCCCACGATCTGGAAGTCGCCGGGCAGCCCGCTCGTGCAGGACGCCGTCAGCAGACGGATCGCGTTCTCGTTCGGCTCCACCTGGGACAGCGTCGTGTCGAGCTGCTCGGTCAGCCGGTCGCGCGTGGTGACCCAGCAGGCCACCGCCACCGCCGCCACCGCCACCGCGACCGCCGTGGCCACCAGCATCGCGAGCCGCGAGCGCAGCGGCAGCGCCCGGAAGCGGCGCACCGGCCCGTTCCTGGCGGGCCCGGCCCTGCCCGCAGGGGTGTCCGCCGTGCTCACGCCTCCCCGCTCCCGCCCGAACGCAGCGCGTAGCCCACCCCGCGCACGGTGTGGACGAGACGCGGCTCGCCGCCCGCCTCCGTCTTGCGGCGCAGGTACATCACGTACACGTCCAGGGAGTTGGAGCTCGGTTCGAAGTCGAAGCCCCAGACGGCCTTGAGGATCTGCTCCCGGGTCAGCACCTGGCGTGGGTGGGACAGGAACATCTCCAGCAGCGTGAACTCGGTACGGGTCAGCTCCACCCGCCGCTCGCCCCGGGTGACCTCGCGGGTGGCCAGGTCCATCCGCAGGTCGGCGAAGGAGAGGGCGTCGTCGTCGGGGGCCTCCGCGTCCGCCGCCGCCGAGGCGTAGGAGCTGCGGCGCAGCAGGGCCCGGATGCGGGCGAAGAGCTCGTCCAGCTCGAACGGCTTGACCAGGTAGTCGTCCGCGCCGGCGTCGAGGCCGGTGACCCGGTCCCCGACGGTGTCGCGGGCGGTGAGCATGAGGATGGGCGTGGTCGAGCCGGTGGCCCGGATGCGGCGGGCGGCGGTGAGGCCGTCCATCCGGGGCATCTGGATGTCCAGGACGATGAGGTCGGGGGCGTACGCCTCGGTCATCGCCAGGGCGTCGTAGCCGTCGACCGCGACCTGGGTGCCGTACCCCTCGAAGGCGAGGCTGCGCTGGAGAGCCTCGCGCACGGCCGGCTCGTCGTCGACGATCAGGATGCGCTGGGGATCGTCTTCGGCGGGGCTCATCGTTGCTGGTCCTCTTCTCGCGTCGACCCGGTCTGCGGGGGGTGTCTCAGCCTTGCACGGCCGGGGCGGTGTGCGGGATCAGGAACCGTCGCCCGCGCGCAGGGTGTCCAGGTCGGCCTTGAGGGTGTTCACCGGGATCGCGAAGCCGAGGCCCACGCTGCCCGTCGCGGAACCGCTGCCGGCGGCCGAGGAACTGGGCGCGTACATGGCGGAGTTGATGCCGATGATCTCGCCGTCCATGTTGATCAGCGCCCCGCCGGAGTTGCCGGGGTTGAGCGAGGCGTCGGTCTGGAGCGCCTTGTACGTCGTCGTCTCCTCGCCCGTGTCGCCGTTGAACTGCTGCCCCCCGAACTCGAACGGCCACGGCCCGTTGCCGCCGCCCTGCCGGTCCTGCCCCTGTCCCGAGCCGCCGGAGTCGTCCTTGGCCACGGTGACGTCCCGGTCGAGGGCGGAGACGATGCCGCTGGTGACGGTGCCGGTCAGGCCCTCCGGCGAGCCGATCGCCACGACCTGGTCACCGACCTTGACCTGCGAGGAGTCGCCGAGCGTGGCCGTCTTCAGCCCGCTCGCGCCCCGGAGCTTGATGAGCGCGAGGTCCTTGCCGGGGTCGGTGCCCACGACGTCGGCGGTGTACGTCCTGCCGGTGGAGAGGGTGACCTGGATCTGCTGCGCGCCCGAGATGACGTGGTTGTTGGTGACGATCTCGCCGTCCTCGGTGATCACCACACCGGACCCGGTGGACTTGCCCGCCGACGAGGCCGCGCCGATCTCCACGATGGCGGGCGAGACCGCCTCCGCGACGCCCGTGACGGTGCCCTTGCTGCTCTGCGAGACGGTGGTGCCGTTGACCGCGCCGCCCGAACCGGTGGCGCCGGAGCCCCCGTCGTTCAGCTGTCCGACGAGGGTGGCGGTGCCGCCGCCGATCACGCCCGCGGCGATCGCCACCGCCGCCAGCAGCGCGACCGGCCGCTTCGCCCGGCGCCTGCTGGTGGGGGCGTACGGGGGCGGCGGCGGGTAGCCGCCCGCGGCGCCGTCGTACGCCGTGCCGTAGGAGGGGTCGTACGCCGTGCCACGGCCGTACGGGGTCGGGTCCTGGTCCGTCGGGTGCGCGCCGCTCGGGCGAAGGTTCTCCGTCATGTGCACCAGGCTGGTCGGCGAACATGAGAGGGGCCTGAGTACGTCCTGAGAAGCCCGGAAGAACCGTGTATGCCCGCTGTAAAGGGCGAAAGCCGAAGAGGTGAACGGGGTCAAGCCGAGGGCGAGGGCTCTCCGCAGCCGCACGAGCGCCGGACCACCAGCGCGGAGGGGAACTGCTTCAGCCGCTCCCGGCGCGATCCGGAGACCCGGAGCGAGTCGTCCAGCACCAGGTCCACCGCCGCCCGCGCCATCGCCGGGCGGTCGGAGTGGACCGTGGTCAGCGGCGGATCGGTGAGGCCCGCCTCCTTCACGTCGTCGAAGCCGGCCACCGCCAGCTCGCCCGGCACGTCGATGCGCAGCTCACGGGCGGCCCGCAGCACGCCGAAGGCCTGGTCGTCCGTGGCGCAGAAGATCGCCGGGGGCCGGTCCGGGCCCGCCAGCAGCCCGAGGGCCACCTGATAGGCGTCGTAACGGTTGTACGGGGCCTGGAACAGCCGGCCCTCCGTGGAGCGGCCCGACTCGTGCATCGCCCGCCGCCAGCCCTCGACGTGGTCGGCGACCGGGTCGCCGACCACCGGGGTCTCCTCCGTGCCGCCGAGGCAGGCCACGTACGCGTTGCCGTGCTCCAGCAGGTGGCGGGTGGCGAGCTGGGCGCCGCCCACGTCGTCGGTGACGACGGCGACGTCGTCGATCGCCTCGGGGCGCTCGTGCAGCAGGACGACCCGGGCGTCCCAGGCCTCGATCTCGGCGGCGGCGCGCTCGCTGGGGCCCTGGCTGACCAGGATCAGCCCGGAGACGCGCATCCCGAGGAAGGCCCGCAGATAGTGGACCTCGCGCTCGTCGCGGTAGTCGGAGTTGCCGACGAGCACCATTTTCCCGCGCTCGGCGGCGGCCTGTTCGACCGCGTGGGCCATCTCCGCGAAGAACGGCTGCCGGGCGTCCGGCACGATCATGCCTATGAGGTCCGTGCGGCGCGAGGCCATGGCCTGGGCGACCCGGTCGGGCCGGTAGCCCAGCTCCTTGATCGCGGCGAGCACCCGCTCGCGCGTGGCCGGGGCGACCGGCCGGGGTCCGTTGTTGATGACGTAGCTGACGACCGCGGTCGACGTCCCCGCCAGTCTTGCCACATCGTCCCGCGTCACCTTGGCCACGCGCCGCAGTCTACGCGGATGGACCTACCTCTTGGCAGCCTCTAGCGGGGCTTCTTCCGTCACCCCGGCGGCCGGGGACTGCTCCGAACGGGCGACGGCTTCCGCCTCCCCCGACTGCCGCTGTCGCTGCTGCTGGGCGGCCCGGTCCTTCGCCTCCTCCGCCGCGCGCTCGACCTTCTCCGGGGTGACGAAGCGGTAGCCGACGTTGCGCACGGTGCCGATCAGCGACTCGTGCTCGGGGCCGAGCTTGGCGCGCAGCCGCCGCACGTGGACGTCGACCGTCCGCGTACCGCCGAAGTAGTCGTAGCCCCAGACCTCCTGGAGGAGCTGGGCGCGGGTGAACACCCGGCCCGGATGCTGGGCGAGGTATTTCAGCAGTTCGAATTCCTTGAAGGTCAGGTCCAGGACCCGGCCCTTGAGTTTCGCGCTGTACGTCGCCTCGTCGACGGAGAGGTCGCCGTTGCGGATCTCCATGGGGGAGTCGTCGGAGGTGATCTGCCGGCGGCCCATGGCCAGCCGCAGCCGGGCCTCGACCTCGGCCGGGCCCGCCGTGTCCAGCAGGACGTCGTCGACGCCCCAGTCGGCGGTGACGGCCGCGAGGCCGCCCTCGGTGACGACGAGGATCAGCGGACAGCCGGGTCCCGTGGACCGCAGCAGCTGACAGAGCGACCGGACCTGCGGAAGGTCGCGGCGCCCGTCGACGAGGATCACGTCGGCGCCCGGGGTGTCCACGAGGGCCGGGCCCTCGGCGGGGGCCACCCGCACGCTGTGGAGCAGAAGCCCGAGGGCGGGGAGCACCTCCGTCGACGGCTGGAGTGCGTTCGTCAGAAGCAGCAGTGAACTCATCGCCGCCCACCTGCCTGGTTCGGTCGATAGTGTTGCACGGTTCGCTCGCCCATTACGTCGGTCCTCCTCGTTCCCTGCGAGAGGGGCACTCCCGGGTCGGACCCGGGGGAGTATGCGGCATTGCTTCGTACGTCATGCGTCCCGCGTCATGCGGGTTTTACGGTGCGGTCCCGCGCCCTGGGACCGCTGAGCTTGTGGAAACGTCGCCGTAACAACGCCCGTAAAGCACAAAAGGACCCGGGGGCTGCATTGCCCGGATCCTCTTCGCAGCAGAATAGCCCACATGAGTTCCGTGTCCGAGGGCCGATTCCCGGGTTCTTCTGTTCCCTTGCTCACGCCTTCCCCACGGTGCGCCACCTTGCTGACCGATGACGGCGTGCGGGTCGAGGCGGTGTACGAACCGTGTACGGCGGGTTCCGGGGCGCCGGAGGACGAGAGGGACGGGGCCCCCGCGACGGTCCCCGCGATCGTCGTCGCGCACGGGTTCACCGGCTCGGCCGACCGTCCCGCCGTACGTCGCGCCGCGCGGGCGTTCGCCCAGCGTGCGGCCGTGATCACGTTCTCGTTCCGGGGCCACGGGAGGTCCGGCGGGCGCTCCACCGTGGGCGACCGCGAGGTGCTGGACCTGGCCGCGGCGGTGGCCTGGGCGCGGGAGCTGGGACACACCCGGGTCGTCACGGTCGGGTTCTCGATGGGCGGCTCCGTGGTGCTCCGGCACGGCGCTCTGTATACGGCGGAATCCGTCCTCGGGGAGACGCCCGCACGCGTACGGGCGCGCGAGGGGCGCACTGGGAGTACGGGGGCGCACTCGGACGTGGTGGTCTCCGTCAGTGCTCCCGCCCGCTGGTACTACCGGGGGACGGCCCCGATGCGCCGGCTCCACTGGGTGGTCACCCGCCCCACGGGCCGCCTCGTCGGCCGCTACGGATTCCGTACCCGTATCGCCACCGAGGACTGGGACCCCGTCCCGCTCCCACCGGTCGCCGCGGTCCCGCTCATCGCCCCGGCCCCGCTGCTCCTCGTGCACGGCGACCGCGACCCGTACTTCCCGCTGGACCACCCGAGGATGCTGGCGGAGGCGGCCGGTCCCGCCGGCGCGGAGCTGTGGCTGGAGCGGGGGATGGGCCACGCGGAGAACGCGGCGGACGACGCCCTCCTGGCCCGCATCGCCGACTGGGCGACGGCCGCGCCGCCCGCGTGACCCATCATGGAGAGCTGACGCACGAGGCGTCCGACGAACCGACCGAAGGAGTGGCGCCATGGCAGCGGGGACGATCCGCTACTGGGCTGCGGCCAAGGCAGCCGCGGGCACCGCGGAGGAACCGTACGCGGCGGCGACCCTCGCCGAGGCGCTCGACGCCGTGCGGAGACGGCATCCCGGCGAACTGAGCCAGGTACTCCGGCGGTGCTCGTTCCTCGTCGACGGGAACCCCGTCGGGACCCGCGGGCATGAGACCGTACGCCTTGCCGAGGGCGGCACGGTCGAGGTGCTCCCGCCGTTCGCAGGAGGGTGAACCGCAGGCCATGAGCAGCAGCGATCAGCAGTACCCGTACCCGTACGATCCCGAGCACCGGCAGCCGCAGCCTTCGTCGCCGCACTGGCCCGACGGGACGGCCGGGCAGCACGCCTCGCCCCAGGAGCCGGCCGCCTTCGATCAGGGTGCGACGCAGACGTGGCAGGCGCCGACCTGGGACACGCAGTACCAGCCGACGATCCGCCCGGACGACCCCCACCGGGCGCAGGGCCGGGGATACGAGCGGGAGCACGGGCAGGGGCACGGGCAGCCGCAGCAGCCGGATCCGTACCAGCAGCCGTACCAGGAACCCCCGTACCAGCCGCAGCAGCCGTATCAGTATCAAGAACCCCAGCAGCAGCACCCGGGGCAGCACCAGTCGCAGCAGCCGTACCGGCCCTCTGCGGCCGACACCGCCTATCTGCCGCCTCAGGGGGCCTCGGGCTCCTTCCCGCTGCCGCCCGAGGTCCCGGCCACGCCCGCCACACCGGTCGCAGCGGCCGCACCCGCCTCCGTGCCCGTGCCCGTCCCCGAGCCCGCGGCCGGGCAGCCGGGGCCCGGTGACACGGGCTACAGCGCGCCCACGACGCTGGGCAACGCCCGGATCACCGACGCCCAGCGGGCCCGTGCCGAGGGGCGCTCACCGATCATCGCGCCCGGGATGCGGCCCGCGGCGCTCAGCGCCGCCCTCGGCCTGCTGCTCGCGGGGGGCGCGGCGATCGGGCCGTACGCCCTGCTCGTCCCGGTGGTGCTCCTCCAGGCGGTGACGGCCGCCGGCTGGTTCCGGCTCAACGGGATGTGGCCCGCCCGCCAGGGCATCGCGCTCGCCTTCGCCGGGGGGCTCGTCGCCGATGTCGCCCTGCTCGTGGCGGGCCGGGAGCACGGTCCCGCCGCGCTGCTGGGCACCCTGGGCGTCTGGGTGCTGCTCACCGTGGTCCTCCAGCTCCGCAGCCGCGCGGGGGCCGACGAGCGGATGTACGGGCTGATGGCCACCGTCGTCTCCGCGTCCCTCGCGGTACTCGCCGGCGGACACCTCGCGGCGGTCCCGGACGCGGTGGCGGTCGGCGGGGTGGCCGTCGCGGCGGCCGTGCTCGCCCGTGCCCTCCCGCTGCCCGGCGCGGCCTCCGTCGCGGTGGCCCTGCTCGCCGGTGCGGGCGCGGGCGTCGCGGTCGGCGGTCTGACCGACTTCGGCGCGAAGGGCGCGCTGCTCGGTCTTGCGGCGGGCGGGTGCGCGATCGTCGGGCTGCGGGTGGCGAGCTACGACTACCCGTCCCGGTTCGTGCACATGACCGCCGGGGTGGCACTGCCGCTGACCGCGGCGGCCCCGGCCGTCTACCTGATCGGCCGCGCCATCCTCTGACCGCCGCACCACCCACCGCCGCACCACCCACCGCCGTACGGTCGCGGCTGCTGACGGCCCCCGGGAACCGACGAGGGGCCGTCACTCGTCGATCAACCAGGGCGTCCTCCTGCGGCAGTAGGCTCACGGGCGCCAGGGGGACCGATCGGCTCAGGGTGGGGAAACGACACATGCGCGCACTGCGAATACTGCTGGTTCTGGTGGTGGTGCTCGGCGGCCTCTTCATCGCCGTCGACCGCGCGGCCGTCTGGTTCGCCGAGTCTGAGGCCGAGGACCGGGTCACCATCAGCGGGGGCGGTCCCGCCACGACGGAGATCTCGATCAAGGGTTTCCCCTTCCTCGCCCAGCTCGCCGGTTCGCAGCTCGACCGGGTCGACGTCAACCTCACCGGCATGGAGACCAGCGCCGCCGGCCGGGCGATACGGGTCAGCGAGGTCCGGGCCGAACTGCACGACGTGAAGCTCGGCTCCGGCTACCGGAGCGCCACGGCCACCCGCGCCACCGGCACCGCGCTCGTCAGCTACGAGGACCTGACGGGGGCGGCCAGTGACGGCGTCGTCGTGGAGTACGGCGGCAACGGCAAGGCCAAGGTCACCGGCACGGTCGAGGTCCTCGGCCGCCCGATCTCGCGCAGCGTGCTGTCGACCGTGACCCGCGTCGACGGCCACACGATCAAGGTGCGCGCGGACGAGGTGCCGGGCAAGGGAATCCCCGGCGTCGAGGAACTGGTCCGCAAGAAGACCGACTTCGAGGGCGACATCGACGGACTGCCGAAGGGCCTGGAGCTCCGGGAGGTCAAGGTGACCGAGAAGGGCCTGGAGATATCGGTGACCGGCTCGGACGTTTCCCTGACCGGCTGACCGGCTGACCGGCTGACCGGCTGACCGGCTGACCGGCTGACCGAAGCCCCCTTGACGGGCTGACCGACCCCTCGGCCGACCGGCCGATCCGGATGGTGAGACGCCTGCGTCCGGTCCGCAGATGCAGGGAAGGATCGGGGGAGCCCGGCAGCGGGTCCGGGGCCCACCCACCTCTCCTGCATCTCACATAGCAGACGATCGTGTCTCATCATGCGACACGACGGTGACATCTCCGTACGTACCTCCCTACGATCGGACCCATGAAGCGACAGGCGGATCTCACGAAGCGGCGGGCAGTAGACCTGTGCCGCGTCGCCGCCATGCTCTGTCGCACCTTCTGAGCGGGGCGTTCGCGCCCGTCCCGTTTTCTTCCCGGCCCTTCGACCGTCGTCAGGGCCGGTGCCGTGCCCCGTACGCGCCGCGTTCCGTGCCTCCGCGCGTACACCCGCACCCAGCAACTCCGCATCTCGCACCACACCGCCGCAGACTGCCCCGGAGGAGAACAACATGAGCCGTAGTGACGTCCTGGTAGACGCCGACTGGGTCGAGGCCCACATCGACGACCCGCAGGTCGCCATCGTCGAGGTGGACGAGGACACCTCGGCGTACGAGAAGAACCACATCACGAACGCGATCCGGATCGACTGGACCAAGGACCTCCAGGACCCGGTCCGCCGTGACTTCGTCGATCAGGCCGGCTTCGAGAAGCTGCTCGGCGAGAAGGGCATCGGCAACGACACGCTGGTCGTCCTCTACGGCGGCAACAACAACTGGTTCGCCTCGTACGCCTACTGGTACTTCAAGCTGTACGGCCACGAGAACGTGAAGCTCCTCGACGGCGGCCGCAAGAAGTGGGAGCTCGACTCCCGCGACCTGACCGACGTCGTCCCGGCACGCCCGGCCACCCAGTACACGGCCAAGCCGCAGGACGAGTCGATCCGCGCCTACCGCGACGACGTCGTCAAGGCCATCGGCAGCCAGAACCTGGTCGACGTGCGCTCGCCCGACGAGTTCAGCGGCAAGCTGCTCGCCCCGGCCCACCTCCCGCAGGAGCAGTCGCAGCGCCCCGGCCACGTGCCGAGCGCCCGGAACATCCCGTGGTCGAAGAACGCCAACGACGACGGCACCTTCAAGTCGGACGACGAGCTCAAGGCCCTCTACGAGGCCGAGCAGGTCGACCTGGCGAAGGACACCATCGCCTACTGCCGCATCGGTGAGCGCTCCGCGCTCACCTGGTTCGTGCTCCACGAGCTGCTCGGCCAGGAGAACGTCAAGAACTACGACGGTTCCTGGACCGAGTACGGCTCCCTCGTCGGCGTGCCGATCGAGCTCGGCGCCAACAAGTAGCGCCACCCGGCAGAGTCCTGGCCGACATGGCCGACATGGCCGATCCGACCGACCCGACCGACCCGACCAGAAGGACAGAACCATGTGTGGAGCACAGGCCGGTGGCCCCGACGCTTCGACGATCAAGCCCGGTGAGACCACCATCCAGGGCAGCGTGACCCGCGACGGCGAGCCCGTCACCGGTTACGTACGGCTCCTGGACTCGACCGGCGAGTTCACCGCCGAGGTCCCGACCTCGGCGACCGGACAGTTCCGGTTCTACGCGGCCGAGGGCACCTGGACGCTCCGCGCCCTGGTCCCGGGCGGCAGCGCCGACCGTACGGTCGTCGCGCAGACCGGCGGACTCTCCGAGGTCGCCATCGCCGTCTGACCCACGGCACGCCGTTTTCCACGGCACACAGAACGGCCGGAGGGCCGCACCCCAGGAACGGTTGGACGCCACCTGACGCGAGGTGCGGCCCTTCGTGCCGTCCGGCGGCCCGGAGGCCTACGCTGGAAGCATGTACGCCCGACGCAGGCGGAACTACTTCCTCATGATGGGCGGATGCGTCGCGCTGTTCGTGTCCGCCTGGACCTTGGTGCGCCTGTGGTCCATGCCGGTCGCCGTCGGCATGTGCGTGGTCGCCATGGTGATCCCGCCGATCGCCGCGATGATCGCCAACCGGCGTGGCCCGGAGGACCGTTGGTGGGACGACCCCTCCGGCGACCCGAAGTCCGACGCGTGGTGGGACGAGCTGGACGGCAAGAAGCACCACTGAAGCGGCGGGGCCCCGGCCGGGTCAGTAGACGAGCGCCTGGGCGCCGTCCGCCATGGCCTCCTGCACGAATACCTGCGCCCCCGCGATGCGTACGCCCTCCAGCACGTCCTTCTCGGTGATGTCGCGCCGGGCCGCGCACTGGGTGCACAGAGTGATCCGGCCGCCCGCCAGGATCGAGTCCAGCAGGTCGGGCAGCGGGGCGGCGTGCGGCAGTTCGAACTCGGCGGCCCGGCCCGGCAGCGCGAACCACGAGGACTCCCCGGTCAGCCAGAGCGAGACCTCGACACCGCTGGCGACGCCCACGGCCGCCACGGTGAAGGCCTGGGAGCAGCGCTCGGCGGCCTCGGGTCCGGCGGTCACCTTGATCACAAGCTTCTTCGGCATATGCCGAACTGTAATCGTCCGGGGCGCAACCTCCTTGCCGGCCTGGGGGTCACTAGTACGCGCAGGTAAAGGAACCCGCGCTTCAGGTCTCTGGGGGGACCCCTTTTGGAACAGAACGACACCACTCCTGCCGCGCCGGAAGGGTCCGCGACCACGCCGATGGGGCCCGCACCCGTGTCGGCCCCACCAGCCCCACCAGCCCCACCAGCCCCACCAGCCCCACCGGCCCCACCGGCCGAACCGCTCGTCCCGCCCGCCGCGTCCGGTGCGCCCGTACGCCGCCGGCCGCGCGGTCGTACGACGCTGATCATCACGGCGGCGGCGCTGCTCGGAATCTCGGGCGGGGCCGCCGTCGGCTACGGCGTCCAGGCGGAGCGGGCGCCGACGCCGCTGGCCGCCCTGTCGCAGCCCGGCCTCGGCTACCCGGCGAAGCCGGCGGCCGCCGATCAGACCCCGGCTCCGCTGCCCGCGGCCCAGGACCGGCAGGTCAGGACGGACGGCGACCTGCGCAAGCTGCTCGTCGACCGGCCCAAGGGCGCGAAGAAGCTCACCGGCAAACTGGGCATCGAGGACGGCTGGGAGCCGATCGGCCAGTATGCCGAGGGCTTCTACGAGGACCCGCACTACATGTTCGAGTCGCTGGCCGGGCTCGGGCTGCGACGGGTGGCGTCGGCCGCCTGGCAGCAGGGGCAGTACCGCGAGACGGTCGTCCATCTGATCCAGTTCCGGTCGAGCGACGTGCTCGGCGCGTCCGACCACTTCGCCGACCAGATGTTCTACATGCCGGACAAAGAAGGCGCGGGCAACCCGGGCGATCCGATCGAGGGAAGCCGCGAAGGCCGCTATTTCCTGTACAAGGTCGAGCGGAAGGCCGGCTATCTGCCCGCCTACCATGCCAGGGCCCTGGCGGTGCGCGGCGACATCGCGCTCGACATCAACATCCACGACACCGTCCCGATCAGCAAGAAGGACATCCGGACACTGGCCGAGCGACAGCTGGAGCGGCTGTGAACGACGACGAGACGCGCCCCGTGACCGAGCCGACCGAGCCGAACGGGTCGCCCGCGCCGGACGCCGCGCCCGTGCCCGCGACTGAGCCCGACGCCGCGCCCGTACCCCCGCCCGCCCCCGGCCGAGGGCGCCGGGTGGTGCTGACCGTGCTGCCCGTCGTCCTGGTGCTCGGGGCGGTGGGCGGCGCGGCCGCCTACACGAAGAACACCGTGGACACCGCCGACCGGACGGTCACGACGACCGTCTGGGACGAGGACCGCGCCCCCGCAGGCAAGGATCCGGCGGGCGAGCCGTCCCGGGGCCGCCACGACAGCGAGCTGACCAAGCTCCTGCTCCCGGTGCCCGAGGGCTACCGGCTCGGCCCGGACATCGGCGAGCTCGGCAACGACAGCGAGACGAGCGGCGCCAAGGCCACCGCCGCGATGAAGGAGATGGGGCGCGGCCTGGCCGGGAAGGACCGCCGCGCGCTGAACAAGTCCGTCGAGAAGCTCCGGGTCCGGGGCATCGCGCAGCGCTCGTACGTCTCGGACGCCCATGACCTCGTCGTGAACGTCCAGATCGTGAAGATGCAGGACAAGCGAGCGGTCCGCGAGACCTATCTGACCCGCAAGAAGCTGCTGGACGGCATCGACGCGTTCCGCAAGGGGCCGTCGGTCGACGGCCACAAGAAGGTTTCCTGCTACCGGCTGCCCAAGGGCGACAAGGAAACCCTCGACGGCGTCATCTGCATCGCGTACGACGGAGAGACCTCGGTCGCCGTGAACGCGAGCGGCAGCAAGCCGTTCAGCCCGTCCGACGTCGGGGACCTGGTGAAGGACCAGCTCGACCACATCGTGTCCCCGGGGGAGTACATATGAGCGAGCAGACGGCGAACCCCGAGGCGGTGGCGACTCCTGCCATGCCCGAGGCCGCGCCCGAGGCCACGTCCGACACCACGCCCGCGGCCCCGCCCGTGCCGCCCGGTGCGGCCGACGCGTCGCCGAAGCCGCCCCGGCGGGTCCTGCGCGCCGTGGCGCGGTGGACGGCCGCCGCGCTGGCGTTCGGGGTGCTGGGCACCGGTACCGCCTTCGGGATCGCCTCCCTGGAGCGGACCGACGTCCCCGGGCTCGCCACCGAGGGCGACGGCCGCTGGGACTACCCGGAGCTGACGCTGCCCCCGCTCCCGGCCGGTTCGCCCCGGCCGTTCTCGGCCGGCAACCCGGCCGAGATCCACCACGCCGACCTGCGCGACCTGCTGCTGCCAGCCCCTGCCGGAGCGGTGCCGGACAAGAAGCTGACCGGCGGCTGGATCTCCACGGAGACGTATCTCGACGCCTACCGGCCGCAGGACCGGAAGTCGGTGTCCCAGCTCCTGAAGGACGCCGCTCCGCGTCACATCGCGGCCCGCGGCTGGACCATGCCGGACGGCACGACGTCCCGGATCTACCTGGTGCGGTTCAACTCGACGGCGTTCGCGAGCCGCGTGCTCGACGACCTGAACGTGGGTGCTTCGGCCGGTACGCCGCTGGACCGTACGGACACCATGGAGTTCGACGACGGCTGGGGCTCGGACAACAACATCGAGAACCTCTCCTCGTACGTCTTCGCCGAGCAGGCGCCCTTCGGAGCCGAGCACGTCCGGCAGGCGTACACCCTGGCGGGGGACACGATCGCCCTCGTCGTGCACGAGCGCGCCGGGAAGCGGGAGACGGCCCGCATCCCCTTCCATCAGACGCTGATCCTGCAGCACCAGCTGCTCGTCTGAGACCCGCGGCAGCGGCCCGCGGCCGACACCTGGACGAGAGGGCCGGGCCCCCACCCATTAGGCTGGGGGCCCGGCCCTGCTACTGCCGCCACCCGCTCGTCACGAGGAGCCCCCTGTGCTTGAGGCATTCTTCTCCGCCCTGCTGATCCTGGTCTGCGTGGGCGTCACCGCCTTCGCCGCGCTCACCGTGAAGAAGCTGTACCAGGGCCAGCGCTGACCCTCGTCGTACCCGGCCCGCACCCGGTCCGCACCGGACCGTTCCGCCCCTCCCTCACAGATCGTCTGAGCCGTTCATGATCGAGATTCCGTCCGACCTCCACCCGGACCTCGTCCCGCTGGCCTTCCTCCTCGGCAACTGGGCGGGCGCGGGCGTGTCCGACTTCCCCGGCGCCGAGAAGTGCAACTTCGGCCAGGAAGTCACCTTCAGCCACGACGGCCGTGACTTCCTGGAGTACGTCTCCCGCACCTGGGTCCTGGACGAGGAGGGCAAGCAGGTCCGGCCGCTGGAGACGGAGACCGGCTACTGGCGCATCGACAAGGACCGCAAGGTCGAGGTCGTCATGGCCCGCGACCAGGGCGTCATCGAGATCTGGTACGGCGAGCTGGCCGACCAGAAGCCGCAGATCGACCTGGTCACCGACGCGGTGGCCCGCACGGCGGCCTCCGGCCCGTACAGCGGCGGCAAGCGGCTCTACGGGTACGTCAAGAGCGACCTCATGTGGGTCGGCGAGAAGGCCACGCCCGAGGTCAAGCTGCGCCCGTACATGTCGGCACACCTGAAGAAGGTCGTCACCCCGGAAGAGGTCGCCGAGATGGCGCGGAACCTCGATGACATGCCGGACGACGGCATCGCGTTCTTCAAGTAAGGAGCCCGTCCCGGACGAGCACTGCTGGCAGGTGCTCACCCCGCTCTACACTGGGCCTGTGGTGAGCACCGACTGGAAGACCGATCTTCGGCAGCGCGGTTACCGGCTGACGCCCCAGCGTCAGCTCGTCCTTGAGGCGGTCGACGCCCTGGAGCACGGGACGCCGGACGACATCCTGTGCGAGGTGCGCAGGACCGCGTCCGGCGTGAACATCTCCACGGTGTACCGGACCCTGGAGCTCTTGGAGGAGCTCGGTCTGGTCAGCCACGCCCATCTGGGGCACGGCGCCCCGTCGTACCACCTGGCCGACCGGCACCACCACATCCATCTCGTCTGCCGGGACTGTGCGGACGTCATCGAGGCGGATCTGTCCGTCGTCACCGAGTTCACCGCGAAGCTGCGCGCCGATTTCGGCTTCGAGACGGACATGAAGCACTTCGCGATCTTCGGCCGGTGCGCGGGCTGCACAGCCACGGAAGCTGCTGCGAAGGCGGCTGTGGACGGGGCCGCCGACGGGACCGGGGGCGGCGCCGTCGGCTCCGGTACGAACACGCCAGCGAAGGACGCGTCCGCCAAGTCGTAGGCTGGGCGCATGAAGAGCCCCCTGCTGTCCCTGCCCGGCGCCGTTCCTGCCGAAGGCCGCGACGAAGGTGTCGCCGCGCATTACGGCGACCTGTTCCGCGAGCAACGCGCCCTCGCCGACGGCAACGGCTTCGTCGACCTCTCCCACCGGGGCGTCGTCACCGTCACCGGCGGCGACCGGCTGGCCTGGCTGCACCTGCTGCTCACCCAACACGTCAGCGACCTCGCCCCGCACCAGGCCACCGAGGCGCTCATCCTCACCGCCAACGGGCACATCGAGCACGCGATGTACCTGGTGGACGACGGTACGACGGTGTGGATGCACGTCGAACCGGACACCCAGGACGACCTGATCGCCTACCTGGAGTCGATGAAGTTCTTCTACCGGGTCGAGGTCGCCGACCGCACCGGGGACATCGCGGTCGTCCACCTCCCCGCCGGCTCCATCGCGGAGGTCCCGGACGGAGTGGCCGTACGGGAGACCCCGCAGGGCCGGGACCTGTTCCTGCCGCGCCCGGACCTGGAGGCGTTCGCCGCCGCGGGCGGCCCCGTCGCCGGGATCCTGGCGTACGAGGCGCTGCGCGTCGAGGGGCACCGGCCGCGCGTCGGCTTCGAGACCGACCACCGCACCATCCCGCACGAGCTGGGCTGGATCGGCAGCGCCGTCCACCTCCAGAAGGGCTGCTACCGGGGTCAGGAGACCGTGGCCCGCGTCCACAACCTGGGGAAGCCGCCGCGCCGGCTCGTCTTCCTGCACCTTGACGGCAGCGAGGTGCATCTGCCCGGACACGGGACGCCGGTGCGGCTGGCCGCCGACGGCCAGGAGGGCCGCCAGCTCGGCTTCATCACCACCTCGGCCCGCCACCACGAGCTGGGTCCGATCGCCCTGGCCCTGGTCAAGCGGAACGTGGCCGTCGACGCGGAGTTGCTCGCCGGGGACACGGCGGCCGCCCAGGAGACGGTCGTCGAGCCGTAGCGGGCCGCCCCCGTCCGCGTACGGCTACACCTCGATGATCACTGTGAACGGGCCGTGATTCGTGAGCGAGACCCGCATGTCCGCTCCGAACCGGCCCGTCTCCACCTGCGCCCCCAGCGCCCGCAGCCGCGCCACGACCTCGTCCACCAGCGGCTCGGCGACCTCGCCCGGCGCCGCGGCGTTCCAGGTGGGCCGCCGACCCTTGCGGGCGTCCCCGTAGAGAGTGAACTGAGAAATCACCAGGAGGGGCGCATTCACATCCGAACAGGACTTCTCGCCCTCCAGGATGCGCACCGACCAGAGCTTGCGGGCAAGCTGCGCCGCCTTCTCCGGGGTGTCGTCATGGGTGACCCCCACCAGCACACACAGGCCCTCACCGACGATCTCCCCGACGATCCCGGGGGTCGAGGGGTCGTCCGTCGCACCGGCGACGGAGACGGTCGCGCCGTCCACTCTCTGTACCACTGCACGCATACAGACCAACCTATCTTGGGCTGAACGGGTACAGAGCACCTGCATCGGCACGGTGCGGAGTGGCACGATGCACGATGTCGGTGTGCCGACGCACCGGTCGAGGGGACGGAACAGCATGAGTACATATGGAGCCGGACAATCTCCCGGTGCCGTACCGGGCGCACGTCACCGCACCAGCATCCTGCGGTCACCCGTACAGCGCAGTCTGCCAGGGGAGAGTCCCGTACCCCTGCCGCCGCCAGCTCAGGGTCCCGTGTCCGGCCCCGTGTCCGGCCCCGTGTCCGGCCCCGTGCCCGGGCCCGCCACCGTGCCCGAGCAGGCCGGCGGGGACGCGGGCTTCGGCGGGCTGCGGCTGCCGGAGCTGCGGACGCTGCGCCGGGACGCCCAGCGCGACGAGGCCGATATCGGCTACGTACGCCGGCTGGTGCAGGGACGGATCGACATCCTCCGAGCCGAACTGGCCCGCCGCCGGGATCCGGAGGCGGGGCCCGTGGAGGACGCGGCGGTGGTCGACCGGCTCTCGGAGATCCTGGCCGACACCCCGTCCCGGCACCGCTCCTCCGCCCGGCACGTCACGCTGAGGACACCGCGCGGCGACGAGTTCCGGCAGCTCGCCGCCGAGACCCTCGCCGAGGTCGAACTGTCCGATCTGGACGCCCGGACGGACGAGGAACTGCACACGGCGATGGGGCGGCTCGTCCGCTACGAACAGCAGGTCTCACGTCGCCGTCACGAGCTCCAGCGCACCGCCGACGATTGCAGCGCGGAGATCGCCCGCAGGTACCGTGACGGGGAAGCACAAGTGGACGACCTGCTCGCCTGAAGCGATCCTTCCGGGCGCGGGTCCCGCACCCCGTCCCCGGAAGGCCACCATGACGTCCATCGACGCCCCGTCCGCCATATCCCCCGCATCCTCCGCCCCGGCCCCCGCCCCGCCCGTCCTGGCCGAGGTCGTGCGTTCCGGGTTCACGGAGGGACACCACCGGGGATCGCTGGTCCTGCTGGCCGCCGACGGCAGCGTGCAGCGGGCGATCGGCGATCCGGCGGCGCCGGTCTTCCCCCGGTCCTCCAACAAGCCGATGCAGGCCGCCGCGATCCTCCGGGCCGGCCTCGACCTCTCGGGCGAACGGCTGGCACTGGCCGCCGCGAGCCACTCCGGGGAGCCCTTCCACCTCGGCCTCGTGCGGAAGATGCTCGCCGAGCACGGACTGAGCACCGCCGACCTCCAGACCCCGCCGGACCTGCCGCTGGACGCGGTGGAGGCGGAGGCCTACCTCGCCGCCGGGAACGTACGCGAGCGGATCACGATGAACTGCTCCGGCAAGCACGCGGCCATGCTCGCCGTCTGCGTCCGCAACGGCTGGGACACCGCGACCTACCTCGACCCCGCCCACCCGCTCCAGCAGCTCGTGGGCCAGGTCGTCGCCGAGGCGGCGGGCGAGCCCGTCGCGGCGCTCGGCACGGACGGCTGCGGGGCCCCGCTGATGGCGATCGGGCTGACGGGCCTGGCCCGCGCCTTCCGGTCCTTCGTGCTGGCGGAGCCCGGGAGCGCCGAGCGCCGGGTCGCGGACGCCATGCGCGCCCACCCGGAGTACGTCGCGGGCACCCGGCGTCCGGACACCTGGCTGATGCGCGAGGTACCGGGGACGCTCTCCAAGATGGGTGCCGAGGCGGTCCAAGCGGTGGCCCTGGCCGACGGCCGGGCCCTCGCCTTCAAGATCGACGACGGGGCGGTCCGGGCGCTCGGCCCGGTGCTGGCCCGCGCCCTGGAGACGCTGGGCGTGGACGCCCCGGTGGTCGCCCGGGTCGGACGCTCGCCGCTGCTCGGCGGGGCGGCGGAGGTCGGGGAAATTCGCGCGACATTCTGAGGCGTGCGTGCGTAGCGTGGAGGAATGAGCCTTGATGTCCGCACCGTCACCGCGTCCGAGACCGCCGACTGGATGAGGGCGGTGGGGACCGGTTTCTTCGAGGCCGGCACCCCGAGCGAGGAGCTCGTCGCGGACCGTTTCGCCGACGCCGATCTCTCCCGTGTGCAGGGCGCCTTCGAGGCCGGGCGCTGCGTGGCGACGTTCCGCTCGTTCGCCCAGGAGCTGACCGTGGTCGGCGGGGCCACCGTGCGGGCCGACGCGATCAGCGGGGTGACGGTGACGGCCACACACCGCCGGCGCGGACTGCTCAGCCGGATGATGGCGACGGACCTGGCGGCGGCCAAGGAGCGCGGCGAGCCGGTCGCCTCGCTGATCGCCGCCGAGTATCCGATCTACGGGCGGTACGGCTTCGGCCCCGCCGCCTGGAACGCCGAGTGGGAGGTCTCCGTGCACCGGGCGGGCCTCGACCCGCGCCGCTCCGGGCAGCCGGCGGGCGGCGGCCGCGTCGAGATGGTGGACGGTGCCGACGTCCGCAAGATCGGCCCCGAGGTGCATGGAGCGCTGGCGGCCCGGCAGCCCGGCGTCGTCAACCGCGGCGAGCGCTGGTGGCGGCAGCGCACGGGGGCCGCGCCCCGCCCGGACCACGAGAAGTGGACCGAGCCCTTCTACGTGGTGCACCGTGCCGCCGACGGCAAGGTCGACGGCCTGATGGTGTACGGCGCGGACGGCAAGTGGGGCGACGGGGGGCAGCCACTGAACACCGCCTCCGTACGGGACATGATCGCGCTGAACCCGGCGGCCGAGCGGGCCCTGTGGCACTACGTCTGCTCGATCGACTGGATCACCACCGTCCGCTCCGGCAACCGGGCCCCCGATGACCTGCTCCCGCTGCTGCTCCCCGACCCGCGCGCGGCCCGGCCGGTCACGAACATGGACTGGCTGTGGCTGCGGATGCTGGACGTGCCGCGCGCCCTGGAGGCCCGGAGCTACGGCACCGAGGCGTCGCTCGTCCTGGACGTCCGGGACGAAGCGTGCCTGGCCGGCGGCCGCTTCCTGCTGGACGCCTCGCCCTCCGGCGCGCGCTGCACCCCGACCACCCGGAGCGCCGATCTGACTCTGGGCGTGGCGGAGTTGTCCACGCTGTACCTGGGCGACGAGTCCGTGCGGCGGCTGGTGGACCTGGGCCGGGCCGAGGAGTCGCAGGCGGGCGCGGCGACGACGGCGGATGCCGTGTTCCGTACGGGGCGGCGGCCCTGGTGCCCGGACGTGTTCTGAGTCCCGCCCGCCGGTGGGTTCGGGTCAGCGTGTCCGGATCCGGAACAGCGTCCCCGAGGTGGCGATCGCCACGGCGAGCAGCCCGGCGGCCCAGGCGAGCGCGGTCCAGGGGGTGTTGCCCACCTCCTGGCCGAGCAGCAGCCCGCGCAGGGACTCGATGGCCGGGGTGATCGGCTGGTGGTCGGTGAAGCCGTGCAGCCAGTCCGGCATCTTCTCGGTCGGGACGAACGCGCTGCTCGGGTAGGGCAGGAACGACATGAAGAACGTGAAGCCGCTCGCCGCCTCCGGAGTCCGGGCCAGCAGGCCGATCGCCGCCGAGATCCAGGACAGGGCCACGATGTAGGCCACCAGCACGACAGCCACCAGGAGCCAGCCGCTCCAGGTGGCGGCGGGGCGGAAACCGATCAGCAGCGCGACGCCGAAGACCAGGGCGGTGGCGCAGAGATTGCGGACGGTGCTGGCCGCCACATGTCCGGCGAGCACCGGCGTACCGCCCACGTCCAGGGAGCGGAAGCGGTCGATGATGCCGCCCTTCATGTCCTCGCTGACGGCGGTGGCGGTGGTCGCGGCGCCGAACCCGGCGGACAGGAGCAGCACGCCCGGGACGACGTACATGACGTACGAGTCGTAGTCCGTCCCGGTGTCGATCGCGCCGCCGAAGAAGTAGACGAAGATCAGCATCAGCATGATCGGCAGGGCCAGGGACGTGATCAGCGCGTCGGTGTTGCGGCTGCTGATGCGCAGGGCCCGGACGGCCATGACCGTGGTGTGGGTGAGCGGACCGGGCCCGGAGCCCGGGCGCTTCGCGGCCCCGCCGGTCTGCCGGGCCGGGGTCCTGTGCCGAACGGCGGTGTCAGACATGGGCGGATGCCTCCGGGGTCGTGGGCGTCTTCGAGGTCAGGTCCAGGAAGACGTCGTCGAGGGTCGCGCTGTGCAGGCTGAAGCGGTCGATCTCCCGGCCGGTCGGGTCGATCTCGTCGAGCAGGGCACGCACCTGGGACGCCGAGCCGTCGGTGGGGAGGCCGAGCGTCAGGGTCCCGGGGGAGTGGTGGACGGCCCGGCCGGCGAGAGCGGGCCGGACGACCCGGAGTACGAGTTCACCTTCGGCCTGGGCGTGCTGCTGGACGGGGTGGAGGTGCTGATCCGGAAGACGGCCGACGGCTCCCACTCCGGGGGATGACGTCAAGTCCGCTTGAGGTCAAGGGCGTACGCTTCATGGTCATGAGCGGAGAGAAGGCCGGGAGCACGACCGAGAATGACCCCGGGAACGGCGATGACGGGCAGACCGCCGGTCACGCACGGCAGCGCCCCCGGGCCCCGGCGCCGGGCGGTCTGCGGGAGCGCAAGAAGCAGCTGACCTACCAGGCGGTCTCCGAGGCGGCCATCGCGATGTTCCTGGAGCGCGGCTTCGACAAGGTGTCCGTGGCGGAGGTGGCGGCCGCGGCGGACATCTCCAAGCCGACGCTGTTCCGGTACTTCCCCGCCAAGGAGGACCTGGTGCTGCACCGGTTCGCCGACCACGAGGACGAGCCCGCCCGGGTGGTCGCCGGACGTCCTCCCGCCGACAGCCCGCTGGACGCCCTGCGCCGCCACTTCCTCGACGGCCTCGACCGCCGCGACCCGGTGACCGGCCTGTGCGACGCGCCCGAAGTGCTGGCGTTCCTGCGTCTGTTGTACGGAACGCCGTCGTTGGTGGCCCGCATGTACGCCTACCAGGGCCGCTCCGAGACGGCCCTCGCCCGCGCCCTCGGCGGCGGCCCGCCCGAACGGCTCGCGGCCGGGCAGATCATCGCCGTCCTGCGCATCCTGGCCCTGGACAACTGGCGGCGGATCGACGCGGGGGAGAGCGCGGACCGGGTCTACCCGGGCGCGGTGCAGGCGGCCGAACAGGCGTTCGCCCAGCTGCGGGCGGGGCTGGAGCCTCAGCCGCGTCGCTGAGGGGGATTATGGGGGGCGGCGCCCGTCACCGGCGCGCCCCGGCGTACTCCGCGCACGGCCCCAACGCCTTCCGCAAGTCGGCCGGTTCGCGGTAGACAACGCCGGTCATGCCGAGGGCGGCGGCCGCGTCGACGTTCTCCTGCCGGTCGTCCACGAACAGGCACCGGGCTGGCGGTACGCCCGCCCGGTCGGCCGCGATGCGGTAGATGGCCAGGTCGGGCTTGGCCAGCTGCTCCAGTGCACTGCTCACGACCGCGTCGGCCAGGTCGCTCAGGTCCAGCAGGGCCAGGTCGGCGTCCAGTTGGAGGGTCGCGTTGGTGACGAGCACCAGGGGGACGTGAGTCCTCGCCCGGCGCAGCAGGGACACCACCTCCTCGTCGGCCCGGAACGGCGCGTCCGCGAGGGCCCGGCCCAGTTCGCGGGCCCGGACCACGCCCACCCGCTCCGTGAGCCCCGCGGCTATGGACTCCACCCAGGCGTCCGGGGTGATCCGGCCCAGGAGCAGCGGGAGATCGATCTCGGGCGCGTAGGCGACCTCCGTCGTGGTGCCCTCCGGCAGCCCGGCGGCCCGTTCCAGGGCGGCGAGCGGGGCGGTGTCGTAGAAGCGGACGACGTTGTCGAGGTCGCAGAGCACGGCGTCGAAGGCGCGGCCGGCGGGGGCCGGTGCGGGGGTGCGGTCGTCGCCCGGGGCAGGGGCGTATCGCGTGCTCATGGCTGGTCTCCTACGGCGGCTCTAGGGGCGGCGCTGTGGCGTTGCAGTGGTGTGGTGGTGCGGTGATGCGATGCGTGGTCGACCATGAACGGCCGCCGGACCGTTCATGGTCGACCACAGCCACCCCTTTCGGGCGGCCCGCGGGGTGTCACGCGGCACCGTGCGTCCCACACTCGGAGACGGTCAGCCGGTCAGCGCCCGCCAGGTCACCGGGCCCGCCACGCCGTCGACCACCAGGCGGTTGACGCTCTGGTAGGCGCGTACGGCATTGGTGGTGACGGAACCGAATCCGCCGTCGACCGTCAGCCGGGCGCTGCGCCTGTTCAGCGCGGTCTGCAGGGCTCGGACGTGGGACCCGCCGGCACCCTGCCGCAGGGTGTGGACGAGCACCGGCCAGGTGGCCGGGCCGACCTGGCCGTCGGCCGCCAGCCCCTTGGAGCGCTGGAACCGCTTGACCGCCTCGACCGATACGGAACCGTACTGCCCGTCGGCGACCAGCCCGTGGCCGCGCCGGTTCATCAGGTGCTGGATCACGACGACCGTGGCGCCGCTCGCGCCAGGGTCGATCCTCGACCAGCCGCCGGCCAGGTCCACACCCCGGGCGGCCAGGAAGCCGACGGGGTTCACCGTGGCGCCGAGGCGTCCCGAGTGGGTCTCGAAGTGCAGGTGCGGGCCGGTCACATTGCCGGTGGCGCCCATGTCGGCGATGCGCTGCCCGGCCGAGACCCTGGCGTTGAGCGTGACCCGGTAGGCGTTGAGGTGCCCGTAATAGGTGTACTGGTTGTTGCCGTGCGCGATCACCAGGGCGTTGCCGGTCCGGCCCGGCAGCCCTCCTCCCCACGACCGGCGTACGACCGTGCCCGCGGCCGCGGCGTAGACCGCGGTACCCGTGGAGTTGCTGACGTCCTGACCGGCGTGGGACGCGCCGCCTCTGGGCGCGCCGTAGTGGCCGCCGGCCGGGAACCGCCCGCGGGCGGGATTGGCCCATGCCCCGTTCTTGGCCGCTGCCGCTGCCGCTGTCGTCGCTGTTTTCGTTTCAGCTTCAGCTGCTGTTGACGCCGCGGCCGTGGAGGCTCCGGCCGACAGGTTCACGGCGAGCACGCCCAGGCCCAGGCCGGCCAGCAGCCCCCGACGGGACAGTCCCTGGATCGGGCCCTCCGCGGCCACGGGCGTGTCGGCTGGCGCGGTGGTGGTTGCACAGGATCGGCACATGATGTCTCCCTCGAAGCGGGTCGAGCGCGCGGGATGAGCGGGCTGAGTGGGATGAGCGGGCTGAGTGGGCCGAGCGGGATACGAGGATCTACCCGCATAGACAGTAGGTCCGTCCGGCCGTCCTGTCAGGGGCCCACGGGCCCACGGCGGGGCCCAAAGCACGCTCCGGTTACCGGCGTTGTGCGCGTGGACGTCCCGCTGGTGCGCCCCGGCCGGAGTAGCAGGGCCGCGACGACGGAGGCTGTGACGAGAAGCCCCGCGTCGACGGTGAACGCCGACCGGTAGCCCCGGTCAGCGCCTCGGCCGAGGAGAGTCCGGCGGCGTCGAGCGCCTCGGTCCGGCCGGCGGCCAGGGTCGACAGGACGGCCACGCCGAGGGCCGTGCCGATCTGCTGGGTCGTGTTGAAGGGGCCCGAGGCGAGTTCTGGCGTCGCCTCGTACGGCGCGGACGCGCCCCGCCCTACCGTGCGAGTCCGGCCGGCCCCTGTGCCCGGCCGAGGATTCGGGACGCCAGCTTCTCGGCCAGGCGGCCGCCGGTGCCGCGACGGCGGCGGGAGAGGGCCAGGCCCAGATGGCGGCGCGGGCTCGGCTCGGCCAGCGGGAAGTCGACCAGCTCCGGGTCCCGGGTCAGGCCGATCTCGGGAATCAACGCGATGCCGACGCCGGCGCGGACGAGCGACTGGGCGAAGTCGTAATCCGTCGCCGTGCACGAGATCCGCAGTTCGACGCCGACCAGTTCGGCGTGGCCGGCGAGCTGGTCGGCCGACTTCCGGCAGCCCAGGATCCAGCGCTGTTCGGCGAGTTCGGCCAGATGCGGCGGATCCGGGCGGTCCAGGTAGCGCGCCGCGGCAGGGTGACCGCGCGGCAGGACGACCCGCAGCGGGTCCACTCCGAGGGCCGTCCAGTCCAGGCCGGACCGGTCGCCGGGCCGGGCGGGCGGCGGGCCGTCGAAGTGGTAGGCGAGGGCGACATCGGCCCGCCCCTCGCGGACGTAGGGAAGGCTCTCCTCCGGTTCTGCCTCCAGGATCGTCAGCTCCACCTCGGGGTGATCGACGACGAACCCGGAGAGCGCGGTGGGCAGCAGCCTGCGGCCGCCGCTGGCGAAGGTGGCGACGGTGAGCGCGATCCGCTCGGCGGCCAGCCGATCGATGCGCCGCTGGGTGTCGGACAGTTCGGCGGCGATCGAGTCCGCCGCCTCCACCAGCAGGCGGCCCGCGTCTGTCAACGTGACGCCCCGGGTGGAACGTTCGACCGCGGGCGCGCCGAGGCCGCGCTCCAGCGCGGCGATCTGCTGCGAGACGGCCGAGGGCGTGCAGTGCAGCGCGAGGGCGGCCCGATTGAAGCTGCCGTGACGGGCGACCTCGCGCAGGACGGCCAGCCGCTGAACATCGATCAACAGTTCTCCTAATGATGTGGTGCCCTGATCGATACTACCGCCGTTGACCGGGTCTGAGCAGACTGAACACCGATGGCGCAGGACGACGCGGGACCACACAGGGCGACGCGGGACGACGTACGGGAAAGGGGCCGCGGCATGGACGTGTGCGTGATCGGAGGAAGCCGTCACTTCGGGCGCCGGCTGATCGGGGAACTGCGGGCCTCGGGGGCGGCGGTGACCGTCGTGAACCGGGGGTCGGCGCCCGCACCGCACGGCGTGACCCATCTGCTCGCCGACCGCGACGACGAGGCCGCGTTGCGTGCGGCGCTCGGGGGCCGGCGCTTCGACGTCGTGATCGACCAGGTCTGCTACACGCCGCTCCAGGCGGCCGTCGCCGCCCGGGTCTTCGCCGGCCGCACCCGGCGCTATGTGCTGACCTCCACGGTCGAGGTCTACGCCGAACTCGGCCGGCCGGGCGGACCGGCCGTCCCGGAGGAGGCGGTCGACCCGTCGGCCGGGTCGTTCGACCTGGAACTGCCGTGGGCGAAAGGACGGTTCCTGGAGGACCACTACGGCGAGGGCAAGCGCCAGGCGGAGGCACTGCTCACGCGGGAGGCGCCGTTCGACGTCGCTGTGGTCCGTACGGCGCACGTCCTCGGCGGCGCCGACTTCACCGGGCGGCTCGCGCACTACGTGGAACGGATCGAGCAGGGCCTGCCGGTGGTGGTCCACCCCGCACCGCAGCCCGCGTCATTCGTCCACGAGCCGGAGGTCGCCCGCTTCCTGGCATGGGCCGCGGCGGCGGACTTCACCGGACCCGTCAACGCGGCCTCCCGCGGAACTCTAGACGCACGGGAGTTGTGTACGGCGATCGGCGCGGCGATCGAAGTGGAGCCGAGGCTGACCGACGGGCCGGGCGCGCTTCTCTCCCCGTTCTCCTTCGACCGCTGCTACGCCATGGACACCGACCGGGCATCCCGGCTCGGCTTCGGCTTCTCGTCGGTCGCCGACTGGCTGCCGCTGGTCATCAAGGAGGCCCGAGAGCGATGACGATTCCGCCCACTCCGCCCACTCCACCCGTGCCCACCGCCGTCCGCACCATCGGCGGCATGGCGCTGGGATCCATCGGCCTCGGCGCTATGCCGCTCTCCGTCGAAGGGCGCCCGCACGAGGAGCAGGCGGTCGCCACGATCCATGCCGCACTCGACGCCGGCGTACGGCTGATCGACACCGCCGACTGCTATCAGTGGCACCCCGGCGAACTCGGCCACAACGAACGGCTGATCGCCCGGGCGCTGGCCGCCTACGGGAGTGGCTCGGCGGAGGTGCTGGTGGCGACCAAGGCCGGCCGCGGCCGGCCCGGCGACGGGTCGTGGACGGTGAACGGCGACCCGCGCCACCTGCGCCGTGCGGCCGAGGCATCGGCGGTCCGGCTCGGCGTGGAGGCCATCGGCCTCTACCAGCTGCACAAGCCGGACCCGGCCGTCCCCTTCGCCGAGTCGGTCGGCGCACTGCGGGACCTGGCCGACGCCGGCACAATCCGGGCGGTCGGCCTCTCCAACGTCGGCCGTGAGCAGATCCGTACGGCGTACGAGATACTCGGGCCCCGCCTGGTCTCGGTGCAGAACCGCTTCTCCCCGGCGCACCCGTCCAACCGGGACACCCTCGACCTGTGCACCGGACTCGGCCTGGCCTTCCTGCCGTGGAGCCCGCTCGGCGGGATCTCGCGCAGCGCGGTCGACGCCCAGGGAACCGCCGAACCCGCACCGGACACGCCGTTCCACGCCCTGGCCCGTTCGCGAGGCGTCAGCCCGCAGCAGATCTGCCTCGCCTGGCAGCTGGCCCAGTCGCCGGTCCTGATCCCGATCCCGGGCGCCCGCCGGCCGGCCTCCGTCCGCGACTCGGCCGCGGCGGCCGGGCTCACGCTGTCGGCGGCGGAGGTGGCGGGCCTCCACCTCTGACCGGCGTGGCCGGCCGGCCGGGTGCGTCAGCTCACCGTGAGGCCGGCGAGCAGCTCGGCGGCGGGCTTCGGGTGGACGAGCCAGTGCAGATGACTCCCTTCGAGAGTCCGTACGTCGAAGGGATTGTCCGGTGTGAGTGCGTCGGCTTCGCGGATCATGCGGTCCTGCACGGCGAGCGGAAGGCTGGCATCGGCGGCCAGGCGCACGTAGGTCCTGGGAATCCGTCCCCAGGTCGCGGCCTGTGCCCGGTCGGCGGTCGTACCGGCGTCGAGGTTCTCGTCGGGCTGGAAGGTGTTGAGGAAGGTCCGGAACTCGTCGTCGGTCAGGTCGGCGGCGAAGGCGTGCCGGAACGCGGCGAGGGCCGACGGCTCGGCGGTACGGAAGTTGACCCGGAGCAGACCCAGTTCGGCCGGGTTCCCGGCCATGGCCGGAGCGAAGGCGGCCGGGTCGACGTCGGCCATCTCCGGCTCGGCTTAGTAGTCGCCGACGGCCAGGTCGACCGGGCACCAGGCGGAGACGTACGTGATGCGGTCGACCAGGTCGGGCCGCTGGTTGCCGACCGCGGTGACCGTGGCCCCGCCCCGGCTGTGTCCGACGAGGACGGCGGGTCCGTTCCGTTTGGCCCGTTCGAGGGCCTCGATCACACGGGCGGCGTTGTCCGCGAGGGTGACTCCCTTGATGCTCCCCGGCTCCGTGGCGAGGGCGTCGAGATCCTGGGGAGCTTGGTAGGCCGCGGGGTAGGTCGCCTCGAATCCGTGCCCCGGGAGGTCGACCGCGACCGAACGGTGCCCGAGCAGGCCGAGTTCGGCCTGTAGCGGTGCGAAGGAGAGCGAGTTGGCGAAGGCGCCGTGGACAAGGACGAACGTCGGCAAATTCTGCATGCGTCAGCCTCCAACAGGACGATCTTCGGAGCAAGATCCAGGAACAGGGGCCAGGAAAACATCAACGGGAAGACATCAAACGGGGAGACATCAGCGGTGAGACGTGGAACGGGGAAGCCTCAACCCTGAGGAAGGCCGGCCACCGCCGCAGGGAGAAGTGGGACTCGCCGCATCTGCTGAGAACGGGCGACATCCATCGTGCTCAGCCCCACCGATACCGAGCACGGTAGGTGTCGTCATCTTCCCGTCCCGACCTGGCCTTTCGTGAAGCTCTGAGCGCGGCATCTGTCGCCGAACTCGCATCGTTCCGGACGTGATCCGCGCTCTTTGCATGCAAGTTGTCGTCAACTTCGAAGATGGCCCCTCCCAGGGCAGCCGTACGGCTGCCCTGGGAGGGGCGATACCTGGAGCCCTTTGTGGTCCCACCGCTGTACGTGGACGGACCTGCTGGTCCCGGTCGAGCTGGACGCGGGGCGGGGTGGCTTGGACATCTCCGATGGCCGGCCGGACCGGTGGACGGCGACGTGGAAGTACGCCGGGAACGAGATCATGGGCTTGCCACCGGCACCGGCACCTGGGGCAGGTGCCGGTGGCAAGCCGCGGGCCGATGCGGGGATTCACCCGGCGGCGGGAGCAGCGGCACAGGCCCGGTCTGGAGTCACTGGTGTCGACGAGGCCTGCCCGGGGTGCAGCCCGGTCTGCTTGCCCAGGCTGAAGCAGGCGTGACATTCGGGGAGTTGGCGGTCAACCAGACGTACTGGCCGGTGGCACGGGCGTAGTTGCTGCACCTGCTCTGGCACCGCAGGCTCGGGCTCGACCTTGCTCAGCCGTTGACGGACAGGTCGCGGGTGGTGCTGGCAGGAGGCGTCTCATGATGGGGGCGGCGGTGCTGGATCCCTCGCCTGGCGCGGGCGTGGTGCTCGTCGAGGTGCAGTGGCTGGTCGAGAGGCGGGAGCCGCATCTGGGGTACCGGGCCTTGGAGGCCGACGTCACACCCGCCCTCGAATTCGCCAACAGCGTCGGCTGCACCAATCAGTACTTCATCGACCTGCACACCGTCGCCAGCCTGATCACCCTGACCTGGCCGGCAGCCCGGAACCTCGCTCTCAGCGACGAACACGCCGAAATTCTTGAGCAAGATGCCTTGGACAGAGAAGAGCGCAGGAGCCGCCGGAACGGGGGAGGGGGGAAGGCCCACCACTTCCACGCGCTGGCCAGTCCATCCGCCGACGCCAGGGCCTACGTCGCAGCGACGGCCATCGCCCACCGGATCTTGAAGGGGACCGACAGCGGCGCCTTGATCGCGCTCGCCCCGGTCCATGCACACCTGTAGGAAGTCCAAGGGCTCATGAAGACCGCGGGCGACGGAATGCGCAACTCTCCGAGGAACTCCCCGCCGCTGAGGTTCCTCCTCACGCACAGGACTCCCATCACGATCGAGGGAATCCGCCAGCACGCGACCGCGAGTGGCGCTGCGCGGGTCTGCCAATCGAACAGTCCCTCAATCGGCGGGCTCTTGCAACTGAGCACACAGTGCTCGGTAGCCCCAGAGGATTCAGAGCGTGAGTACAGGCCGAGTGGAGAAGTCCTCGCAGAGGTCTTCACCGTCCGGGCCGTACACGAACTCAGCCATGAAGGGGTTGCGGTTGGCAGTAGCCAGGGGCAGCCACGCCAACATGCAGCCGTACCCCCCGCACACTGACTCGCCACCGTCACCGCCATGGGCCGCAGTGACGTCGCTCGTCAGCTCCGTGCGGTAGGTGTCGTAGGCGATTCGCAGGCCGAAGCCGCTCAGCTGCTGATGCGGGCCGGTGCGGTCCCCGTAGGGGATGCGGTCGAGGGGGCAGTCATTGCCCCACCGGAACAGAGTGCCCGTGCCGGCTCCGCAGGCGTGCTCCCACTCGTCGGAGCTCGGCATCCGCAGGCCACGAGCCGCAAGGACGGCCGGCATGTCGGCAGGCGGTTCGGTCAGATTCTCGTCCTCCACGGCCATGAGCACAGTGGCCAAGATGACGCTCCGGCGGAGGCTGAGCACCTGTGCAAGGTGGGCTCGCAGATCGGGGCCATAGCCAAAGCCCTGATCCAGGCTCTCTGCATAGTCGGCGGCCTGTTCAGGCGTCGGCTGCCAGGTGTTGAGATCGAATCCGAGTGTCACTGCGCCGCCGGGTATCAGGGCGAACTCCTGCCCATCCCGCTCGATCCGAACTCGGTGCAGCGGAGCACCGAGATGCTCAATGGTCTCCACGACGGTCACGTGGCCATCCACCTGGTGCGCCGCCTGTTGGGCGATGCGACGTGCGGCAGGCAGCTCGAAGGACCGCCACTGGTCAAGACTGAGATCAGCAAGAGACATGGGTCGCAGTGTCGCACTCAGGTCTGACACGGCTTGCGACCGACGAACCTCGAAGCCGAGCAGCGGTCACAGTTGGTGCTGATTCGGCAAACGCCCACCGGTGACAACAATCGCTGGAAGGTGACGTCTGTCGCTGGAAGTCACACCACCGTCCAGCAGTGGCGCGCGACACTTTTGCAAGCGTGTGCTTGCAAAAGTTAGCAAGGGTGTCGCAGTATCGAGTCATGGCATCACTCAACGTCGGCAATCTCGGTGAGTACCTGCGGGAGCAGCGCCGTGCAGCGCAGCTCTCGCTGCGGCAGCTCGCCGATGCGACCGGGGTGTCGAACCCGTATCTCAGCCAGATCGAGCGCGGTCTGCGCAAGCCCAGCGCGGACGTGCTCCAGCAGGTCGCCAAGGCGCTGCGGATTTCGGCCGAGACTCTGTACGTGCGTGCGGGGATCCTCGACGAGCGGGAGCGGGAGGAGCTGGAGACACGGGCGGTCATTCTGGCCGATCCGTCGATCAACGAGCGGCAGAAGAACGTGCTGCTGCAGATCTACGACTCCTTTCGCCGCGAGAACGGATTCGTCCCCGGTTCCGACGCGAACGCGGATGCGGATGCGGACGTGAAAGCGGACGTGGAAGCGGATGTGGGTATCAAAGCGGACGCCGCCGCCGACGCGGGCGGCGATGCCGGGCCCCGTAACGGCGACGACGCCGGTGCGGACGCCACCGAAGACCAAGACCCTCACAGCTGAACAGCTGGTTCTGATGATCCGGGAGGACCACAGTCATGGCCGTCACCGATGACCTGCGCAAGACTCTCACCGACCCCACCCCCCTCTACTTCGCCGCTGGCACGGCCGACCTCGCCGTGCAGCAGGCGCGCAGGGTCCCGGCGCTGATCGAGCAGTTGCGGGCCGAGGCGCCCGAGCGGATCGACGCCGTGCGCAACACCGACCCCAAGGCCGTGCAGGAGAAGGTGACCACGCAGGCCAAGGAGGCCCAGGCCACCGTGCAGGCGAAGGTCACCGAGGTGTTCGGTTCGTTCGACGCCGCCGACCTGAGGAAGCTGGGCGAGAACGCGCAGGACCTGGCGCTCCGCAGCGTGGGCGTGGCCGCCGAGTACGCGATCAAGGCCCGGGAGGCGTACGAGAAGGTCGCCGAGCACGGCGAGCAGACCGTACGGACCTGGCGCGGCGAGACGGCGGAGGAGATCGTCGAGATCGCCACCGTCATCGAGGCGGAGCCGAAGGCCGAGGCCAAGGCCGCGCCCACCGAGGTCAAGGCCGCGCCCACCGGGACGAAGGCCGCGTCCGCCGCGACGAAGACCGCGCCCACCGAGGCCGGGCCCGCCGCCCGGGTGAAGTCCGCCGAGGCCAAGTCCGCGCCCGCCAAGAAGACGCCAGCGCCGCGTAAGCCCGCGGCCAGGAAGACCCCGCCGGCCGACGGCAAGTGATCCCACGGGTCCTTCCGGGGCACGGTACGCGTGACCGGGGCGCGGGGCGGGCACCTTTACGGGTGGCCGGCTCGTTGTCCCGGTACCTTGGCCCTCTCGGCCGAAGGGCGCTCATCCACTCACTAGGCGGTACACAGCATGTTGCTCTCAGGATTCGGCACGATTCTCCAGCTGCTCTATCTGGCGATGCTGGTGCTGGCCGTGGTCGCGTTCGTCTTCGCGGCGACCGCCCGTGAGGACGCCTACCGTGCCGCCGACAAGAAGAAGAAGTCCTTCTGGCTGGTGATCCTCGGCGTCGCCGTCGCCGTGAACCTGCTGATCCCGATGCTCTTCCTGCAGCTCGCGGGCGTCGTCGCGTCGATCGTGTTCATGGTCGACGTGCGCCCCGCGCTCAAGGAGGTCTCGGGTGGCGGCGGCGGTGGCGGTCGCAGGGGCGGCTCCAGCAGCGACGGCCCGTACGGTCCCTACAACGGCGGGCGCTGAGCCCTCACCGCTCTCGCGGGCGGGGACGGTGGCCGGTCGACGGACGCGGGGTGGGAGCGCGGTGCGCTGCCGCCCCATCGTCGTATCCGCTCCGGATCGCGGCCCAGCAGCAGGACCGCCACATCGTCGGTCAGCTCGCCGCCGTTCAGTTCCCGCACCTCGGCGACCGCCGCCTCCAGCAGCTCCTCGCCCGCCAGGCCCTGCTCCAGCCGGCTGTTGACCATCGCGACCATGCCGTCCTGGCCGAGCCGCTCGCTGCCGCCGGTTCCCACGCGCCCCTCGATGAGCCCGTCCGTGTACATCATCAGGCTCCACGTGCCGCCCAGCTCGACCTGACGGCGCGGCCAGCGGGCCCGCGGCAGCAGCCCCAGGGCCGGGCCGCCGTCCTCGTACGGGAGCAGCCGGGCCGGCCGTCCGTGGCGGGCGAGCAGCGGCGCGGGGTGTCCGGCCAGGCAGAGTCCGGCCCGTCGCCCGTCGGGCGCGATGTCGACGGTGCAGAGCGTCGCGAAGATCTCCTCGCTCTGCCGTTCGTGCTCCAGCACCTGCTGGAGCGTGGAGAGCAGCTCGTCCCCGCACAGCCCGGCCAGGGTCAGCGCCCGCCAGGCGATCCGCAGCTCGACGCCGAGCGCCGCCTCGTCCGGGCCGTGTCCGCAGACGTCGCCGATCATCGCGTGCACCGTGCCGTCCGGGGTGCGGACGACGTCGTAGAAGTCGCCGCCGAGGAGGGCGCGGCTGCGGCCGGGGCGGTAGCGGGCGGCGAAGCTCAGGCCGGAGCCGTCCAGCAGCGGGGTGGGGAGCAGGCCGCGCTCCAGGCGGGCGTTCTCCTGGGCGCGCAGCCGGGACTCGGTCAGCTGCTGCTGGGCGATGTCGGCACGCTTGCGCTCCACGGCGTACCGGATGGCGCGGCTCAGGACACGCGCGTCCAGCTCGCCCCGGAAGAGGTAGTCCTGCGCCCCGACGCGTACCGCCTCGGCCGCCAGCTCCGTGTCGTCCTGCGCGGTCAGCGCGAGGACCGCGTGCAGCGGAGCGATGCGGAGTACGTGGGTGAGGGCCGCCAGCTCGTCTGCCCGCCCGGAGACGGGCTCGGGCCGGGGCCCGCTGCCACACGTTCCGCTGTCGGGCGTCCCGGCGTCGGCGGTGGGCGTACCGGGACCGGGACCGGTCCCGGTGACCGGCACCGCGAGGTCCAGCAGAATGCAGTCGACGTCGTCGGTGAGCAGCCGCGCGGCCTCGGTGAGGTTGCGGGCGGTACGGATACGGACCCGGGTCCCGGCCGCTGCCGAGAGCTCGGGGACGGTGATGGTGGTGCCCGCCGGGTCGTCCTCGATCACCAGCAGGGTGAGGTCGCCGTGCGAAGTCTCCGCAGCGGGAACGGATCGCTGCTGCGGTACGGGTACGGGCATCGGTTCGGGTTCCTTCCCTCCCCCCGAGGGTGCGGCGGTTCGACGATCGACGATCCGCCAGTCGGGGACGATAGCGGTCCGCGGTGGGGGAACGGAATGGCGCACAGGGACCGTCCCCTGTCGTACGCGGCGTCATAAGCCGCGTCCCGACACGGATCCGACGTGATGGGCCGCCGTACGGGCGGGGAAGCGCCCATGACAAACATCACGCGCCCGCGAACGGCGGCGTGGCCCTGCTCGCGCGGCTCGGGCCGGGGGGCTGCGCGTTTCCGGTTCTACTTGTCCGGGCGGACCACGCCGAGGATCTTCATCGAGCCCGCGCCCGCCAGCGTGACGTCGCGGCCGGGGCGCGGGGCGTGGACGATCGAGCCGTCGCCGACGTACATCCCGACATGGCTGGCGTCGGCGTGGTAGATGATCAGGTCGCCGGGGCGCATGTCCTGGATGTCGATACGCGGCAGCAGCCGCCACTGCTCCTGCGAGGTGCGCGGGATCGGCCGCTTCGCCGCCAGCCAGGCCTGTGACGTCAGACCGGAGCAGTCGTACGACCCGGGGCCCTCGGCTCCCCAGACGTACGGCTTGCCGATCTGGGCCGTCGCGAAGGCCACTGCCGCCGCTCCGCCCTCGCTCGCCTCGCCGCTGACGTCCTTGACCGAGCCGGAGGAGAGCCAGGCCGTCTGCGCCTTGTCCGCGGCGTCCCGCTCCAGCTGGCGGAGCCGGTCGCGCTCTTTCTTCTCCAGCTGCGACTCAAGCTTCTCCGCCGCCCTGATCTGGGCGTTGATCTTCTTCTTGGCCTTGGCCTGCTTGACCCGGTTCGTCTCCAGCTTCTCCCAGTTGGCGCTGGCGTCCTGGGTGTACGTCTCCAGGTCCTCCTGCGTCTGGTTGAGGTCGGTCAGGAGCGACTTGGAGGCATGCTGGCTCTGGCGGACCTTGTTGATCCCGTCCAGGAAGAGCTTCGGGTCGCTGCTCAGGGCCAGCTGCGCGCCGGGCGGGAGGCCGCCGCTGCGGTACTGCTCGCGGGCCTGGGCCCCGGCCTGGTCCTTCAGTGCGGCGATGCGCGCCTGGCCGTCGACGATCGCCTTGGCCAGCTTCACGATCTCGCCGGACTGCTTCTCCGTCTGCTCCTCGGCGAGGTTGTACGCGTCCGTCGCCGCGCCCGCCTTCCGGTACAGCGTCTCGATCTGCTCGCGGACCTTTTCGAGGTCCGCGTTGGAGTAGCGGGGCGGCGAGTCGGCGGGGGAGGAGGACGAGGAGGGCGACGGGTCCGGAACCGGGGCGGCCATGGCCTGGCCCGTGGACGTCAGCAGGGCCAGCGCACAGACCAGCGTGATGGCGGCAGTGGCGCAGTGGCGTCGGTTCACGAGCTCCCCCTCCGGGCGATTACTCCGGGCCCGCCTCCGGACGAAGGCGACGAAGACAACGGCTGCGGCGAATACAGCACATGCGAGAAAAACAACAGAAGCCGGATATCGCACATCTGACTTACCGTCAGTAACTTCCTGGTGACGTCGCGATCGTGCCATGTCGTTCCGTAAAGCAACAGAGGTCGACGGCACCTGACACGTCACATACCGACCCCGGTGGGCTACTTCGTCACGGTTTCCCCCTGGCTCGCGCGACGCTCCGCTCCGCGCCCGTCCTCACTCACTGGGACGAATGATGCCGCCGCGATGTTCCCGGAGCGGAGGAGCTCTGCCCTTACGGGCAATGGTTCAGCCCTTGTCGGCGCCTGTTCGGCGACTGCTGGGCCGCAGGGCGTCCCACTCCACGGTGACCTCGCCCTGCCGCCACCGCCGTACCCCGTCCGTCACCGGCCAGTCGGCCGCCACCGCCCGTACGGCCGCGATCCAGCGCTGCCGCGCGCCGAGCGAGGCGTACGGGGAGGCCGTCGCCCAGGCCCGGTCGAAGTCCCGCAGGAACGCGTGGACCGGCTCGCCCGGCACGTTGCGGTGGATCAGCGCCTTCGGCAGCCGTTCCGCGAGGTCCGAGGGGCGCTCCAGCGAGCCGAGCCGGGCCGCGAAGGTGACCGTGCGCGGCCCCTCGGGCCCCAGGGCCACCCAGACGTGCCGGCGCCCGATCTCGTCGCAGGTCCCTTCCACCAGGAGGCCGTCCGGGGCGAGGCGGGAGCACAGCCGTGCCCAGACCTCGGTGACCTGCTCCTCGTCGTACTGGCGCAGCACGTTCGCCGCCCGGATGAGCAGGGGCCGGACGTCCAGCGGGATCTCGAAGCCGCCGTGCACGAAGGTCAGGCCCTCGCGGGCGTACGGCTGTGCGGCGGTGACCCGCTCCGGGTCGATCTCGATGCCCGCCACCACGGTGCGCGGCTCGGCGGTGCGCAGCCGGTCCAGCAGCTCGACGGCGGTCCAGGGGGCGGCCCCGTACCCGAGATCGACGGCCACGGGCGTCCCGGCGCGGCGCAGGGCGGGCCCGTGCGCGTCGGCGATCCAGCGGTCCATGCGGCGCAGGCGGTTCGGGTTGGTGGTCCCGCGGGTGGCGGTGCCGATGGGGCGCTGGCGCATGGGTCGAGCGTATGCGACGGGGCGGGGCGGATACCCGGAGGTTCCGCCCGGGCCGCGCGACGCGCCGCCGGGCAACGTAATGATTTGGCAAAGCGGAAATGAATGCGGAGATTCCGCTGTTCTCGCCCTTCAGAGGACCCCGTGCCCTCTTCCCAGCATGCCCCGAACGAGGAGGACCGACGAGGTGAGCCAGTACGTCTCCCGGCTCGGCTCCACCCGGACGGCCGCGCGCCTCAGGTTCCCCGGAGGCTTCTCCGGGGTCTCCCGCAGGCCGCGCCGCATCGCGATGCTCTCCGTGCACACGTCCCCGCTCCACCAGCCCGGCACGGGCGACGCGGGCGGGATGAACGTCTACATCGTCGAACTGGCCAAACGTCTCGCCGCGATCAACATCGAGGTCGAGATCTTCACCCGGGCCACCACCGGCTCGCTGGCCCCCTCGGTCGAGCTGGCACCCGGAGTCCTGGTCCGGCACGTCGACGCCGGGCCGTACGAGGGCCTGGCCAAGGAGGACCTGCCCGCCCAGCTCTGCGCGTTCACGCACGGCGTGATGCAGGCCTGGGCCGGTCAGCGCCCCGGCTACTACGACCTCGTGCACTCCCACTACTGGCTCTCCGGCCAGGTCGGCTGGCTCGCCGCGCAGCGCTGGGGCGTCCCGCTCGTACACGCCATGCACACCATGGCCAAGGTCAAGAACGCCGCGCTCGCCGAAGGCGACACCCCCGAGCCGGCCGCCCGGGTCATCGGCGAGACCCAGATCGTGAACGCCTCCGACCGGCTGGTCGCCAACACCGCCGAGGAGGCCGCCGAACTTGTCCGCTTCTACGACGCGGACCCCGCCGCGGTCGCCGTCGTGCACCCCGGCGTCAACCTGGACCGCTTCCGCCCCTTCCCCGAGGGCTCCGACAAGCTCCGTCCAGGGGATGCCCCGTCCGCCCGCGCCGCCGCGCGGGCCCGGCTCGGCCTGCCGCAGGACGCGCTGATCCCGCTCTTCGCGGGCCGCATCCAGCCGCTGAAGGCCCCCGATGTGCTGCTGCGCGCGGTGGCCGTGCTCCTGGACCGGGATCCGTCGCTGCGGTCGCGCATCGTCGTGCCGGTGGTCGGCGGCCCGAGCGGCAGCGGCCTGGCCAAGCCCGAAGGTCTGCAGAAGCTGGCCGCCCGCCTCGGTGTCGCCGACGTCGTACGGTTCCACCCGCCGGTGGGCCAGGACCGGCTCGCCGACTGGTTCCGGGCCGCGTCGGTGCTGGTCATGCCGTCGTACAGCGAGTCCTTCGGCCTGGTCGCCATAGAGGCCCAGGCGGCCGGCACCCCGGTCATCGCGGCAGCCGTGGGCGGGCTGCCGGTGGCGGTGCGCGACGGGGTCAGCGGCTTCCTGGTGCCCGGACACGAGCCGGAGGCGTACGCCCGCGTGCTAGGCCGGTTCGCGGACGCGCCGGAGCTGGTCGAGCGGATGGGGGCGGCCGCCGCGGCGCACGCGCAGTCCTTCGGCTGGGACACGGCCGCGGCGGCGACCGCCGACGTGTACACGGCCGCGCTCTGCGACCACCGCCGCCGGGCCCGGGCGCACCACGGCTGACGCCCGTACGGATCACGGCGGAGCCCGTCCCGTGCGACCCGGTGCTCCTGTCGTACGCTCGCTGCATGGCTGACGTACCGGACGAAACTGCAGCGGCCCAGGTCATCGAGGCGACGCTGAACGACGCCGGACTCGTATGGGAGAGCCCGGGGCGCGGCAACTACGTCGTGACGCTGCCCGGCACCCGCAAGCTGTCGACGACCTGTTCGCTGATCGTCGGCAAGCACTCGCTCTCCCTCAACGCGTTCGTCGTCCGGCACCCCGACGAGAACGACGCCGAGGTGCACCGCTGGCTGCTGGAGCGCAACCTCCGCCTGTTCGGGGTGAGTTACGCGATCGACTCGCTCGGCGACGTCTATCTGGTCGGCAAACTGCCGCTGTCGGTGGTCACCGCCGAGGAGCTGGACCGGCTGCTCGGCGTGGTGCTCGAAGCGGCCGACGGGGCGTTCAACACCCTGCTGGAGCTCGGCTTCGCGAGCTCGATCCGCAAGGAGTACGCGTGGCGGGTGGCGCGCGGCGAGTCCACGCGGAACCTGGACGCGTTCAGCCACCTGACCCAGCGCCCGACTACGGGCTGACTCCCGCACCCCACCCCTCGGACTCTCTCGGCGGCGCACGGGCGTACCCCTGGGCCGACAAGACCAAGCCGACCTCGTACACCCCCTACGAATGGCCGGTCCGCGTCACCGGCGTACGCGGGCGCCGGATCACCCTGGAACGCCCGCTTCCGCTCGATCTGCGCCCCGTATGGGACCCCCGGCTGACCACGCTCGTCACCCCGCTCACCGGGTCCGGCGTCGAGGGCCTCACCCTGGAGGCGGTCGAGCGGCCGCAGGCCCCGCACCTGCTGGACCGGGGATAACGGCCTCGCGTTCCAGTGCGCGTACGACTGCTGGGCCGACGACGTCACCGTCCGGCACGTCGACAACGGCTTCGGCCTGATCGGCGCGTCCGCCTGCACCCTGCACCCTGCGCCGTACGAAGGCCGAGGGGCGCGGTGCGCACCACCCGTACTACTGCCGTGAGGGCTCGCACGACAACCTGATCGAGGACTTCACCATCGCGGCGCGGACCACGCCCGCGCCCTCCGGCACCCGGCTCCACGGCATCAACGCCGAGGGTCTGTCCAGCCACAACGTCTGGTCGCGGGGCCGGATGGAGACGGGGACGTTCGACTCGCACCGGGGGATGCCGTTCGCCAACGTGCGTACCGACATCACGGTGAACAACGACGGCGTCCACGGCGGCGACGCGAGCGCGGGACCGCTCTTCGGGGCGCGCTTCACGCACTGGAACATCCGGGTCACCAACGAACGGGCCGGGCTGATGAGGATCGACGGCATCGCCCCGTACAGCGCGACCGTGGGCATCAGCGAGGTACGGGAGTTCGGCCGGATCGACGTCCCCGACTTCACCGGCGACCTGAACACCCGCCTGGAGGCGTACGGGAGACCGGAGGCGGTCCGGCGGGCCAACCTGTACGCGGCACAGCGCGGCGTGTGCGTGCGTTGAGCGCGGCTTCGGGGCCAGCATCGCGGAATGGTTGCACGGCGGCTCCACTCAGTGTGTTCACAGGGTGATCACAGCAGAATCACGATCACGGGAGGGTGCCGCCGGAGCGATCATCGCTCACAGGTTCGATCATAAAGTGTGGGGCACTGCGACGGTACGTCCCAGACGGCGTCGAAGTGCCGTTCGAGGGTCGGGCTGTTGCTTCCGGACCAGAGATTGTAGGAAGTAGAACCATGCGCGCCACTGCTGTACGCCGTACCGCCCTCGCCGCCTCCGCCGCCGCTCTCGCCCTGCTGGCCACCGCCTGCGGCGGCTCGTCGGACGCCGACGCCAAGGAAGGGAAGGACGACAAGGGCGCCGCGGGCGGGAGCAGCTCGGCCCCGAAGGCCCCGGCCAAGGCGCTCACCGCCGCCGAGCTGGAGAAGGCCACGCTCGCCCAGGGCGATGTGGAGGGCCGCAAGGTCACCGAGGCCGGTCCGGACGACGAGGTCCCGGCCGACGGCGTCACCGTCGACAAGAAGGAGTGCCTGCCGGTCGCCCATGCCATGTACGGCGTGGCGCAGGAGGGTTCGGTGGCCACCACGAAGCGCAAGGTGATCGACGAGCCGAAGAAGACCGACGATAAGAAGTCGCTGGAGGACCTGGCGGACCTGGCGGACGGCGAGATCGAGGACGCGGTCATGGACGCCTTCAACCTGACGTCCACGTTCGTCGCGCTGAACTCGTACGAGGGGACGGCGGGCCCGGACGCGTTCGCCGCGCTCAAGAAGGCCGCGGCGGACTGCGCGGGCGGCTTCACCGCCACGGTCGCCGGTGAGCCGATGAAGGTCGCCTCGGTCACCGAGGAGAAGGTCACCGGCGGCGACGAGTCCGCGGCGTGGACGGTCACCTCCGACGACGACGGCGACCAGGCCCCGTTCAAGCTGGTGGCGCTGCGCAAGGAAGGCACCGTGGCGACGTTCTTCGCCTTCAACCTGGCGGCGGCGGGCGGCGACGTGAAGTTCGAGGTGCCGACTGAGGTCGTGGCGGCGCAGGACAAGAAGCTCGCCTGACGGACGTACGCCGTGCCTCTGGCCTGGCGGAGTCAGGGCAGAGGCACGAGGCGCACGACGGTGACGGTCAGGACGGACCGGGAGACGTAGTACAGGACGATGGCCCCGGAGACCGTCGCCTCACGCCGGTCCCGTTCCCTCTTGACGGCGGACGAGGCGTGGCCGTACGGCTCCTCGCCGAGGGTACGGGCCATCTCGTCCCGGAAGGACTCGCCGCCGCGCATCTTGGCCAGGGTGTCGTCGGCGGGCGGTGCGTAGGAGATGCGGAAGCTCAAGCGACGCTCCGCCTCTCGGCCTCGTCCTGCGCCAGCCGGTCCAGGATCTTCTCGGCCTCGGGATCGGGGACGGCCTCCAGCATCCAGTGCCGCATGACGGCCTGAATCTCGTGCACCCCGGCGTCGTTGATCGCGAGATCGAACTCCTCGCGTCTCTCCTCGGGCAGCGCGGCCCGGATGTCCGGGATGCTGTTGGGCACTTCGACCTCGGCACCGCCGACGAAGGTCTTCAGAGACTCACCCATGATCGCTCTCCTCGATCTCCTCGCCCTGGATGCACTGCGCCGGTCACGGGCGCCGCGATCGCCGCGGAACCGGTGAGGCCGTCACGGACGGCATGGGCCCACCGTAGTCCGTACGAGGGGCACTTCGGCCGGTCCGGCGGGGTCACGGATCGGGCACGGATCGAGGCGCGCCGCAGGTGCGCCCCGGCTCAGCCCGCGCTGTCCGACGGCACCGCCGCACGCGCCGCCACCGGGCCCCGCCCGAGCCTCTCCGCGACCCGGTCGCGCAGAACCGCGTACTCCTCCTGAAGCCGCCGCGACCCGGTCACGGGCGGCCGCACCCATGGTGCAAGGGAGTTGACCGCAGCCAATTGCGTCGACAGAGTCCCGAACACCCGGCACAGTGGTCGCCCGTGACGAGCAGCCAGCTGTGGACCCGAGCGACCGCCGACCGCTACGACGCCGAGGAGGCCGAGAACTCCTCGGCCGCCGCCCTCGAACCGGCCCTCGCCTTCCTTGCCGAACTGGCCGGAGACGGCCGGGCCCTGGAGTTCGCCATCGGGACCGGGCGCGTGGGCGTGCCGCTCCGGGAACGCGGTGTTCCGGTGGTGGGCATCGAACTGTCCGAGCCCATGGCGGCGGTGCTCCGCCGCAAGGTGGACGAGGAGACGCTCCCGGTGACCATCGGGGACATGGCCACCACCGTCGTCCCTGGCGAGTTCACCCTGGTCTACCTCGTCTACAACACCATCTCGAACCTGCTCACCCAGGACGAGCAGGTCGAGTGCTTCCGCAACGCGGCCCGGCATCTGGTACCCGGTGGCCGGTTCGTCATCGAGCTGGGCGTGCCGCCGCTGCGGTTCCTGCCGCCCGGTCAGGTCGCGGTGCCGTTCGACGTGTCCGAGCGGCACCTCGGCTTCGACACCTTCGACCTGGTCGAGCAGACCCTCGTCTCACACCACTTGACCCGAGACGGCGACCACAGCCACTACCGCCGAGCCGCCTCCCGGCACCGGTACGCCTGGCCGGCGGAGCTCGACCTGATGGCCCGCATCGCCGGGCTGGAGCGGGAACGGCGCGTCGCGGACTGGGACGGGGCGCCGTTCGCGGAGGACTCCGGCAAGCACATCTCCGTGTGGCGCAAGCCGGCCTGAGGCCCGCCGGTCCGGAGCACCGACGAGCCCCCTGCCTCGCGGTCCGCGAAACAGGGGGCTCGGGGAGAAGGAGAGGGCGGGTTACTTCTTCTTGCCCTGGGTCTGGCGGGCCTGCTTTCCGGCCCTGGTCACTAGGGTGCCCGCCTTATCTGACCTGCGGTCGGGCTGTCGTCGTTGGTCGTCGTTGGGCGTTGCTTGTCACCCTCGGAGGGCCCAGAGAGGGCCCAGCGGAGATGCCCCGGCTGCTGTGTCGCGAAGAGGAGCAGTCACCGCCGATCCACCGACGGCACCGTTCGGACGACTGTCAGTAACGCTGCCATGTCGTCGGTGAGCACATGCCGCGTTATTGCAGCTCGCACAGAACCGAACGTTCAATCGATTTGGGTTCGCCGCTCCTGCGCATGCCGACCCGCGCCTCCATAACATTTGAGTAACGCTCAGTGGAAGTCTGGAGCAACTGCCTACATCGTTCTATTTCATGAAGTCAAGCTGGTCGCTCAACTTTGTCATCGATCATTTGCGCGGTTAGAAACGTCGGGGGTTATGCGTTGCCTGAATACGACTTCTCCACCTTGTCGCCAGTGGATTTTGAAGCGTTGGCTGCCGATGTCCTCAACGCAGAATTTAAAGTGCACGTAGAGTCTTTTGGCCCTGGCCGCGACAAAGGAGTCGATCTGCGGTGTGCATTGGCGGGGGCGGACGTCATCATCCAATGCAAGCACTATCTGCGGGGAGGTCGTAGCGCTTTGCGCCGATCGGTAAAGAAGGAGGTGCAAAAATGGAGAGGCGCACGGGATGTCAGCCGCTACATCCTCGTTACTAGCGCATCGATGACTGTCGAGTTTAAGGAGGAATTGGCCGGTATTCTACGGCAGCACCTTCCTGTCGCGACCGGCGATATCCTCGGCCGAGAGGACCTCAATGCTCTTTTGCTGCGACATTCAGAGGTTGAGCTCAGGCACTTCAAGCTATGGACTTCTTCTGCTGCGGTGCTCTCTCGGATCATCCACAGTGGCTTGTGGAACCGAACAGAGGAACTGCTGGAAAGCATCGAAAGTCGAGCTAAATTCTATGTTTTAACAGATCACTTTGATCGCACGACCCGTGTTCTAGAAGAACACAATCTCTGTGTTGTTACCGGACCTCCCGGCGTAGGAAAAAGCATCTTGGCTGAGATGGTCCTCCTAGCGCACTGGAAAGAGGGGTGGCAAGTTGTGCAAATTAGCGAGGACGTAAAAGAGGGATTTGAACTATGGAACCCACAACAGCCCCAGATTTTCTACTATGATGATTTTCTCGGTCAGACCGACCTGGCTGAAACTACTGGAAAGAATGAGGATCACCGGATTGCACAGTTTGCTGACAAGGTGCGCAGGGCAGCTCCAGGAACCAAGCGCTTCATCCTGACGACGCGCGAGCAGATTCTTCGGAATGCTCAAGAGCGAAGCGACAGAATCAGAAGAGCGGGTGCATCGCTAGTGCCGTCCGAGGTGAAAGTGGAGGATTATTCTGATTACAATAAGGCTTTGATCTTCTACAATCACCTTTATTTCTCGGACCTGCCGCCGGCGGATAGGAAAGCTCTCGTAGACGATCGCGCTTACCTGGACGTAATCAGGCACGCGAATTACAGTCCCCGCATCCTGGAACAGACTCTGCGGTATCAATCGCATGATCTGGATTCCCTTCTGTCCAACTTGCGTTCAAGCCTCGATGACCCGTCAGAGCTCTGGGCAAGTTCGTACAACCACCTCTCACCGGTTGGTCGGAGAGTTTTGTCCATCCTGGTCACTCATCCCCCCAGGGGAATTAGCGAGAGGGAGTTGCGAAAGTGTGTGCAGGCGAAGGAGCCACACACGTATATCCAAGCGCTTAAGGTGTTGGAAGGGACCTGGCTCACGATCTCTAATGAGTCAGTCCAAAGAGCGGCGCTAGCCAACCCGTCATGCCGTGACTTCTTGCTTCATAAAATAAATGGCTCCCCCGCCATGGCGGATGCTGTTCTGGCGGATTTGCAGGATATTCGGCAAGCGCTGATGCTGCTTCGTTACTCCGGGCTTGACAAATATCGCAAGTCCAAGCAAGACGAGCGTATGACCAAGGCCTGGGAAAAATTGGAGTACATGCGAATTGCGCGGGATAGACACGATGTAATGAAAGTCCCAACTGGCGTGGCTAACGAAGGTTTGCGGGAGGCCTTGCTAGAAAATTCTGCTGACTTCATTGCGCAAATCCGTCGCCTCTACGCAGAGCGGGTATCCGTTTGGAAGGCGACAGTGGGAAAGAAGCGAAATGGCTACAGAGTAATGACTCCAGACCCGCGCCCGGAGATGCTATCTACTGTTATTCATTTCATCTCGGATCATGGCACGCCAGATGACATTTCATGGTGCCGATCAGAGGTGGGAAGTCAAGTGTCTGCAGAAGGTGGATCTCCTATCGCCACTGTTGAATCTTACGTGACGTTGGCTGCAAACGTGCAGGTTCATCCGTTCGGCTTTGAAGATCTAGTGCAGGGAATCCTGAAAAGATCATTCGAAGAATTCTTTGATCCGTCCGACGTGGAGCTCTTTTTCGATATATTTGACCCGGCGGAATTTAGTGATGAAATGCGGAATGCTGCGTACGCAGCATTCATGACTTTTGCGGAAAGCGAGTTCGACCATTGGCGCACTGAGTCGGACTATCAGGAATCTAGAAATGCGGCAGACTTCGTGGAGGGTATGGCGGAGAAATTTGACGCTCCTGTGCAGAGCATGCTTGAGGCGTGGAGACAGTCGGCAGATGAGCGAGAGGCTGATGAGGAAGAGTCTCAACGATTCGCTGAAAGCCCCGGATCCTGGGCCACGGGTAAGAGTTCAGCGGCAGACGGTGGTCGAATTGCGGATCTCTTCTCGACCCTCGTAGAGGATTAGGGGGTTAACTTCGCAGTGCAAGGTTGGTGGAACGGCTTTGGGGTGGTGCTGCTTCGGTGCGAGTGATCATGGCCCCGTAAGCTTCCGGCGCGTTGGGTAGTCTGCCAACCTGCCCGGTAAAGCACGACGTTGGGGCCATGATCTTTCGAGGCTCGCGCCAAAGTGGCTCCGCAAAGCTGCAGAGCCGACCGCTCCAGCCACGACATACCCTTTCTCTGGGCATCAGGTGGCTATCTGCTTTTGAGCGCGATATGGGCGCCGGGCGGGCTGAAGCGGGGCGTTGACAGGAGCGCAAGCCCGGCCGGGGGCCGTGCCGCGCTCGGGGAGCGGAGCGACCCGCCTTGATAAGGCAGAGAATCCTGCAACTGGGTCTCGCTCACATGCTGTTGTCAGCCACCGACCCGGTCGACCGCTGGAACAGGGCGCCTGATCTGCGGTGCGGGAGATCCACGATGCGGAGGAGCGTGAACCCCGCGCCTTTGTAGAACCGGTGCAACCCGTTGTTTTCCTTCCAGGCGTCCAGCCGCAACCATCGCTTGCCCTGTGCTGAGGCACGTTCCGACGCCCAGTCGAGCAGCAGGCTGCCGATACCCGCGCCGGAAGCCGCGCGCGTTACGGCCATGCGGTGAACGTAGAGGGCCGCATCTGGCTGATCCTCCGGGGTCCAAAACTCAGGGTCCGCGAAGTTGTCAACCTGGATGGTCGCGATCGGCTTACCGTCCTCGAACGCGAGGAAGCACACTCCCCGCTCAAGGGCCTCCGTGATGCGGTCACGGTGCGGCGGGTACTGCCACTGGTCGATGCTGCGCGAGGCGAGCCAGGCTGATGCCTCGCGCAGCATCGATTCCACCACGCCCAATTCGTCAGGGCGGCCGGCGCGGACGAGCAGGTCTTTCATGCGTCCTCGTTCGGCTCTTCGCGCTGTCGCTCGTACGAGATCACATGCCTGTCGCCCGGGAGCACAGTCACTGCGACTCTCACAGGTTTCCCCTCGGCTGTGTGGCCGGTGACAACATGAATCCCGACCGGCGTCCCGGGGCCCAGGTCGAGTCGATGCACCTGCTCTGGGGTGGGCATGCGGACGTACAGCTCATCTAGGGCTCGCTCCTGCCGGTACCCGAGCTCGGCTAGAACCTGGTTGGCGCCGCGAGCGATGTCCTCCGGGCGCATGATCTCCGAATCCCGTACGAGGGCGAGTGGGAAGTAGCTGTCGTTGATGTTGAACGGCTCCCCGTCGAGGTAGCGCACTCGTTTCCGCACCGCGACCAGCTCGCCCGGTTCCAGCCGGAGCCTCTTGGACACTTCATCCGGTGGCTCCACGATGGCCACCTCGATCTCCTGCCGTGGCTCGCGTCCCTCAGCCGCGTACTCGGTCGTGAAGGCGTCCATCTCCGGCGAGTACGGCCGCTTCCGGAACTCCGCTTGGGGGCGGAACACCATTGGCCGCCGGCGGCGGACGAAGTGGCCCTGCGGACGCGCCGATACGACGAGCCCCTCGTTCACGAGCAGAGCGAGCGACTTGCGCACGGTCTCTCGTGACACGCCGTACTGCTCGCGCAGCTCAGCTTCAGTCGGGAGCTTCGCATCTGGTTCGAGCTTCCCGGACGTGATCTGCTCCCGCAGCGCGTCCGCGATCTGCTGATACATCGGGTTCCGCCCGAGACGAGTCACTGTCATGCCTCCCATGGAAGCCGCTTGTCGGCTCCATTGTCTAGTCAATGTGGCCAATGCCCTTGCGGTCCGCTAGCCGCTCTGCCAACATCCTGTCTGTAGCCATTGTACGGACAATGGCTACAGCGCATCGGGCATCTCTGTGCTTGTTCAGGGCTGCTCGGGGCGAAGGGGCCCGGGACGGATCGGGCCGAGGGTCCCGGATCCCTGGTCAACCGGAGGGCTTAGACCGAAAGGTCACGTCTCCATACGCCTACCCGGGAGCTCGTGTTCCCGAAGGAGACATCCGCACGTCAAGACCATCCGCAGTGCCCATGACCGCTGCGGCCGGTTGCCTCCCCCGCCCGTCCGCCCCTCTGGGGTCGTACGGGCGGGGCTGAGGGGAGCCGGTTCCTGGTTCCAACGGCGAGAACCCCCGGAGCAGCAACTCCGGGGGTTCGTGTTGAGCCGTTCCTTCCTGAGAGGAACAGACCCATGAAGAGCATCGCAGCACTTCAGGCGGCCGTTACGGCCGCCGCCCCGTTCGAGGGTGAGCCGTCGGACGCGGAGCTGGACGCGATCGACAGGGAGATGCCGCTGATCCTGGCGGACGTCGTTCTGCTGGACGCGCAGATCATGACCATCGACCGCACTCCGACCGAGCTGGACGAGCGGCGTATCCGCCGGGCCCGCCGGCGGGTGCTGGCCGCCCGCCGGGACCTGGCCAACCGTGCCGTTCAGGCGGGCGGTGCGGCATGAGCGCGGCTGACGCGCTCACGGCGCTGATGTCGGTGAGCCGGACCACGGGCCGGTGGCGGCTGTTCGTTGTCGTTCTCGGGGTGCCGGTCTCCCAGTGGCCCGAGTACGTCCTTGACGGGGACGCGGTGCCGAGCGTTCAGGACCGTTCGCGGGCGCTGGAAGCGCTCGGCTACGCGTTCACGGACGCTCCCGGCTGGGAGTGGACCGAGGACCACCTTCCGAGTGACGACGCTGCCGGGCCGGTGCGCCTGATCGCTGCGGCACGGGTGCGGGAGGTGGCGTCGTGAACGCTGTTCAAATCCGTTCAGCGGAGAAGGCGCTGTCGGTCGGCACGTGGCTGATCGTCGGCGGCGCGATGCTGTTCTCCATCCTCACGGTGACGCCGCTGATGGAGCGCCACAGCCCCAAGGGATGGGAGTGGACGGCCCCGATCCTGCCCCTCGTCGTGGACGCGGCGGTGGTGATCGTGGTGCGGCTGGATGCGGTGCTGGCCGGGATGGGCGGGCACGGTGGCCGGTGGCCCATCGCTCTGCGGTGGATGACCGGCTTCATGACGCTGGCCCTGAACGTCGCGGACTCCGCGCTGAAGAAGGACCTGGTCGGGGCCGCTGTCCACGCGGTCGCACCGCTCCTTCTGATCGTTACCGCAGAGACAGGGCTCGCCTACCGGCGGGCCATCACCACCGCCCAGGCGGCCCGCGAAGCCCAGCTCAAAGCCGAGCGCGCTGAGCGCGAGCGGGCCGCCACCGAGCGGCGTGAGGCGCAGGAGCGGCGGGTCCGTGAGGAGCGTGAGCACGCGGCGCAGTTGGCCCGTGAGCAGCGTGAGCATGAAGCGCTGATCGCCCGTGAACAGACCGCCCGAGAAGAGGCGATGCGGCGGGAGGAGCGCGAGCGGGCGGAGGCGCGGGAGCGGGCTGAGCGTGAGGCCCGTGAACGCCGTGAGCAGATGCGTGAACAGCAGCAGGCCGAGCGTGAACGCCTTGAACGCGAGGCCGCCCAGCGCCGCGAACGCGACCGGCTGGAGCGCGAGCAGGAGGCGCGCCGGCAGCAGCAGGAGCGGGCCGAGCGGGAGGCCCGTGAACGCGCGGCGCTCCTCGCCGCTGGTCCGGTGAACGAGAAGCTGCCCGAGGACAAGGCCCGGCGCGTCGTTCACGCCTCGTTCGGTGAAGGGCTGCCCGTGCGGGCGGCTGCGGACCTGTGCGGCTGGTCGATCGGGTGGGTCTCCGCCCGCTACCAGGAACACCGCGACGGCGCCGGACTCGTGCTTGAAGGCGCGTCGTCGTGAGCGCGCTGCCCTGCTACCGGTGGCGTCTCGCCCCCGACGGACTGGCCACCCGCCGTCAGCTCCGCGCGCTGGGGCTGCGGCCGGGTGGTCAGGACGTCGTCGCCGAACTCCACCGGCCTCGGCGTCGCCGGGGCCCGCTGGTCGCCTACCTCTACCGGCTCGACCGGGCCAAGCCCGTACGCCCCATGACCCCCGCCCGCGCCGCTGCTCTGGCTGCGGCGATGCTCGCCCGCCGCACCTGCCCCAACTGCCGCACGGACGTGGGGTATTGCATCCCGCGTTCGCTCGGCATGTGCGTCACCTGCCACGACACCCCGCCCATCCGGAAGGACACCGCCTGATGAACGCCGCCGAGTACCGCGCCGCCGCCGAACGCCTCCTCGCCAAGGACCGGGACCGCTACCAGGCCATCACCCCCTACGACTTCCGCAAGGCCGAGATCCTCGCCCAGCTCGCCGTGTCCGCCGCAACCTCCGAGGCCACCGAGACGCGCACCTCGCAGCCGACGGACGCCTGACCAGCACCGCCCCGGCCACCCGACGAACGCGGGGGTGGTCAGCCGGTTCGACTCCGGCCCGGGGCACTCCCGCACCGCCCAACCGACCAGATCGGAGAAAGGCCATGCAGCACCTCCCCACCCCCGCCCTACAGGTTCCGCCCGGCTGGCCCACCGCGCCGGCCACCCCCACCACCGGCACGGTGCAGCTCCACTCCGAGCAGACGGGGACGGTCGTCTACGTCCCCGGCCCGGACGGGACCATGGTGGCCGTGCTCCGCGAGCACCTGCCCACCGCCACCGCCGTCTACCAGCCGCGCGACCTGACCCCGCAGCTGTTGTTCGACCCGCGCGCCCAGCGCATCGCCGCCGGTGGCCTGCTGGCCGGTGGCGCGGGCTGGGGCGCCGGTCAGCTCCTCCTCGGGGCCGGTCAGCTCGTCAGCGCCGCCGCCGGTCTCGGGTCGCTCGTGATGTGGGCAGCAATCGCCGTCGTCGCCTCCCGCATCGGGTCCGTCGTGCTGAGTGGCGGGCGACCCGCGACGGTGCATCACACCACCGTTCACAACCGGTGGTTCGGCCGCTCCACCCACTGAAACCGCCCAGCGCCCCGCAGGGCGATCGGGGCTCCTTCCGGGTGGGTTGAGACCCCCCGGGCCCTGTTCGGCCGCCAGGACCCCCGTAGCGACGCAGGGTGACGGAAGTTTCCCGTCTCGCGCGCACACGCGTAGGGGCCCCGCCGGAAACCAGGAAACCGGAAACTCCATCACCGCGCGTACACACACCCGCGTGTGGGGGCGGGCCATGCCGGGCCCGCCCCCACCGACTCATAGCCCTTGGAGAGGAACCCGTGAGTCAACCGTCAGCCTGGCAGACCCACCGTCAGTACGCAGCCACCGCCGCCCGCTGGACCGTCGACCGCTGGGCCAAGGAATCCGTCCGCCGCCGCACCCTGCGCGCCGACCGCAAACCGCTCGTCCGCGACGCCCGGCGGGCGCTCGCCAACGCACGGGCGATGGACCCCAACGGCATCACCACCGCCGTCCACACCGCCGAACGCGCCCTGGCGACCACGAAGCGATCGGTGCCCGACCCGCTGTGGCTGTTCGCCTCCAAGGGCGTCATCGTTGCCGCGGTCGGCGCGTACATCGGCCTGCCCCTCGTGCCCGGTCGGGTGTGGGCGTGGTCGGCGCTCGCGGTGACCGTCGCCGCCGTCGGCGCGATCGTCTGGGCCGTCACCCATCGGCCGCCCGCGCCGGACATCGAACCGACCGCCGAGGAAAAGGCGTTGATGAAGCGGCTCCAGCCCGAGCACTGGCGCGAGCACGCCGAACACCGCGGCCTGTCCGGCACGCTCACCGCCCGCCCCACGCTCACCGAGTCCGGCATCGTCTGCGCGATCCGCCTCGACGGCACCTGGACCGCGACCAAGCTCCGCGGGGCCGACGACCACGTCCGGGCGCTACTGGGGGCCCGCACGGATCTCCGCATCGAGACCAAGGCCGGGAAGAAGGGCGGGTGGGCCGAACTCACCATCCGCACCCGCTCCGCCGCCGACGGCATCGACCTGACCGGGTGGGAGCCCGGGGCCCCGTGGGGCATCGACGCCGTGACCGGTGAAACCGTGATGGTGCCGCTCGGCCGGCGGATGCTCATCGCGGGCACCTCCGGATCAGGCAAGAGCTGGTCCACCCGCGCGATCCTCGCGGAAGGATCGGAGTACCCCGACCACCGCCTTGTCGTCCTCGACATGAAGCGCGTGGAAGCCCTGAACTGGGAACACCGGGCCCGCACAGCGGTCGCCCCCGACGACATCCTGACCGTCACTGACGAACTCGTCGCCGAGATGCACGAGCGCCTGGCGCTCATCCCGCGCGGTCACGACGTCGTGGCGATCAGCCCCCAGCGGCCCCGCATCACGGTGTTCGTGGACGAGGGCGGGGAGCTGATCGCAGCCTCCTCCGCGAACAAGGCTCACGGCCGGATCATCGAGAACCTGCGAACCCTGGCAAGGATGGCGCGAGCCGCGGAAATCATCCTCGTGTGGGCCACCCAGAAACCCACCATGTCCGGCGCCGGGGCCGGTATCGACTCCCAGGTCGCAGGACAGATCACCTACCGCGCCTCCCTCGCCCTCAGCACCTCCGGTGAGGCTCAGGTCGTCTTCGGCAGCGACGCCATCGAGAAGGGATGGCACGCACACGAACTCCCCATGCCCGGCGTAGCACTGCTGCGCTCCTCACCCAAGGCCCGGCCCCACCACATCCGCACCCGGGCCTTCTCACCCGCCGACGTCATCGCCCTACCCAACCGGCCCATCTGGTCCCGTGCTACGGCGGCAACCAGCCCCGTGCCCGCGGCGCCGCTCACGCTCGTCAAGCCGCCCGCCCCCGCTCCGGCCGTGCCGGTGGCGACTGCACCGGCCGCGGGCAGCGTGGACGACCGCGTACTGACCGCGCTCCGGGCCGGAGCGGTCCGCCAGGCCGACATCGCCACCGCCACCGGCCTGCCCAAGGGCACCGTGTCCAAAGCCGTCAAGCGCCTCACCCTGGCCGGACACATCACCCGCAACCCCGACGGCGCACTCACCACCAACCGCGCCGCCTGACCCGACCCCCAGGCACGACCGAGGGCGGCCCCCATCTCGCCAAAGAACCGGGGCCGCCCTCGTCTGCCAGTGCTTCTCACAGAACTGGAGAACCCCAGCATGACCCAACCCACCACCATCCCGCGAGCATCTGGCCACAAGTCGCCCTTACCCCGTCATCTGTCCGTTGCCCTCGACCTGGCACAGCACGGCGTTCCGGTCCTGCCCTTGCGGGCCGGGAAAGTCCCGTTCGGGAACTGCCCCGCCTGCCGGGGCAACACGTGTGGCGGTCGGCCGAACATGAAGACCCCCGGCCCGTGCGACTGCCCGCGGCCGTGCCACGCCTGGGCCGCCGCCACCACCGACCCCGCCACCATCACAGGGCCCGCATGGGTACCGGCCTGGAGGCAGGCGGCGGCGGTGGCCTACCACCCCGGCGGTACCGGGCTGACCGTGGTCGACCTCGACCACGCCGACGCCGTCGCCTGGGCCCGCCGGTCGCTCCCCGCCACCCGGACAGTGCCGACCACACGGGGTGAACACTGGATCTACCGCGGGGCCATGCAGTCCGCGAACGCGGTCCGTGACGGCGTCGACATCAAGTCCACGATGGTCTACGCCCGTTGGCTCGGGCCCGGCAACGGCACCATGGCCGCCCTGCCGGACACCGTACGCGCGCTGATCGTCAAGGAACCGTCGCCGGTCCGGTCCATTCCGCGCAGCGTCACGGTGCCCGCCCCGGTCGGTGGCGGGGACTGCCCTCACCGGGTCCCCACCTATCTGGACCGCGGCATTGCCATGGCAGAGCAGCGCATCACCGGGGCAAGCAGCGCGGTCCACGCGACCGTCTACCGGACGTTCCTCGCGGTGCTGTCCGCGCACGGCCGGTGCGGCTGCCTCACCGAAACCCACATGGCGCGGCTGTTCGCCGCCGCGCAGGCCAAGGGCGAGAGCCCCCGGCACTGCACGGACGCCTGGGCCAATGCCCTCACCCGGTTGGGACTGTGACCATGGCTGACGACGAGAAGAACCCCGCCCGCGAGATCATCACCGACTACGCGCAGTCGCACTTCCGGTACTTCCGCACCGCCGACGGCACCGTCTACGCCCAGCGCAACGGGCACCCGGTCGCCCGGCCGATCCGCTCCCAGGGCACCACGGGAAGCCACCGGCAGGAACTCATGGTCGGCATGTTCAAAGACGGGGTCGGCGTCTTCAACGGCACCGCGCTGAAAGAGGCGCTGGACCTGATCGAGGCGCTGGCGCTGACCGAGGACACCCAGGCCGTGAACATCCGCGTCGCCCCTGGCTTCGACGGGGCCACGTGGCTGGACCTGGGCCGTGACGACGGGCAGTCCGTCCGCATCCACCCCACCGGCTGGGACATCGCCATCCCTGACCCGCGGGAGGTGTGCTGGCGGCGCACCCAGCTCACCGGAGAACTCCCCCTGCCGGCCAAAGACACCGACGGCAAGGGAATCGACCTCCTGATGCGGCTGTGCAACTTCGCCAACGCCGAAACCGAGTGCCTGGCCATCGCCTGGCTGATCGGCTGCCTGGGCCCGTCAGTGCCCGTCCCTGCGCCGTTTCTCACCGGGCCGCAGGGCGCGGGGAAGTCCACGGGTGGGCGGATGCTGGTGCGGATTATCGAAGGGATGAGCGGGGACCTGCGGCGGGCGCCGAAGGATGAGGAGAACCTGATCGCGGCCGTGGCCGCCGGGTGGGTCACGGCGCTGGACAACCTGTCCCACATGAGCCCGGAGCTGTCCGACGCCATGTGCTGCATCGTCACCGGAGCCGAGTCCGTGAAGCGCGCCCTGTTCACCGACGGCGACGTCTTCCGCGTCGGCTACCGCCGCCCCCTCCTCCTCACCGGCATCGACGTCGGAATCATCCGCCCCGACTTCGCAGAGCGCCTCCTGCCCCTGCGACTGGAGCGGCCGACCGTCCGGCGCACTGAGGCGGAACTGTGGGCGGAGTACGCGGAGGTGTTGCCCGTCGTCCTCGGCTCGCTCCTGGACCTCACGGTCAAGGTGCGTGCCGCTGAGGCGGAGACGCCCACCGATCTGCGGATGGCGGACTTCGCGCACCTGTGCGCGCAGCTGGACACCGCCACCGGGCTTGGTGCGCTGGCCGCGTACCGGGCGAGTCTGGACGACCTGAACGACGACGTCATCGAAGGCGACCTGTTGGCGCAGACCGTTCTGCAGCACGCCGACACCATGGCGCCCGGCGCAGAGCAGCGGATGACGTCGACGGAGTGGCTGCACTGCCTCAGCCGCCTCTACTGCGGCGACGAACTACGCGCTCTGCCGAAGGGGTGGCCGACCACGGGCAAGGTGCTCTCCGACCGTCTCAAGCGTCTGCAACCCACTCTGGCGGCCCGGGGCGTCCTCATCGACAGCGGACGCACCAAGGCGGGCCGGTACCTCGAAATGACCCGCCAGTCCGCGTCCCCGCCGCCCGAGCAGGCAGCCGCGTTCTGACACGTACCACCCGGTCGACCCGGACAAGCAAGAGGAGCACTCCGCGCCGGGTGCTCCTCTTGCTGTTCGGCGGAACGCCGCCCAAGAGGCGTGCCCGAAGGGCCCCTCACTTCGACTGAAGGATCACTGCCACTACTACAGACGCCCCCCTCTTTTTCCTAAGTAGGGAAGCTCTGCGTCACCTGCGTCACCCGGGACGGAAAACGGCCTCTGAGCTGCACCAACAAGGGTGACGCAGACAGTCATTCCTGCGTCACCCCTGCGTCACCCGCGTCACCCGGTGACGCAGACGATGACGCACCGGTGACGCACCCTCGATCGACTGCGTCACCGAAATCCCCAGGTCACAGGCCCAGATGACGCTGGTGACGCGGTGACGCAGAAATCCGCACCTCGGACAGACACGCTCCCCGACGAGGAGACGCAGTGGCCATGACGACTGCCCCAGACCCTCGCGCGACCCTCCGCAGAGGGCTGCCCGACCGCTACCTCACCCCGGGCGACATCGCCGAGATCTTCGGTGTGCCCCTCGAAACCGTCTACCAGTGGCGCAGGAAGCGCACCGGGCCTCCCGGCTTCCGCATCGGCAAGCACGTGCGCTACGACCCTGCCGAAGTGCAGGCCTACGTCATCCAGCTCAAGAACGTCGACTGCGTCGCGGCCTGACGCAGCCGAACGCACCGCCAGGGGTGGCCGGTCACCGGCCACCCCTGATCCATGTCGAGAAGGGACTCGCCTCCGATGGCAGGCAGCATCCAAGACCGCTGGTTCAAGACCGAGACCGACGCCGACGGCAAGACCGTCCGCGTTAAGACCGAGCGCTACGGGTCCGGCCTGCGCTACCGGGCCCGCTACTTCGCGCCCGACGGAAAGCGCAAGGGGAAGTCCTTCCCCGACGGACAGAAGCGGCTCGCCGAGCAGTGGCTGAGCAAGGTCACGGCGGACGTGGCCCGCGGCGACTACATCGACCCGAACGCGTCCCGGAAGTCGTTCCAGGAGTTTGCCGAAGGGTGGCTTGCGAGCCAGAGCGGGGACCCGAACACCCGGGCATCGATGCAGTCTCAGCTCAAGTTGCACGCCTTCCCGCGCATTGGGACCCGACCCTTGGGATCCTTCCAGCCCAGCCACATGCGCGAGTTCGTGACGCAGCTCGAAGAGTCCGGCATGTCCGGCGCTTACGCCCGTGTGATCTTCTCCAACGTCCGCGCCATCCTCTCCGCCGCTGTCGAGGACGGCTACCTTCGCCGGAACCCCTGCCACTCGCGAACGGTGACACTCCCGGAAATGGGGACCCGCCGAGTTGTCCCGTGGCAGCCGGACCGCGTCTTCGCCATGCGAGGTGCCCTGGTCGAGCGCTTCCGGCCCATGGTCGACATGGGTGCCGGGTGCGGCCTCCGGCAGGGCGAGATCCTCGGACTGTCCGTGGACGAGCTGGACCTCGACAGCGGCATCCTGCACGTGGTGCAGCAGCTCAAACTCAGTCTGAGCAAGCCCGTCTTCGCACCGCCGAAGGGCGGCAAGCTCCGCGATGTCCCGCTTCCCGAGCCCGTAGCCGAAGCGCTCAAGGAGCACATCAAGCGGTTCCCTCCCGTTGAGATCACGCTGCCGTGGATGCGCGCGAACGGCCGGCGGGTGACCAAGCGTCTGATCTTCACCGGGCCCAACGGTGGGCACGTCTGGCGCACCTCACTCAATGAGGACCACTGGAAGCCCGCCCTGGCCGCCGTCGGTGTCATCCCGAAGGCCAAGAGTCGGGAGCACACAGCTGCCCGGGAGCACGGCATGCACGCGCTGAGGCACTTCTACGCCTCCGTTCTGCTGGACGCGGGGGAGAGCATCAAGGCCGTCAGCGAGTACCTCGGGCACTCCGACCCTGGGCTGACGCTGAAGGTGTACGCGCACCTCATGCCGAGCAGCCGGGACCGGGCCCGGAAGGCACTCGGGCAGGCACTTCGGCCGCCGCAGGATTCGGCGCGCTGAGGTCCCACAGTGGGCCCAGGTCGTGAAAATGCCCCCGATCCGCGCCGTATGCGCAGGTCGGGGGCATGATCAGCGAACCTACTTCTTCTTGCCCTGGTTCTTCACGGCCTCGATGGCGGCCTTCGCCGCATCCGGGTCGAGGTACGTGCCGCCCGGCTTCAGCGGCTTGAAGTCGGCGTCCAGCTCGTAGGAGAGCGGGATGCCGGTCGGGATGTTGAGGCCCGAGATCTCCTCGTCCGAGATGCCGTCCAGGTGCTTCACCAGACCGCGCAGGCTGTTGCCGTGGGCGGCGACCAGGACCGTGCGGCCCGTGAGGAGGTCCGGGACGATGCTGTCGAACCAGTACGGGAGCATGCGGACGACGACGTCCTTCAGGCACTCCGTGTCCGGGCGCAGCTCCGGGGGGAGGGTCGCGTAGCGCGGGTCGTCGAACTGGCTGTACTCGTCGTCGCGGGCCAGCGGCGGCGGCGGGGTGTCGTACGAGCGGCGCCACAGCATGAACTGCTCCTCGCCGAACTCGGCGAGCGTCTGCGCCTTGTCCTTGCCCTGGAGCGCACCGTAGTGGCGCTCGTTCAGGCGCCAGGAGCGGCGGACCGGGATCCAGAGGCGGTCGGCGGACTCCAGGGCCAGCTGGGCGGTCCGAATCGCGCGGCGCTGGAGGGAGGTGTGCAGGACGTCGGGGAGCAGACCGGCGTCCTTGAGCAGCTCACCGCCGCGGACTGCTTCCTTCTCGCCCTTTTCGGTGAGGTTGACGTCCACCCAACCGGTGAACAGGTTCTTCGCGTTCCATTCGCTCTCGCCGTGGCGGAGGAGGATCAGCTTGTACGGTGCGTCGGCCATGAGTCCGAGCGTAATCGAACCCGTGCGGCCTCCGCGCGCCCGCCCGCAACGCGGACAGGGCCGGGCCGGAAGGGCCCGACGGCCGGACGATTGACGGCGGGCGTCAATCCGGTGGCGGGCGGGGGCCGGGCTTCGTAATGTCTCGAAGGCTGTCGGGAGTGTTACCCCGAGGCCCTCGTTCCGTACGTCCCGTGGGGGGAATCCTTATGTCCGTCGCCGGTCTGCGCACAGCCGCCCGGGAGACCGTCTCCGGGATGCCCCGCGAGTTCTGGTGGCTGTGGACCAGCACACTGGTCAACCGCCTCGGGGCGTTCGTCGCGACCTTCATGGCCCTGTATCTGACCCTGGACCGGGGCTACTCCGCCTCGTACGCCGGGCTCGTCGCCGCCCTCCACGGGCTCGGCGGGGTCATCTCCTCCCTCGGCGCGGGCGTGATGACCGACCGGCTCGGGCGGCGGCCGACCATGCTGATCGCCCAGGTCTCCACCGCGGTGTCGGTGGCGGTGCTCGGGTTCATGGTGCATCCCTTCGCCATCGCCGCCGTGGCGTTCTTCGTCGGCATGTCGAGCAACGCCTCCCGCCCCGCCGTCCAGGCGATGATGGCGGACATCGTGCCCCCGAAGGACCGGGTCCGGGCCTTCTCGCTCAACTACTGGGCCATCAACCTCGGCTTCGCGCTCTCCTCCGCCGGGGCTGGGTTCATCGCCGAGTACAGCTACCTGGCCGGCTTCATCGGCGAGGCCCTGATGACGCTCGTGTGCGCCGTTCTCGTCTTCCTGAAGGTGCCGGAGTCACGGCCCGAGGAAGCAGCCGTGAAGGCCGTCGGCGGCAAGCGGCCGAAGGACGAGGTGCGGCTTACCACCGTCCTGCGCGACGGGCGTTTCATGGGTGTCGTGGGGCTGTCGTTCCTGGTGTCGCTGATCTTCCAGCAGGGCTATGTGGGGCTGCCGGTGGCGATGGGGACGGACGGGCTCTCCAGCTCCGACTTCGGTACCGCCATCGCCGTCAACGGCGTGCTGATCGTGGTCCTCCAGATCCCCGTCACCCGCTTCATCCAGCACCGCGATCCGCGCCGGCTGCTGATCATCTCCTCGCTGCTCGCCGGGTACGGCTTCGGGCTGACGGCGTTCGCCGGGTCGGTCGCGGCGTACGCCCTGACGGTGTGCGTCTGGACCCTGGCCGAGATCGTGAACGCGCCCACCCAGACGGGACTGGTCGTGCAGCTGTCGCCCGCCCGGGGCCGGGGCCGCTACCAGGGCATGTACACGATGTCGTGGTCGGTGGCCGCGCTCGTCGCGCCGCTGATGTCCGGCTTCGTGATCGACCACTACGGCGCCGCCTGGCTCTGGGCCGCCTGCGCCGTGATCGGCACGGTCGCCGGCCTCGGCTACTGGCTGCTGATGCGCAACCTGCCGCGCGAGGAGCACGACGGGGCGGACGCCCTGCCCGAGCCCGCACCCGTCCCGGCCGAGGCCCGGCCGGACCAGGCCGAGCCGGAGGCCGCACCCGCGGCGGCGGCGGAACGGGCCTGCTGAGCCGGGAGGCCGGTACACGGAACCCGTACGCGGACGGGCCCGGCCCGCGCCCGGGACGCCGGAACCCGTATGCGGACGGCGCCCGCCCGGAGGAAGAACCGGGCGGGCGCCGTCCGTTCCGTACGTGGTGCGGGTCTGCCGGATCAGCCGCCGCACTGGCACGGGGCACCGGACTGGCAGCCGCACCCGCAGCCCGAGCCGCAGCCGCAGGCGCCGAGCACGGTCAGGTGCACCACTTCGGTCGGGGGCTCCTGCTGGGGTTCGGTCATGGGGGAATCGGCCATGGTCCCTCCTCAGGGCGTGCGGCTGGGGCGGCGGTCGGCATGGTGCACCGCCCCATCCCATTGCATGCCCAACCCGGCAGGCGCATCAACGGCGCACGCGCGCAGGAACGTATGTGCGACTCGCGTACGCCGGTGACGCGCCGGTGACGCTCCGGTACGACGTCGCCGTACCGGAGCGGGCCGTTACGCGCCCTCGACCGGTGCCGCCGCCTGGATCTCGTCCGCGTGCTCGCCCGTCACCAGGTAGACCACGCGCTTGGCGACCGACACCGCGTGATCGGCGAAGCGCTCGTAGTAGCGGCCCAGCAGCGTCACGTCGACGGCCGTCTCGATGCCGTGCTTCCAGCGGTCGTCCATCAGGTGCTGGAACAGCGTGCGGTGCAGCAGGTCCATCTCGTCGTCGTCCTGCTCCAGCTGGAGCGCGAGATCGACGTCCTTGGTGATGATGACCTCGGCCGCCTTGGCCATCAGGCGCTGGGCGAGCTGGCCCATCTCCAGAATGGTGGCGTGCAGGTCGTGCGGGACCGCCGCCTGCGGGAAGCGCAGCCGGGCCAGCTTCGCTACGTGCTGGGCGAGGTCGCCCGAGCGCTCCAGGTCGGCGCTCATCCGCAGCGAGGTCACCACGATGCGCAGGTCGGTCGCCACCGGCTGCTGGCGGGCGAGGAGCGCGATGGCACGGGCTTCCAGATCGTGCTGGAGGTCGTCCACCTTCTGGTCGCCGGCGATCACGTTCTCGGCCAGCGTCAGGTCGGCGTCGAGCATGGACGTGGTCGCCCGTCCGATCGCCGAGCCGACCAGCCGGGCCATCTCGACCAGGCCCTCTCCGATCGAATCGAGTTCCTCGTGGTAAGCGTCGCGCATGGGAAGTCCCTCTCCAGTTCCAAACTGAGGCCGGGGTCTCGGACCGACCCCCACGGTTACACGGTGGGGCCGTAACGCGTCCGTATCCGTCCCCCTAAGTGAACCGGCCCCTACCCCTCGGTGAACTCTGGGCGACGAGTGTTCGAGATGGCACTCGGACGGCTGGGAGGGAGTCGTCGCACCCGCATAACCTTGAAGCATGGACGTGAACGCGGCGGTCGCCGCAGCTGCAGCGATCGCCGGGCTGTGCACCGGTGTGATCGCCATGCTGGCGTTCCGCTGGAGCGAGCGCGATCTCAAACGGCCCACGCGTACGTCCCTGCGGCCGGACAGCAACGCCTCCCTTCCCCCCGGGGTGGACACCGTCCTCTCCGTCCTCAGCTCCTCCGCCGTCGTCCTCGACGAGAGCGACAGCGTGGTCAAGGCCAGCTCCGCGGCGTACGCCCTGGGCCTGGTCAGGGGCGGCCGACTGGCCGTCGAGCCGATGCTCAACATGGCCAGGGACACCCGGCGGGACGGGGAGATACGACAGGGCGAGCTGGACCTTCCCCGGCGCGGAACGGGCCGGGGCGACACCCTCGCCGTCTCCGCCCGGGTCGCCCCGCTGGGCTCCCGGCTGGTGCTGCTGCTCGTCGAGGACCTCACCGAGGCCCGCCGGATAGAAGCGGTACGGCGCGACTTCGTCGCCAACGTCAGCCACGAGCTCAAGACGCCGACCGGGGCGCTCTCCCTGCTCTCCGAGGCGGTCATGGACGCCTCCGACGATCCGGAGGCGGTGGAGCGGTTCGCCGGGCGGATGCAGATCGAGGCGACCCGGCTGACCAACCTCGTCCAGGAGCTCATCGACCTCTCCCGGGTGCAGAACGACGACCCGCTGGAGGACGCCGAACCGGTCAAGGTGGAGACGCTGGTCGCCGAGGCGATCGACCGCTGCCGCCAGCAGGCCGGCTCGAAGCAGATCACCATGGCCTCCGCGGGAGCCGAGGGCCTCACGGTCTGGGGCAACCGCGGCCAGCTCGTCGGCGCGCTCGGCAACCTCGTCGAGAACGCCGTCAACTACAGCCCCGCCCACACCCGCGTCGGCATCGCCGCACGCCGTATGGCATCGCCCGGCGGGGACCTCATCGAGATAGCCGTCACCGACCAGGGGATCGGCATCTCCGAGAAGGACCGCGAACGGGTCTTCGAACGGTTCTACCGCGTCGACCCGGCCCGCTCACGGGCCACCGGTGGCACCGGTCTCGGCCTCGCCATCGTCAAACACGTGGCCGCCTCGCACGGCGGGGAGGTCACCGTCTGGAGCTCCGAGGGACAGGGCTCCACCTTCACCCTCCGGCTGCCCGAATCGGGCGCCACGAGGGAGCGCACCACCGGCGGACCGCTTATCGTCAACGGCGACGACGAGGGGCCGTACGAGACCGACACCTTTGACCCCTTCCCTGCCCCGGAGGCTCTTCCGTGACCCGAGTGCTTGTCGTCGAGGATGAGGAATCCTTCAGCGACGCCCTGTCCTACATGCTGCGCAAGGAAGGTTTCGAGGTCGCCATCGCGGCGACCGGCCCCGACGGGCTGGACGAGTTCGAGCGCAACGGCGCCGACCTGGTCCTGCTCGACCTGATGCTGCCCGGTCTGCCCGGCACCGAGGTGTGCCGCCAGCTCCGCAGTCGCTCCAACGTTCCGGTGATCATGGTCACCGCCAAGGACAGCGAGATCGACAAGGTCGTCGGGCTGGAGATAGGAGCCGACGACTACGTCACCAAGCCCTTCTCCTCCCGGGAGCTCGTCGCCCGCATCCGGGCCGTCCTGCGCCGCCGCGGGGAGCCGGAGGAGGTCACCCCGGCCGCCCTGGAGGCGGGCCCGGTCCGGATGGACGTGGACCGCCACGTGGTCACCGTCTCCGGCGGCAAGGTCGACCTCCCGCTCAAGGAGTTCGACCTGCTGGAGATGCTCCTGCGCAACGCGGGCCGCGTGCTGACCCGGATGCAGCTCATCGACCGGGTCTGGGGCGCGGACTACGTCGGCGACACCAAGACGCTCGACGTCCACGTGAAGCGCCTGCGCGCCAAGATCGAGCCCGACCCCGGCGCGCCGCGCTACCTCGTCACCGTGCGGGGCCTGGGGTACAAGTTCGAGCCGTAAACCGCGGGTCCGCATGTGCCGAAGGGGCGCTTCCCGGCCGGGAAGCGCCCCTTCGGCGTGCGTGCTGCGTGCGGTGTGCGCCCGCGTTACGGGGCCGGGGGCCGCCGCGTCAGTTGGCCGCGGGCACCGAGGCGGCGTCGCCCGCGTCGCCCTGCGTGCCCGTCTCGCCCTGGGCGCCCTCGGTGCCGACGCCGTTCGCCGGCGTACCGGACGTCTCGCCCTCGGTCGCGCCGGGGGTCTCCTCGTTGCCGGACGTGTCGTCGGACGGCTTCGGCGCGGGCGCCTCCGCCTTCGGGCTGGGGCCGAAGTCCTTGAAGAAGCCCTCGGCCGGGAAGACGCTGGCGCCGAGGCCGACGTCACCGGTCCGGCTGAGCTTGAAGACGACCTGCTGGACGTCGCCGTTGCGCGCGGCCTCGCCGCTGTTCTCGATCACGGCGGCGGCGTTGCCCTTGCCGCCGATGATGACCTGGCCGCCGGCCGGGACCACGATGGGACCCTTGCCCTCGGCGGCCTGGAGCTTCACCTCGACGTCGCTGCCGGGCAGCGTGACCGCCTCTAGCACCTCGCGCTCGGTGCCGCCGTTGAACAGCGTCGCGGCGACGACGGCGGAGGCGTCCGCACCGCCCTCGGGCTGCGTGAGCACGTTCACGTTCTGGATCTTGATGTCGCCCACCGCGGTGGCCGGGTTGTCCGGCCTGACCTTGAGCGTCTCGGCGTTGTTGCCCGCCGCACAGGCGGACAGGGAGACGATCGAGAGCACGGTGGCGGTGGCGGCGAGGGCGCCGTGTCGAAGGCTGCGGCTCACGGCGGCGGCAACTCCTTGAACGATCGGATCTGCGGGCTTCGGACGTCGGGCGGTGGTGTGAAGCCGCCCCAAGGGTGTGTCAGCGGCCTCAGGCTACCGAGCCGCCGCGCCTGGCCCGCACCCGACCCGCCTCTAGGCGGTTTCTCGTCGATCGGGGTCCGGCCCGCCCTCCTGCGGCAAGCCCGCCGAACGGTCCGCGGGCTGTTCTCGCAAGGTGTTCTACCGGCCGGTACGCCATGTGCCGTTCACATAATCCGCGTGATCAATTCTTCCGCCCGTGTCGTGGCTTCTTCTCCATTCCCCGCTTCGCGGCGGAAAGGTGCCGGGAGGCGCCTGGCTTGATCAATTTCATTGCGGCCCGGCAGTTACGCCCGTACGGGTGAGCGGTCATCGAACGAAGTGCGGAATGATCGCCATCAGCAAACCGACAAAACGGGACTTTCGCCCTCTTCTGTAGGGCTTCCGGACGGTGTGACGTGGATGTTTCGCTCCGGGTGCACAGTGGCTCCGACCTGCGAATACCGTCTTCCGGAAGCCTTCCGCAGCACGTACGTGTCGCTGTTGTCAAGCCCCGAGATATGCCCTGACCTGCGAAAACGCCATTCAGGAGATGCCGTTCTCGTGTTACTCTGGATAGCCACGGAAGGGGTACCTGTCACATGACGTTCAAGGTTGGCGACACCGTGGTCTATCCCCATCACGGGGCCGCGCTGATCGAGGCTATCGAAACTCGCCAGATCAAAGGCGTGGACAAGACCTACTTGGTGCTCAAGGTCGCCCAGGGCGACTTGACGGTTCGTGTGCCGGCGGACAATGCGGAGTTCGTGGGCGTGCGCGACGTGGTCGGGCAGGACGGGCTGGACCGGGTCTTCGAGGTGCTGCGCGCACCGTATGCCGAAGAGCCGACGAACTGGTCGCGGCGGTACAAGGCAAATCTCGAAAAGCTCGCCTCCGGCGATGTCATCAAGGTCGCCGAAGTAGTGCGTGACCTGTGGCGTCGGGAGCGCGAGCGCGGTCTCTCCGCCGGAGAGAAGCGCATGCTCGCCAAGGCCCGCCAGATCCTGGTGAGCGAGCTCGCCCTCGCGGAGAACACGAACGAGGACAAGGCCGAGGCTCTGCTCGACGAGGTCCTCGCGTCCTGAAACCGGATCACACCGGTCGTATGAATATGCCGCGGTGCCCGCTGACCAGCCGTTTTCTCGCTGTGTCGTCGGGCGCTGCGGCATGTTCGGACCCGGATCCACCTGCGTCCCGGATCCATCTGCTCGGACCCGCGTCCGCATCCGGTGCCCGACTGCCGGTCATCCCTCGTGCCCGCGGTGCGACCCGCGTATCCGGTGACCGTCGGTGAGCGGCGGCCCCGGTGCTGCGTGAGCGCCCGGTGCGGCCTGTGCTCGACCGGGTGTCACGGAAGGGGCCCGGTGCGAGTCAGGGCGTCACGCCCGGCTCGCTGGGCCCCTACCCATGTGGGTCGGGCGAACAAACCTGCCGAACCTTCGGACCTTCCCCCTCGGATCTTCCCCCTCGGACCCTCGGACCCTCGGACCCTCGGAGTGCAACCGATGTCATCGACGCCACCCCTGACCGACCGGCCGCGCCCTCCCCGTACCGCCGCGGTGATTCCCGCCGCCGGGCGGGGCGTGCGGCTCGGGCCGGGCGCGCCCAAGGCCCTCCGGGTGCTCGGCGGGACGCCCATGCTGATCCACGCCGTTCGCGCCATGGCCGCGTCCCGCGCCGTCTCCCTCGTGGTGGTCGTCGCCCCGCCGGACGGCGCGCCCGAGGTGAAGCACCTCCTGGACGAGCACGCGCTGCCGGAGCGCACCGACTATCTGGTGGTGCCGGGCGGTGAGACCCGCCAGGAGTCCGTGCGCCTGGGTATCGACGCGCTGCCCGAGGACGTCTCCGTCGTCCTGGTCCACGACGCCGCCCGCCCCCTGGTGCCGGTCGACACGGTCGACGCGGTCGCTGCCGCCGTACGGGACGGAGCGCCCGCCGTCGTTCCCGCGCTGCCCCTCGCGGACACCGTCAAGGAGGTCGAGCCCGCCGGGACGCCCGGGGAGCCGGAGCCGGTGCTCGCCACCCCCGTACGGGCCAGGCTGCGCGCGGTGCAGACGCCGCAGGGCTTCGACCGGGACACGCTGGTGCGGGCACACACCGAGGTCGCGGTCGACGGCGAGGGTGCCACGGACGACGCGGGCATGGTGGAACGCCTCGGGCGGCCGGTGGTGGTCGTCCCCGGCCACGAGGAGGCGTTCAAGGTGACCCGGCCGCTCGACCTCGTTCTGGCCGAAGCGGTACTCGCCCGCAGGAGGGCCAACGATGGTTTCTGAGCAGCGCGCGGCGGGAGCCCCCGCCGCACCCGTCATTCCGCTCGTCGGGATCGGCACCGACATCCACGCCTTCGAGGAGGGCCGCGAGCTGTGGTGCGCGGGCCTGAAGTGGGAGGGTGAGGGCCCCGGTCTCGCCGGTCACTCGGACGCCGACGTCGTCGCGCACGCCGCCTGCAACGCGCTCTTCTCCGCCGCCGGCCTCGGCGACCTCGGGCAGCACTTCGGCACCGGCCGCCCCGAGTGGTCCGGGGCCGCGGGCATCACCCTGCTCACCGAAGCCGCCCGGATCGTCCGCGCCGGGGGCTTCGAGATCGGGAACGTCGCCGTCCAGGTCGTCGGCCTCCGCCCGAAGATCGGCAAGCGGCGCGAGGAGGCCCAGCAGGTGCTGTCCGCCGCCGTGGGCGCCCCGGTCTCGCTCTCCGCCGCCACCTCCGACGGGCTCGGCTTCACCGGCCGCGGCGAGGGCATCGCCGGCATCGCGACCGCCCTGGTCTACCGGACCGGCTGACGCGTAGAGGCCGCCCGGGACCACGCCTGCCGCACATCACTTGCACGTACGCTGCAGTCGCAAGTGATGTGCAGTACGAGGCGGGAGGGGTTCGGGTGACCAGCGCGACCACGGTGATGACGGGAACGGTGGCCGGCCGGACCCGGGCCGACACCGACGGGGGCCACGAGGGTGCCGGATACGTCCTGCGCACCGCCACCGCCGGTGACCTCGGCGGGGCCCGGGCCGTGATGCTCGACACCGTCTACCGCGACCTGAAGTCCGGCTACGTACCCCGCTGGCACGCCGACATCATCGACCCCGAGGCCGCCTACCTGCGCCCGGAACGCTGCACCCTGCTCGTCGTCGAGCACCGCGGCGAGATCGTCGCCACCGGCGCGGTGCGCGACCGGGGGCCACAGGCGCCGCCCAATCCGCAGTGGGTCGCCGACCGCTTCCCCTCCGGGACCACCGCCCAGCTCTGCCGGATCTATGTGCGCCCCGAGCACCGCAGGCACGGGTTGGCCCGGCAGCTGGTGCGCGAGCTGGGGGAGTTCGCCGCCCGGGCCGGGGGTTACGAGGCGCTGTACCTGCACACCGACCCCGCCGTCCCGGGCGCGGAGCCCTTCTGGCGTTCGCTGGCCCACGAGGTGTGCGACGAGCGGACGCTGCCCGGCGGCGGGCAGGGGATCGTCCACTTCGAGCTGCCGATGCCCGGGGTCGCCCCGGTGGCCGGCGGTGTCCCGGGTTCCGGCACGACCACCACCCCTGCCGGTTAGATGACAATCATTTTCATATATGGTGGTCGCCGTGCCCGCCTCCCGTCCCCACCCCCACCTCCGCCGTGCCGCCCCTTGCCGCCGCCGCACTCCTCGTGCCCGCCGCCACCGCCTGCACCTCCGCCGGAGGAACCGGAAACTCCGGCGGAGCCGACGGGGACCAGCGGCTGAGGGTGGCCATGGCCTTCCCGTCGGCCCTGGCCATGTCCCCGTACGGCGACGACGCCGTCATCCTGAGCCGGCTCGCCGTCGTCGAAGGGCTCACCCAGCTCGACCGCGACGGAGAGGCCAAGCCCGCGCTCGCCGCCTCCTGGAAGCGCGACGGCGACCGCGCCTGGGAGTTCACGGTCCGCGAGGACACCGTCTTCCAGGACGGGACGAAGTTCGACGCCGCCGCCGTGGTCCGCTCGCTGGCCGCCGAGCAGAAGGCGTCCCCCAAGCCCCGGGTGCTCTCCGACACCACCCTCGCCGCGACGGCCGAGGGCGCGGACACCGTACGGATCACGACGAAGGACGCCGACCCGCTGCTGCCCCAGCGGCTCGCCAACCCCTCCCTCGGCATCCTGTCCGCCGCCGCGTACGAGGAAGGCTCCAAGGTGAACCCCGCCGGGCACGCCACCGGCCCCTTCACCCTCGCCGAGGTCAACGGCGCGGTCAGTGCCACCCTGGAGCGCAACGACACCTACTGAGGCTCCAGGGCGAAGGCCCCCGGCGTGGACGTGAAGTTCGTCGCCGACGGCACCGCCCGCGCCAACGCGCTGCGGACCAGGGACGTCGACGTCGCCGAGTACGTACCGATCTCGCAGGCCCCGCTGCTCGGCGACGGGCTCGTCCACGAGTTCCCGTCCGCCCGCACCAACGGTCTCTCCCTCAACACCGAGCGCGGTGTCTTCGCCGATCCGGCGATGCGCGCCGCCGCCCGCGAGGCCATCGACCCCAAGGCCCTGGTCGACGGCGTCTACGAGGGCCGCGCCGACACCGCTCAGGGGCTGCTGGGCCCCGGTGTCCCCTGGGCCGCCGACCTGCGCGCCGCCCCCACCGGCCGCGCGAAGGCCGCCGCCCCCGCCGAGGTCGCGAAGACGCGGCAGATCGTCCTCGCCACCTACACCAACCGGCCCGAGCTGCCCGAGGCCGCCACCGTCGTCCAGCAGCAGCTGGAGAAGCGCGGCTTCACCGTCAAGCAGGTCGTCCGCGATTACGCGCAGCTGGAGGCCGACGCGCTGGCCGGGAAGTACGACGCGTTCATCCAGGTCCGCAACACCCTCCTGGACACCGCCGACCCGGTCTCCTACCTCGTCTCCGACTTCACCTGCGACGGCAGCTTCAACATCACCCAGCTCTGCGCGAAGCCCGTGGACGCCGCCGTCGACCGGGCCGCCGCCCTCGCCGACACCGACGCCCGCCACCAGGCCGAGATGACCGCCGAGGCCGCGATCCTCGGCTCCGACGCCCTCGTCCCGCTCGTCCACGAACGCTTCGTGCAGGGGTACGACGACACGCGCTTCCAGGGCGTCTCCCTCGACCCGATGGAGCGCACCCTCATCACCGCCGACACCCGCGTCGGGTGACCACGTGAAGTACCTCGCCGGACGGCTCGGCACGCTGCTCGCCGTCGTCGCGGTGCTCGGGCTGCTGCCCTGGCTGACCCGGACCGACCCGGCCCGCACGATCCTGCACGCCCGCTACGCCGACCGGGCCCCCACGCCCGAGACCCTCGCCGCGATCCGCACCGAGACCGGGCTCGACGGCGGACCGCTCCATGTCCTCGGCGACTGGCTGGGCGGGCTCGTACGCGGCGACCTCGGCACGTCCTGGGTCTCCGGGCAGCCCGTCGCCCCCGATGTGACCGCCGCTCTCGGCAACTCCCTCACCCTGATGGGCGTCTCGCTCGCCGTCGCCGTGCTCCTCGCCCTCGCGCTGAGCGCGGCCACCCTGCGGCGCGGGGCCGCGCGCCGGATCGTCCGGGTACGCGCCGGAGCGGGCGCGGCGGTACTCGCCGCGCTGCCGGAGTTCCTGCTCGCCGCCGTGCTGGCCACGGTGTTCGCCGTGCACCTGGAGTGGTTCCCGGTGCTCGGCTGGGGCGCGCCCGACCAGCTCGTGCTGCCCGCGCTCGCCACGGGCGTCCCCGCAGGGGCCCTGCTGGGCCGGCTGCTGGACGACGCCCTGCCCGGCGCGTTCGCCGAACCCTGGGCTCGGTCCGCCGCCGCGAGCGGCATGCCGCGCCGCCGGATCGCCCGGCACGCCCTGCGCCGGGCGCTGCCGGGCCTGCTGCCCCAGCTCGGCCTGATCGTGGTCGGGCTGACCGGCGGAGCGGTCGCCGTCGAGACGCTGTACGCGATCCCCGGCCTCGGCGGTACGGCACTGGCCGCCGCCCTCGCCCAGGACCTGCCCGTCCTCCAGGCGACCGTCCTGA
>NZ_NEUE01000292.1 GCF_002910905.1 Streptomyces sp. SM11 | reverse complement strand
GAAACGGCCGGCCGGAAGGGTGCCAGAGCGGCAAGGTGCGGGGTGAGGTGCGCGTACTCGTGGCAGACGGCCACGGCTTGGGCGGGGGTCATGGCGGGGGTGCGGATGCGGGACCAGCCGCCGGAGGAGTCCCCGGCCACCGCGACGCCTGGACGGTCCGGCGGGATGGTGGTGGCGGCGAAGACCGCTTCGGGGGCGATGTCTCCGAGGGCCATTTCGGCGGTCTGCTTGTCGTTGACCCGGTGCACCACACGCCCGGTGAGCTGAGCCCGCAGGGCGGTTGCACCCTTGCCGAGGTCGGAGCCGAAGCGCTGCCCACAGACCTCCAGGAAGATCCCGACCGCGCGGGCCATCTGCGCGAGCCGGATCATCCGCATCACCATCCGGTCCCGCCTCTCCTCGTCCTTCTTCGCGGCGACGAGGAACAGCTCGGCGACCTCATCGACCAGGACGACCAGCGGCACCGGCCGAAGTTTCGCGGGCAGGCCCCAGATGTCCGGGACACCGTGGGAGCTGAGGAGGTCGAAGCGCTCCTCCATCTCCCGAACGAGGGCTTCCAGCAGGCCATCCGCTTCGTCCGGGGTGATCGCGAGGGCGGAGAGGCGGGGTGCGTAGCCGCGCTGTTCCACACCCCGTTTGCAGTCGATCCCGACCAGACCGACCGGGAGCTTGGCGAGACCGGAGATGAGGTTGCGCTGATACATCGACTTGCCCGACTGGTTCGCACCGACCGTCAGGGCGTGCGGGACCTTCTGATAGTCCCGGACGAACGCCGAACCGTCCTCCCTCAGCGCCACCGGCACGACCAGCGGACCAGCGGTGAGCTTGGACGGGAGTCGGCGGGGCATCTTCACCCGGCGCAGGACGTCGTAGCCGGTCATCCGCAGTTCCACGAACCCCGGCTTCACCTCGACCACGTGGACCGAGTGGACGCCCCAGGCGTGGCGGAGCCGTTCCGAGGCGGCGGACACGTCGGCAGGCTCCAGACCGGCCGGGAGGCGAAGCGTCGCCCGCATGCCGGTGGTGGAGTAGCGGACCCGGCGGACCTGCGGGGGAACGGGCTGGACTTCCTGGCGGGCCACGTTGCGGACCATGAACGCCCGCAGGCGGGACGGCTGGACCGTCAGCCCGCACACATCCATCGTCGCCCGGTACGTCACCGAGAACCGGACCCGCGCGACCGGGGCGCCGACCAGCGACCAGAACACCCGAGGGGAGCGGGCCTTCGCGTAACCGAGGCCACCGGCAGCCGATAAGGCCCCCGCAACCTCGATCACCGTGGACAGGTCCGACATGATCAGGCCCCCAGCGGGGTCACAGCGACCGCGCGGAAGCTGATCCCGTGCCGGGTCTGGCCGTTGAACGTGTTCTCCCAGTCCCGGGCCTTGAGCCCGACGACCGTGACCGGGGTACCGGGGGCCAGGTTCTCCGGGACACCCGTGTTCGGCACGGTCACCTGGTACAGGTTGCCCTCACCCTCGTCCGCGACCAGCAGACCCACCGTCGCGAGCGGGGCACCGGTCTCCCGGTCCATCGCGATCTCACCGGTCTGCTTGCTCACGAGCTTCGGCGCCGGAGGCGTCGCCACGAACACGACAGCGGTCGAAGTGTCGATCTTGAAGGACGGCATCTGATACTCCCTGAATCGTGTGGAGCAGCCCAAAGAGGACCCTCGGCGTTCGCTGTCCTAGGACTGCGATTCGCTAAGCAAGACTATGGACCGCAGTCCCGGGACTGTCAACAGTCCTGGGACTGTGTTTGACTTGGCTCCGACGAGAGGAGTTCGGGATGACGCCTAAGTGGCGCGAGCTGGCAGACAAGCTGGCCGAGCAGATCAAGGCGGGTGAGTACGGTCCGGGCGCGCAGCTCCCGCATATTCGGGAACTGGTCGACGCTGGTGAGGGCTCTAAGTCCACGGTCCACGCCGCCTACAAGGCTCTCGAAGCCGAAGGCCTGGTCACTTCATCCCGAGGGCACGGCACTGTCGTACGCCAGCGGGTCCCGCTCAAGCGACTCGGCATCGATCGATACGACAAGGCCAAATGGCGCGATGGCGACGAAGTGGCGTTCATTGCGGACCGCGTAGCGAGTGGTCGCGCCTACCGCCGGAACGAGCAGACGCAGACGGTCAGTCTCGTCGAGGCTCCCCTCGCCGCATCCGAAGCGCATGGGCTGCCCGCAGGGGCTGAGGTGTACGCGCGGGCCCGACTTGTGAAGGAGGGCCAGCAGCCCACCCACTGCTTGACCAGCTACTACCGGCCCGAGCATGTCGAGGGAACCCGCCTCGTTGACCCGACTCCTGGACCGGCCGGCCGAGGTGGAGGGTTCCGGGTGCTCTATGACGCCGGTTACGAGATCGACCACATGAAGGAGCAGATCTTCGCTCGGACGGCCACAGCCGACGAATCGAAGCTCCTCCAACTGCCCCCAGGAGAACCCGTCGTTGAGTTGCACCGGACGACGTACACAGCCGATGGCACGGTGGTGGAGTTCGCCATCGGGGTACACGCGGCATCGCGCTTCGCCTGGGAGTACAAGTTTCAGGTGCCCGACTCGGCGACGGACAAGGAAAACCCTCAGTGATCACCACACAGGACTGGGAAGACGCCCGGTGCATCTGGAGCTATCACCAGATGGGCCACGCCCTTCAACCCTGCTCCGTTGCCATCGGGCTCGGCAGCCATGACCTCGGAGTAGCCGACACGTCGGTAGACCTCTACAAGCGCGGGCTGGTGCCGCTTCTCCTCTTCACCGGGGCCACGAGTCCCACGACCAGGGAGCGGATGCCCCGGGGCGAAGCTGTCCACTACCGGGAGCGGGCAGTTGAATTGGGGGTGCCCGGGTCTGCTGTCCTTGTGGAGCCCAGGGCGCGCAACACAGGTGAGAACATCCGCTTCGCGCGGGATGTGTTGGAGAAGGAGGGCGTTGAGGTGGCCTCCGTACTCCTGATCAGTAAGCCGTACGAGGAGCGGCGGGCATACGCCACGGCCCGCAAGCTGTGGCCCGAAGTGGAGATCGTCAGCGCTTCGACACCCATGACGCTGGACGAGTACGTGAACTCGATTGGTGACGCACGCCTGGTGATCGACATGCTGGTCGGCGCACTGCAACGACTGATGATCTACCCGGATCAGGGATTCATGATCCGCCAGCCCGTACCTGCCGACGTATCCGAGGCGTACCAGCGCCTCCGCCAAGCCGGTTTCACCAGCCGACTCCTCGCGACGGATTCACCCTCTTCTTGACCGAGCCTGAGAGCTGTTACAGGTTTCTCTACCTCATCAAGGCACCCGGCTGCGCTCCGCTCCGCCGGGCGCGCTTCCCGGCTCTGGCTGCGCCCGCGCTCCTGCCTTCGGCCCGCTCGGCGCTGCCGCCGCCGACGCGCGCCCGCTGTGTAGGCCCGTGGGGCATGAGACGAGAACCAAGCCCGCGGCTTCACGACGATGCCTCCGGCGGGGGCGCTCAGACTCCGGGATGGACGGGGCGCCGTTCGCGAGTGCCGGCCGGAGCGGGGCGAGCGTCGTGGGGGCTCCCATCCCGACCACCTTCGACCCAGGCAGAGCCGAGCAGTCGCGGCCCAGGGCGTCAAGGTCGTTCGTACAGTGGCGCGCTCCACCTTGACGCCCTGAACCACGACCGCTCCACGGAGTGTGGGTCGAAGGCGGACGGGATGGGAGCTGGGGTGAGTGGTGGGTGGGGTCGGCTGCCAACGTGGGCAACGAGGAGCCGCTCTCGAACCGGTCGAGTAACCTCGAAGCGTGACAGACGAGACCTTCGAGCCTTCATGCGAGCTGGACAGTTCTGATCAGTCCACCACTGCTCAGCGATCTGCGGGGGAGCTAAGCGACCTCCCTCGCGGTGACGGCGCGTTGGCGGCGGTGCAGATGCCGAAGTTGGACTTTGGTCTGCAGAATGTCATGGCGGAGATGGCCAGCGTTCACAGTGCTCGTTTGTCTGCGTTGGCGGCGGTGCAGATGCCGAAGTTGGACTTTGGTCTGCAGAATGTCATGGCGGAGATGGCCAGCGTTCACAGTGCTCGTTTGTCTGCGTTGGCGGCGGTGCAGATGCCGAAGTTGGACTTTGGTCTGCAGAATGTCATGGCGGAGATGGCCAGCGTTCACAGTGCTCGTTTGTCTGCGTTGGCGGCGGTGCAGATGCCGAAGTTGGACTTTGGTCTGCAGAATGTCATGGCGGAGATGGCCAGCGTTCACAGTGCTCGTTTGTCTGCGTTGGCGGCGGTGCAGATGCCGAAGATGGACTTTGGTCTGCAGAATGTCGCGGCGAGGGTGGCCGACCTTCACAGGGCATCTCTGCAGGCTGGAATCAGTGACGCTCTCGCTGGGCTGCAGAGGTCAAGCGCAATTCACTCAGGCCTGGCACTTCAGCTGGCTGATCTCGCCCGATCCGCCAACACGTTCTCCGCAGATTTCTCGCCGATGGCCTCTCTTCAGGGGATCCGCCCGGACGGTGCTATTTATTCGGCGGTGAAGCTGGCCAAAATCTACGGGAGTCAGCCTGCTATCCGAGAAGCGCTGACGCGGGACGCCGTCAGTGCAGCCTCCTTCACAGACCCTGATTGGGCTGACGCGAATGCGCGTAGCCTTGTTGAAGACGACGCTACAAGCGGCGATGTGGAAAGACTTGCACAAGAGATCCTTGCGAGGATGGGGCAGGCTGAAAAGGCGTCAGGGCGGCGTGGTCGCGGCTTCAGGGTGGGAAATATTGCTCCTGGTGCACTTCTTCTCGGAGTCCTGGTCTTTCTGCTCGGGACAGCGAGTGATGTCGCAGGCGCAGTGAAACCAGACGCGGCTGCGGTTCTAGACAGGCAGTTCATGTACGTTTCGTTCGCCATGGCCACCATCTATTTTCTCTACCAGGAGGGCAAGCGATAGAGGTCGGCGCGATGCTCAGCCATTGAGCAGCCTGACATCCATGACTGACATCAACGGCCGTGGATGTCGGCAGCGCTGAGCGGCTGTCAGCAGAGTCGGTGCCCGGGGTGTGACCATGTGCCGCAGTGACCTAATCGAACTTACAAAGCAGATGTCGGCGGTTCGAAACCGTCCGCGCCCACCAGTGCAGAGGCCCCCAACCGATCACGGTCGGGGGCCTTTGGCATCTCCCCTTGTTGGCATCGGGGGCTGCCGTGCTGACGGTGATGTCGGGCGGGCCTCACTGCTCTTCCTGGTGTTGTCGGCCGTCGCGGCGACCCGCTTGGCGTGGCGGCGGCGCGCGGACCGGGTCCGCTGGTCCCCTCCGGTCCGCCGTGTGGTGCGGTAGTGGCGCGACGACCGGACCGCATGACGAGGAACACGGGGGTACTTCATGGGGCCGACGCTGGCGGAGATCCTGGACGGGGCGGCGTGCGGGCGGTTTCCGGAGACCGACGGGACGACGACCGTGGTCCCCGCGCCGAGTGACCGCGACTCGGGAGTGATCGCCTTCACCGCGCACTCGGTCGTGTTCACCGATGAGGACCCCGAGTGGGTCCGTGCGACGTTGGCCGCTCTGGACTGCGACGCGTTGGCCGCGACCATGCATCCCCGCTTCCTGGTGGCCTTCCTGGAACGCACCGGGCGCGTCACCGACACGATCGACCTGCTGACCGTGGCGTCCTCGCTGCCCGGTGCGCCCGGGCTGGAGCTGCGGGAGGTCACCGATCCCGTGCACCCGCGCGTGGTGAGCGCCCGTCGGCGCCGGGACGGGGTGCGGATGTGGGAGGCCGACGGGGGAGTGCTGGTGCTCGGGCGCGGGGTGGCGGGGCGTTGGGAGGTGGCCGTCGAGCTGGAGGAGGACGCCCGGCACCGGGGCCTCGGCCGTGCCCTCGCCACCGCCGCACGGCATCTGGTGCCCCCGGGCGAACCGCTCTGGTCGCAGCAGGCCGCGGGCAACGCGCGCAGCATCCGGGCGTTCCAGGCCGCCGGATACCGGCCGGTCGGCTCGGAGGCGCTGCTGCTCGGCAGCCGTCAGGGACATGACGCCGGGGGAGCGTGACGGCTGTTCAGGGTTCCCGGTGCGGCGGAGGCGACCTCCCGCTTGAGCGTCCATTTCGCCGCCGGGATCGCCCTGTGCCGGGCCGTCGGCTGCGTCGTCACCGGGGGCGACGGCACCCCGGCCGGACCGGGCGGCCGGGGCCTCCTCGTGGCCGCGGAGCCAGCTGCGCACGGTCTGCTGCTGTCGTTGATCCGCGGTCGCGGGCGGAGTACCTGAGCCGCGGCCTCCGCCTGCCGCGTGCCCGCCACACGCGTTCTCTCAGACGTGCAGCTCGGGCGGGAAGCCGGTCCAGCGGAGTCCGGCGGGCAGGTGGCCGGTGTCGTTGAACAGGAGGAGGGCCGGGGGCCGGCCGGGTGCGTAACGGATGACGGTCAGCGCGGCGTTGGCGTGGTTGATGCCCAGCCAGCGCCACTTCGGGGCGTCCAGCGCGGCCCGGACGAGCCAGCCGACGAGGAAGTTGTGGGTGACGAGGAGTTCATGGCGGGGCTCGTCGCCCTCGACCGTGCCCGTGAACCGCGCGAGAGCCTCCTGCGCCAGTCCGGGGCCCTGCTCGCGCTCCGCCGCGGGGAACCCGGCCAGCCGGGCGAGCGTCTCGTCGGCCGACTCGGCCGGCAGCTCCTCCCGTCGAGGAAGGTACGGGAGGTAGTCGCCGGCCGGTTCGGACCGCAGCAGGGGAGCCCCCGGCAGCTGTTCGCCGACCAGCCGCGCCGTCTGCTCGGCGCGGGCGAGCGGACCGTGGTGGATCGCCGTGATCGGGGCTCCGCGGAGCCGCTCCCCGAGCAGGGCGGCCTGCCGGCGGCCTTCGTCCGTCAGCGTGCTCTCGTCGGCGGAGGCCTGACCGTGCCGCGTGAGGTAAAGGTAGCGGGCAGCCGTTGCCGTCATGGGCGGTCCTCCGTCGCGGTTCAAGATCGTGCGCCTGTCTGGAGGGACGTCGGCCCGCGCTCGGGCGGTTCCGCCGGGAGGCGCGGGGGCAGGGGGCCGACTCCCCGGGATGCGCGGGGGCAGTGCTCGGGGCACCGTGGAGGCATGGCCGAGCACCCGCCCGTGATCGTCTATCCGCCTTCCGCGACCGGAGGACGGCGGGTCACCGTGCACGGGCAGATCGTGGGCCTGGCGCACGGGAGGGGCGAGGTGGCCGCGTTGCTGAGGGCCGCGGGGTTCGCCCCGGGGCCCGACAAGGTCGTCGAGCTGGACCGGCCCGGGCTGATCGAGTGGCGCGGCGGCGACCTCGACACCTGGGAGTGATCCGACACCTGGGAGTGATCCGGTGAAGCGTCGTCGTACGGCACGCGAGAGCGCCTCGATCGAACCGCCACCCGGCTATTACGTGGCCGGGGGCGAGCCCCCCGATGCGGTGCGGCGCGCGCTGATCCTGGACTGGGTCGTGAGCCGGCGCATCGCGAGCGGCTGGCGCGTCGAGTCGCGTTCCGGGAGTCAGGCGGTGCTGGTGCGCGGGCAGCCGGTGAACCATGTGCTGCACGCCTTCCTCACCGTTTTCTCGTGTCTGGTGTGGGGGATCGTGTGGGCAGGCGTCGCCCTGGTCAACCGCGTCGAGCGTGTGGCTCTCACCGTCGACGCCCAGGGGCGCGTCGTCACGGTCGGCGCGCCGTGACAGGTCACCCGAACGGGTGCGTCCGGGTGGCTGTGCCCAGAGGCCGCGGGGAACGTGGGAGCTGACCCGCCCGCACCGCCGGGGCGGGTCGGGACAGCAGGCGCCCGGCGCCTGTTCCGACCGAGGAGTCCTCATGTCGCAGCCCAGCACACCCACATCCGGCGCCTCGCGTCCCGCCGGTCCCCGCCCGGGCGGGGACTCCGGCAGCCCGTGGGCGGCCGGAGGAACGGTGTTCGCGGGTGTCCTGCTCTTCGTGGACGGCGTCCTCGGAGTACTGAAGGGCATCGCGGGGATCGCCTCGAACGACATCTACACGCGGATCAACGACTACGTGTTCAAGTTCAGCGTGACCTCGTGGGGCTGGATCCACCTCGTCCTCGGCGTGATTCTCATCCTCGTGGGCTGGGGCATCCTCAAGGGCGCGACCTGGGCCCGCGGCGCGGGCGTCGCCCTCGCCGCACTGAACCTCGTCGCCAACTTCATGTGGCTCCCGTACACCCCGGTCTGGGCCATCGTCACCATCGCGATCGACGTCTTCATCATCTGGGCCCTGTGCACCGACCGGTCGAATCCGAGCGACCAGGTGCGGAGCAGCTGAACCGGCGGAAGGGCGGATCGGGGCGGGCGGGCGTCGACAGGTGTCCGTTGTCAGTGGGGCGGTCCACACTGGAGTCATGTGCCGCAGCATCAAGACGCTCCGACCGCCCGCTCTCCCCGAGGAGGCCACCGAGGAGGACATGCGGGCCGCCGCCCTTCAGTACGTACGCAAGGTCTCCGGGTTCCGCGCGCCCGCCGCGCACAACCGGGAGGTCTTCGACCGGGCCGTCGACGAGATCACCACAGCCACGATGAAGCTGCTCGACGGCCTGGAGATACGGGGCGCGGCCAAGGGCTGAGCCCCGCCACCCGGAAGATCCCGCTCCTCCGGTGGGCTTCGTCGCCCTGCCCTTGGCCCCTGCCCTTCGCTCAGGGGGCGGCCGGGGCGGCCGGGCCGGGCGCCGACATCTGTCCCGGCCCGCCGAGGGCAGCTGGCCCGCTCGGGGAAGCGGTGCCGGGGGCAGGCGTGGGCGCCGGCACGGACCCGAGCGGCATCGTCGTGGGCGGTGCGGCTGCGGCCGCAGCCGTGGCCCCGGCCGCGACCGCGGCTCCCGGTGCCGCCGCATCCCCATCCGCCCGCATGGGCACTGTGTCTGCCGCCACTGCCCCGGCTGCCGTCGCCGTCCGCGTCGCCGGGCGCTTCACCACGAACGCGGCCAGCGCGCCCGCCACGAACAGGGCCAGCACCGAAACGGCCGTGCCGAACCATGTCGAGCCCAGCCACCGGCCGCCGAAGTAGCCGAGCCCCACGCTGTAGCCCGCCCAGGCCAGGCCCGCCAGCGCGGACCAGGGAAGGAAGTCCCGCTTCCTGCGGTGGGCGGCACCCGCGCCGAGGGAGACCACGGAGCGGCCCGCGGGAGCGAACCGGGCGATGATCACCAGTGCGCCGCCGCCCCGGCTCAGCGCAGCGCCGAGACGTTCCTGCGCGGTGGTGAGACGCCGGGAGCGGGCGATGGCCCGGTCCAGCCGGTTGCCCCCGCGCCAGGCGAGCCGGTACGCGACGAGGTCGCCGAGGACCGAGGCGGTGGCCGCGCACAGGATCAGCACGACGAGCGAGGGAACCTGCTCGCCGGCGCCGCTGACGGTGGTGGAGCCCGCCGCGGCCGCCGTGGCGGCCGTGATGACGAGTACACCGCTGGGCAGCAGGGGCAGGAAGACGTCCAGGAGAACGGAGAGGGCGACCACCGCGTAGATCCATGGGCTGCTGGTCAGCGCGGCCACACTCTCTGGCACCGTCTACTACTCCCCGATCGTGTCAACGCCGCGACGTCGCAGGGGTGCGGCAGGTGCGGCAGGTGCGGCAGGTCCAGCTGTACAGCGTACGCGTGAGAGTTCTCCGGGTATCGCTCAGGGCGGGTGATGTTGTGCAGGTCACGTATACCTGGAGGCCATGTGCCCGTTAGGCGGGGAGAACGACCGGCACGAGCGAGGAGCAGCACATGACGGCATGGATGGTACGGACGGGACCCGGGTCGGCGCACTCGAATTCGGGGCGGCGGGGGACGGCGGCACGGGAGGGCGACGTGGCTGCGCGGGCCGTCCGGAGGTTCTCACGGGGCCCGGGCGTGCTGGCGGGCACGGTGGCCCTGCTCACGCTGGCCTGCGGGGTGGGCGTCGCCCACGGAGCGGATGAGGTGGCGTCCGGTCCGGGCACGGCCACCGGCGGCCACGGCGCGCACGGCGCTCCAGCGGAAGGGCCCTCGGTGCAGGGGCCCGGTGGTGGTGGGGACCCGAGCCGCACCGACGTCGTCGCCGCGGCGGGCGGCAGCTCGTGGACGCGGGCCGCGGGGGTGTTCTCCCCGCCCGGTTCCTTCGTCCCGTCCGACGCGCTGACGTACGACACCCGGCTGGTGCCGGCGGGCGCGCGGATCGAGATCACCCAGTTCGCGGACCTGTCCGGTACCCGGGTCGGGGCCCGGCTGCGGGGACTCGTGCCCGGCCGGGCGTACGGGATGCACGTGCACACCTCGCCCTGCGGTGCCGATCCCGCCGCGGCCGGACCCCATTACCAGCACCACCCGGCGGCGACCGCCGACCCGGTCAACGAGGTGTGGCTGGACTTCCGGACGGACGAGGACGGCGACGGGCGGGCGGAGGCCCTGCACGGCCGGGCCTTCCGGGAGGACGGGGCACGGTCGGTGATCATCCACGACCGGCAGGGCGGTGCGGGGGAGCGCGCGGCCTGCTTCACGGTGCCGTTCGCGCCCCACGGGCGGGGATGACGGGTCCTCCGCTCCCTCGGGCGGATTCACGGCGTACGGCGATGTCCCCTTCCTCCGCGCGGGAGGGATCGGGACACCGCCGTACGGTCCCGGCTTCGCCGACCCGGCGCCCCACCGCGCGGAGGGTCGGCGCCGGAACGCGGGGGTCCGGGAGAGGACCGGGAGAGGTCCGGGCGTGCGGACGGCCGGTCAGACCGGAACGGCCGTCAGACCGGAACGGCCGGGGCCTGCTCACGCCTGGCCGTGCCTTCGGCGGTGGCCGCCGTGTCACGCGAACCGAAGAAGCGGTCCAGGGCGACGGCTCCGGGGCCGCTGAAGACCAGCAGCAGGAACGCCCAGCAGAACATCGCCGACGCCTCGCCGCCGTTCTGGATCGGCAGGAGTGCCTCTGGCTGGTGCACCTTGAAGTACGCGTAGGCCATCGACCCGGACGCGAGGAAGGCCGCCGCACGGGTGCCGAGGCCGAGGGCGACCAGAGTCCCGCAGACCAGTTGGATCAGAGCGGCGTACCAGCCGGGCCAGGCCCCGGTCTCCGCCTGGTTGCCGCCCATCACTCCGAAGAGCGTGGCGGCGCCGTGAAAGGCGAAGAGCAGGCCGACGACGAAGCGGAAGAGGCTGAGCGCGTAGGGCTGTGCCCGGTTCAGGCGGATGAGCATGGGGGGCTCCTTCGGTCGTGGTGGGGACGTGAACCGACTGGGAGCGTCAGGTTAGGGAAACCTCACCAGTACTTGCAACTTCAACATTCTGCCGAGTGGCCGGAAATCGCCCCACTCTCAGGGGTGAGTGAACGCTCAAGAACCGCTTCCAACTGGGCTCCCTGCCTGGTTGCTCTGGCCTGTACCAATGTCAGCGCAGACTTCCGGCCAAGCAACGTCAGCGTCATGAGCTGGTTACCGAACCAGGGGCCGCCCGCCCTGCTCCAGCTCACCGGCGACGGCCCCGTGCGGCCGTGGCGGGTCAGTACCCGGCCGATCCGCCGGCCCGCCCGGCTCCAGCCGAAACGGAAACCCGTCCGGATGGGCCGGGGGACCGAGTTGTGCACGGGGGAGCAGGTCAGCTGGAGAACGAGGGACGCCGGGGCGCCTCCGGGCCCCGGACCAGAATCGGGCCCGGGGCCGGAATCGGCGTCCGGCCACCGGGGTTCGGCGATGTAGGCGTGGTGCACATCGCCCGAGAGGACGCATACCGTCGCGGGGGCGTCCGGACCGCTTCCCGCCTCCCGCAGCAGTTCCGTGAACCGGTCGAAGGATTCCGGGAAGGCGGCCCAATGCTCCAGGTCGGACGCACGGCGGAGCTTCTCGCCGAACCGTGCCCAGCGTTGCCCGCGTACGCCCGCGCACAGGGCGGCGTTCCAGCGCTCCGCGTCGTGGACGAGCGGAGGCAGCAGCCACGGCAGGGAGCTGCCGATGAGGAGGTGGTCGTATGCGGTGGGCTCGTCCAGGACCGCTTTCCGCAGCCAGCCGGCCTCCTCGGCGTTCAGCATCGCCCGCTGTTCCTCGGCCAGGACGCGGGCCGCGCGGGTGTCGACCATCACCAGCCGTACTCGGCCGAAAACACGCCGGTAGCTCCACCGGGTGCGGGCGGGATCCGCGTCGGTCTCGGCGGCGAATCGGCGCAGCGCCTCGGTGCCGTCGGGGGAGGCTCTGACCGCCGTGTACACCGGGTCGGTGGCCAGTTCGGCGGGGGAGAGGTTGCCCAGGTGCTGGTGGACCCAGTACGACATCAGCCCGCTGACGATCCGTTCGTGCCACCAGGGCGTGGCGCGCATCTCCCGCTGCCAGGCTTCGCTGGTGTTCCAGTCGTCGATGACGTCGTGATCGTCGAAGATCATGCAGCTGGGAACGGTGGAGAGCAGCCAGCGCACCTCCGGGTCGCGCCACGACTCGTCGTAGAGGTAGGTGTACTCCTCGTAGTCCGCGATCTCCGCGCACGGCGGCTCCTTCAGGTCCCGGCGGGCGGCGAGCCTGCGCCGGGTCGCCCCGGAGGTCTCGTCCGCGTACACCTGGTCGCCGAGGAGCAGCAGGACGTCGGGCCGCTCGGCCGCGGGGTCCGCGGCCAGGCGGGCGGCGAGCGTGACCAGGGCGTCCGGCCCCACGGGGTCGTGCCCGCCGCCGGGAGAGGCCGCCCAGCGGCACGACCCGAACGAGATCCGCACGCCGTCCGGCTCGGCCCCGGCGCCCTCGGCCGTGCCCGCCGAAGTCGCCGATGCCGATGGCGTGGTGATGGTGCTCGGCGGGAGACGGGCGTCGTCGGGCGGCCAGACGCGCCGGGAGCCGATCAGCACCTCGTACGCCGTGGTGGTGCCGGGGGTCAGCCCCGTCACCACCACCAGGGCGTAGTGGTGCCCGGCCACCGAGAAGGTGTGTGACACCCCCGAGGCGCCGTCCGCGCACCGGACCTCCACGGTGCACGGACGGCTCGCCTCGACCCAGACGGTCGCGGTGGACCCGGACTCCCAGTCGACGTACCGCAGCAGTGGTCCCAGGCGCAGCCCGGCCATGTGATGTCTCCTCGCTACGCCGTCACGGATGGGCTCCGTAACGTACAGAACGAGGGGGGGACGGTGCACGGGTTCCGGCCGTGCGTGGCCAACGGCCCGTGGACGTTGGTCAACGGCCGTCCACGGTGGCCAACGGCCGTGCGAGGGTGGTCAGCAGCCGTTCAGGGCCGACTGCAGGGCGCTCTTCTCGGCGGAGTCGACGCTCAGGTTGTACTGCTTCTTGACGTGGACCCAGGCGCGGACGTAGGTGCACTTGTACGAGGACCTCGGCGGCATCCACTCGGCCGGGTCCCGGTCGCCCTTGGACTGGTTCACGTTGTCGGTGACCGCGATGAGCTGGGGTCGGGTCAGGTCGTTGGCGAACGACCGGCGTTGGGTGGTGGTCCAGCTGCTCGCCCCGGAGCGCCAGGCTTCGGAGAGCGGGACCATGTGGTCGATGTCCACGTCGGACGCGGCGCTCCAGGTGGCGCCGTCGTAGGGCGAGTACCAGCTGCCGCTGACCGCGGCGCAGGAGGCGTTCCGCTGGACGTTCGTACCGTCGCGCTTGAGGACGACCTCGCGGGTGTTGCAGGTCCCCGACTGGGTGATCCAGTGCGGGAACTTGTCGCGGCTGTAGCCGTTGGACGAGCCTTCCGCGCCGACGGTGAGCTGGGCGAGGTAGGTGCGTGCGGTCGCCGCGCTGACCGGGGTGGGCATGGCGGCCTGCGCGTTCGGGGCGGTGAACAGGGCGGACGTGGCGGCGAGTGCGGCGGTTGCGGCGACGACGGAGAGGCGACGCGCGTAGACACCGGGCATGCGAACTCCCTTGATGTGGAGGGGTATTGGGCGGGCGGTAGGCGAGACCCGGCCATCGTGGCGACGCCAGGTTTCTGTGGGGTGGGTACCAGGTAACAGGGTGGCGGCATGTGCACGTCACATCAAGGGGTGTGCGAGGGGAGTGACGGATCGTGAGGGCGCGCGGATCCGTCACGGAGCAGGCGCGCGGGTGCTGTCGGGTGCCCGGCTGGAGATCGTGCGGCCGGCGGCTTCGGACGCGTTGCTGCCCGGGCTCGACCAGACCCGGACGGTCGGGCTCGTCACCCTGCCGGGGGCGTTCGTGGGCATGCTCCTGGGCGGCGCCTCACCCGTGGAGGCGGGCGCCGTGCAGCTGTTCGTCCTGGTGGCGCTGATGGCGGTCCAGGTGGTGGCCGTCGCGGTGGTCCTGGAGCTGGTCGCGCGCGGGCTGCTGCACCGGGACTGAACCCCGGGCCTTCCCCGCATCCGGGGCCGGAGGCGGGGAAGGCCCGGGGGAGGTCTCAGGCCTCGTTGATGTGCAGGCGGATCGTCCCGTCCCCGGCCGCCTCCACCCGTACCCGCGTCAGGTCCTCGACGTGGGCGTCCGGCGCGAGGGCCGCGGCGCGCGGGCCGACGCCCACGACGCGCATGCCCGCCGCCCGGCCCGCCGCGATGCCCGCCTCGGAGTCCTCGAACACGATGCAGTCCGCCGCGTCGAAGCCCAGCTCCGCCGCGCCCTTGAGGAAGCCCTCGGGGTCCGGCTTGCTGGCGCCGACCTGCTCGGCGGTGACGCGGACGGCGGGCATCGGAAGTGCGGCCGCACCCATCCGGGCCGTCGCGAGCGCGGTGTCGGCGGAGGTCACCAGCGCGTGCGGCAGTTCGGCGATCGCGGCCATGAACGCGGGTGCCCCGCCGATCGGCACGACGCCCTCGACGTCGGCGGTCTCCTGGGCGAGCATCACCCGGTTGTCCGCGTAGTTCTCCTCCACCGGGCGGTCCGGGAGCAGGACGGCCATCGTGGCGTACCCCTGACGGCCGTGCACCACCTTGAGCGTGGCCTCGGGGTCCAGCCCGTGCTCGATCGCCCAGCGCCGCCAGCAGCGTTCGACCACCGCGTCGGAGTTCACGAGGGTGCCGTCCATGTCGAGGAGGAGGGCGTGTGCGGTGAGGACGGTGGCCGGCATCGGCTGCTCCAGAACGCGGGGAGGTGTGCGAACAGCCCGGGTGCGCGTGCCGCGGAGCAAGGCGTACACGGGCTGTGAAGGGGGTGCGGTGCGAGGGGGCCCGTACGAGGTGTTGCCGTACGAGGTGTTCCGTACAAGAGCAACCCCCGCCCGCCGGTCAGGGAGTGCGGGCGGGAGCCACTTTGTTCCAACACGATACAAAAACCGGGACTGGAACGCCAATCCCTCCGCCCGGCGGCCGGGCTCAGTGGCGTCCGCGTCCGCGCCCGTTCGTCTCCGCCTCCAGCGCGCTCCGGGTGTTCGGTCCGTACACACCGGCTGGATCGCCCTGGATCGCCTTGTACGACTGGTAGATCGCCACGGAGTACCCCACCCGGTCCGTGTAGTTCCCGTCGGGCGGCCCCGAGTAGAGCCATTCCCCCACCTGCGTGAGCCGGTTCTGCAGCTCGACCACCTCCGGCCCCCGGTCGCCGGGCCGCAGCGAAGAGCCGGCCAGTTCCGCGGGCGGGGCGTCGGACGGCGGGGGCGGTGACGCGCCGCCGTCCGCGGTGGACGACGCGCTCGCTGTCGGCGCGGACGCGGTGGCGTTCGGGGTGGGCTTCCGGCTCCTCGTCGGTGAGGCGGACGCGGACGGCGGCGCGGACGGCGTGGCCGAGGCTGACGGCGTACGGGACGGAGTGGCCGACGCGGAGGGGGACGGGGCCACCGACGCTGCCGGTTCGTCCTCGGTGTCCGGGACGCTCGTGGTGGCCTCCGGCAGCGCCTCGTCCCGGCTGTCGTCGCCGAACAGCCCGCCGGCGAAGGCCGCGGTGCCGACCACCGCGGCCACGGCCGCCCCCACGGCGAGAGCCCCGAAGGGGCGCCTGCGGCGCGGCTGCACGGGGTCGGGGCCGAAGGAGGGGCTCATGCCCGCGGTGCGTCTGCGGCTTCCGCCCGGGGCTGGGTCCGCGGCCGCGGTACGGCTTCCGC
>NZ_NEUE01000011.1 GCF_002910905.1 Streptomyces sp. SM11 | reverse complement strand
GCGTCGGCGGGCGGCGCTCTGGGGTGAGGCCGAAGGGGTAGACGATCAGGTGCCCGGCGAGGACGACCAGCTCCAGCGCGGTGGCGCCGAGCAGCGCGGACGACAGCCGGGGGACCGGCAGACGGGGGAGACGGGGCAGCAGGGAGAGGGGAGGGAGGAGCTTCATGGCCGACCTCCTGCACTGGCGTACGGGGGAGGCGGCTCCCGTCCCCGTATGCCCTCATGGGGTGTCGGCACGAGTGCCGCGGGCCGGCGGGGCCGGGCGGCGACGGGAGCCGTACCACCGTGCCGTGCGGCTGGCGGCGCGGTGGTACGGCTACCTTGGTGCGGCTCCCCTGGGTGTGTCTCGCGCCGGGCCCCGCGCGGCCGGAACACCGCGTGGTACGGGGAACGACGCCTGGCGAACATGTCCCACGTGTGATTTCCCCCTCCCCGCCTGCCGCGAAACAGCGGCTTGCGGGATGCTGTGGATAACGTTCGTTCACATCCCCGGCCCTTCAGGCACGGGAGACCAGGTGGAGGCAGTGATGGGTGTGACCGGTCCGATCCGTGTGGTGGTGGCCAAGCCGGGACTCGACGGCCACGACCGCGGGGCCAAAGTCATCGCGCGGGCGTTGCGCGACGCCGGTATGGAGGTGATCTACACGGGGCTCCACCAGACGCCCGAGCAGATCGTCGACACGGCGATCCAGGAGGACGCCGACGCCATCGGCCTCTCGATCCTCTCCGGGGCGCACAACACGCTGTTCGCCAAGGTGATCGAGTTGCTGAAGGCCCGGGAGGCGGAGGACATCAAGGTGTTCGGCGGCGGGATCATCCCGGAGGACGACATCGCACCGCTGAAGGAGCTGGGCGTCGCGGAGCTCTTCACCCCGGGGGCGACGACGACCGAGATCGTCACCTGGGTCAACGCCCACGTCCGCCAGGCCGCCCAGGCCTGAACGCCGACCCCGGGGCGGGTCCGCTGCTTACAGGGCCCGCGCGGGCGGCGGCGGTTTCCGTCGCCGTGCCCGGTTGCCGTGCCCGGTCGCCGCAAGCGGCTCCGGCGCGGGGCCGGGGCGTCGCGACCGCTTCCGTCGCGCCGTGTCATCGGATCCGTCCGCATCGCCGCGTCAGGCCGTCAGCTCCGCCTCCATCGCGGCGCGCAGCCGCAGGGTGGAGACCAGGCGCTGGAAGGCCTCCGACCAGTAACCGCCCGCCCCCGGTGACGCCCCCTCCTGCTCGTCCTGCGCGGCCGTCAGGACCTCCAGCCGGTCGGCCTCGGCCGGATCCAGGCAGCGTTCCGCGAGGCCCATCACTCCGCTGAAGCTCCACGGATAACTCCCGCCGTCCCGTGCGATGTCGAGTGCGTCGACCACCGCACGCCCGAGCGGTCCGGCCCAGGGGACCGTGCACACCCCGAGCAGCTGGAACGCCTCCGACAGGCCGTGCGCAGCGATGAACTCGGCCACCCAGGATGCGCGTTCGGCCTCGTCCAGGATCGCGAGGAGCTTCGAGCGCTCGGCGATCGAGGCCGTTCCGGGGCTGTTGGGGGGTGTCAGGCCGCTGGCCGGCGGCGCAGCGGGACGCCCGAGCAGGGCCCGGGCCCACCGCGGATTCCGCTGCCGCATCGCCGCCCGGCACCATGCGGTGTGCAGCTCCCCGGCCCAGTCGTCGGCGACGGGCAGGGCCACGATCTCCGCGGCCGGACGCCCGTCGAACCGCTCCTCCCAGACGCCGAGCGGCGTGGCCTCCACCAACTGCCCGAGCCACCAGGACCGTTCGCCCCGGCCTGTCGGCGGGACCGCGGCGACGCCGTCGCGCTGCATTACCGCGTCGCACTCGTGCGGCGCCTCCACGGCGATGGAGACGACGTCCCCCGTACGGTCGGGGCTGACGCAGGACATCGCGCGGGCCGCCATCCGCCCGGCGAGGGCCGACGCGGGCAGGGCGGACAGAAGTTCGGCGGCGGTGGCGCGGACATTGCGGCTGCGGTCGGACAGGGCCTGCTCCAGGAACGGCTCGTCGTCGCCCCCGAGCCCGGACCGCAGGGAGTCCAGGAACATCAGCCGGTCCTCGGCCCGTTCGGCCGACCACGTGGTGGCGAGCAGGGCGAGCCCGGTGGGCGGATCCTGGGCCCGTACGGCGTCGAGCAGTGCGACCCGCTCCGCGAACAGTCCCTCCTCCCACAGCCGGCGCACCGCGTCCGGGTCCCTGGTGCCGGGCTGGAGCGCGCCGCTCGCGGAGCCCCGCAGGGCGAACTTCCAGTCAGGATTCAGCCCGGCCAGCCACAGACCGCGCGGCCCGGCGAACGCGAGCGCCTGCGGGCGCAGGTCCGTCCGGGTGCGGGCGGCGTCCAGCAGCGGCGGCAGCAGGGCCGCAGGGGCGCGGTAGCCCTTCCGGTTGGCGGTGGCCAGCCACTGCGGTATGAGCTCGGTGAGGTCGGGCGCGGTCCCGCGCCGCCCGCCGCCCGAGGGCGCGGCACGGTCGGCCAGCAGATGGGCGAGCCGCTG
>NZ_NEUE01000291.1 GCF_002910905.1 Streptomyces sp. SM11 | reverse complement strand
CGGGGCCTGGCCGGAGGGATCGCTCTCCCCGGCGGGCGCGGGCACCCGCGGCTCGCCGTTCGCCTTGCGCCGCCGCTCCGCCGGGGAGGACGACTGGAGACCCATCCCGCCTCCGGTGGTACGGAACAGTTCGTCGGCCCCCGGCAGACTCACTCGGCGTGACACCGGGCGAGCACCTCCCTGGCGAGCTGGCGATAGGCGGCCGCGCCGACCGAGTTGGAGGCGTAGGTGGTGATGGGCTCGCCGGCGACCGTGGTCTCCGGGAAGCGGACCGTGCGCCCGATGACCGTGTGGTAGACGTGCTCGTCGAAGGCCTCGACTACGCGCGCCAGGACCTCGCGGCTGTGCACCGTACGGGAGTCGTACATGGTGGCGAGAATGCCGTCGAGCTCCAGCTCCGGGTTGAGCCGCTCCTGGACCTTCTCGATGGTCTCGGTGAGCAGCGCCACCCCGCGCAGCGCGAAGAACTCGCACTCCAGCGGCACTATGACCTTGTGAGCGGCCGTCAGGGCGTTCACGGTGAGCAGGCCGAGGGAGGGCTGACAGTCGATCACGATGTAGTCGTAGTCGGCCATCAGCGGCTTCAGGGCGCGCTGGAGCGTGGACTCGCGGGCCACCTCGCTGACGAGCTGCACCTCGGCGGCGGAGAGGTCGATGTTGCTGGGCAGCAGGTCCATGTTGGGGACCGCGGTCTTGAGCAGGACGTCGTCGGCCGCCATGCCCCGCTCCATGAGCAGGTTGTAGACGGTGAGGTCCAGCTCCATCGGGTTGACCCCGAGGCCGACGGAGAGCGCGCCCTGCGGGTCGAAGTCGACGAGCAGGACCCGGCGTCCGTACTCCGCGAGCGCGGCACCCAGGTTGATGGTCGACGTGGTCTTGCCGACGCCACCCTTCTGGTTGCACATCGCGATGATCTTCGCGGGGCCGTGGTCGGTCAGGGGACCCGGGATCGGGAAGTACGGCAGCGGCCGTCCGGTCGGGCCGATGCGCTCGCGGCGCTGACGCGCGGCGTCGGGCGCGAGGGTGGCCGCGTACTCCGGATCGGGCTCGTACTCGGCGTCGGGGTCGTAGAAGTGCCCCTCGGGCACCTCGGCGAAGTCGGCGAAGCGGTCGGTGTCCCGGCTGCTCTCGTTGCCGGCCGTGGCGTTCACGTGTAGGCCGTCCATCATCTGGGGGGCTGTCGTCATGTGCTGTTGGGTGGCGAAGGTGCGGACAGCGACGGAGCCGACAGCTTCGAGCCCGATCGGGCTCAGACCCCGTGCGGGCATCCCTGGTTGACCACCCCCGGGAGTAATTGTCGACTCATTCACAAGTCGTCTTACCTCCTTGGACGTGACCAGGAAACTTATCGATAGGTCAGCGTGGCACCATGCCGACGATTGGCGACTCTATGGCGTGTCACCGGTCCGCAGCAACACAATCCGCCGGACCCGGCCCGATGTGTCGGCAATCGAACACCTCGCTGTCAAGGGTGCACAGCGACCAAGCCGCACATTTCGCCGCAGCACGAAACGGGTAAAGGGTTACGTTCGGCGCGAGTTGCGCAAGGGCCTCACAGGGCCCGATACACGTCCGGCCGGACCTTGCTCGGCAAGGTCCGGCCGGACGTGCGATGTTGACGGAGGGAGTTGACTCGTCAGCCGAGGAGCGCACTCAGCTCGACGCGCGGGAGGTCGTGCGCCTCGGCCACCTCGCGGTAAACCACCTGGCCCTCATGGGTGTTGAGGCCCTTGGCGAGCGCGGCGTCGCGGCGCAGGGCGTCGGCCCAGCCGCGGTTCGCGAGCTCCACGATGTAGGGCAGCGTCGCGTTGGTGAGCGCGTAGGTGGAGGTGTGGGGCACCGCGCCGGGCATGTTGGCGACGCAGTAGAAGACCGAGTCGTGCACCCGGAAGGTCGGCTCGGCGTGGGTCGTCGGACGCGAGTCCTCGAAGCAGCCACCCTGGTCGATTGCAATGTCGACAAGTACACTTCCGGGCTTCATCTTGGCGACGAGCTCGTTGGTGACCAGCTTCGGGGCCTTGGCACCGGGGATCAGCACGGCGCCGATGACGAGGTCGGCCTCGACGACGGCCTTCTCCAGTTCGAAGGCGTTGGAGACGACGGTCTGCACCTTGGTGCCGAAGATCTTGTCGGCCTCGCGCAGCTTGTTGATGTCGCGGTCGAGCAGCGTGACGTGGAAGCCGAGGCCCACGGCGATCTGGGTGGCGTTCCAGCCGGAGACGCCGCCACCGATGACGACGGCCTTGCCGGCCGCGGTGCCGGGGACGCCGCCGGGCAGCACGCCGCGGCCGCCGACGGAGCGCATCAGGTGGTACGCGCCGACCTGCGGGGCCAGGCGGCCCGCGACCTCGGACATCGGGGCGAGCAGCGGGAGGGCGCGGTTCGCGGTCTCGACCGTCTCGTAGGCGATGGCGGTGGTGCCGGAGGCCAGCAGCGCGTCGGTGCACTCGCGGGAGGCGGCGAGGTGCAGGTAGGTGAAGAGCGTCTGGTCCTTGCGGAGGCGGTGGTGCTCCTCCGCGACCGGCTCCTTGACCTTCAGCAGCAGGTCGGCGGCGGCCCAGACCTCGTCGGCGGTGGGCAGGATCCGCGCACCGGCGGCGACGAACTCCTGGTCCGTGATGGACGAGCCGACGCCGGCACTCTGCTCGATGACGACCTCGTGGCCGTGACGGACGAGCTCATGCACTCCGGCGGGGGTGATCGCCACCCGGAACTCGTTGTTCTTGACTTCGCGGGGGATGCCGACCTTCACGTCGATCACGGTCCTTGGCTCGGAGGGTCATCCGGGCGCAGCGGTGCACACCCGGACATATACATCATAAATGGGAGACGCCACGGAGGGACGCGGCAGAGCCAGTCTAATGAAGGACTTCGCGCTGTCTAGCCTTACAAAGCATTAATTTTCCGTCGAAGCACTACGGATTTCGTAGGCAGAACCCTCCTCGCCCAGCAATCTGTCGGCCGCAGCCCGGTGCAGACCGGCCGCGGCGGGGTCCCCGAGCCGGTCCAGCGTGTCGGCGAGCCGCAGCTGCAGCGCCGCCTGAAGCCGCACGTCACCGGCGCGCCGGGCCAGGTCCACGGCCTCCCGGCAGGTCCGGAGCGAGTCGTGCGGCCGGCCCGCGTACTCCTGGACCCGGGCCGACTCGCTGAGCGCCCGCGCCTGGGCCGCCGGATCGCCGAGCCTGCGGTGGCCCGCCGCGGCGGCGCGCCAGTTCCGCAGCGCCTCGCCGTAGCGCCCGGCGTACGTGTGGACCGCCCCGAGCCGCCCGTACAGCCGGGCCGTCTCGGCCCGCTCCCCCTGGGTCAGGCGCTGGGAGAGCGCCCGGCCGTACCAGTCGGCGGCCCGGTGGTAGTCCCCCAGCTCCTCGTACGCGCCGCCTACGGATTCCATCGCGCGGCCGGTGGCGTACAGGTCCTTGGCGGCCTTTCCGGCGTCCAGCGCGGCCCGGTAGCGGGTCAGCGCGTCCCGGGTACGGCCGGTGCGGGCGTCCAGATCGGCGAGGTTCAGCAGGGCGGCGGCCTGCTCGCGGGGCAGCTCGCGCCGCAGCGCCACATCCAGGACAAGACCGTGCAGCCCGTACAGCTCGGGGGCGGCCTCCTCCGTCCCCCGGTGCGCGGCCAGGGCCCGCACCAGGGCCGCCACCAGCCGCCGCGCCAGGGTGTCGAGCTCGCCGTCCGCCACGGCGAGGCGGGCCGAGGCGAGCAGGGCGGGCTGGCGGACCCGTAGCCACGCGCCCGCCTCCTCCGCGTTCGGAAAGCGCAGCGAACGCGGCAGTCCGGCGAGCTTGCGGCGGGCGGCGGAGCCCTCCGGCTCGGTGACCGCGCGGCAGGACTGGAGCCGGCGCACGGTCCGCTCCAGCATCCGGGCGCGGGCGAGCTCGATCTCGCCGGCCCGGTCCTGGTCCTCCAGCAGCGCCCGCAGCAGCGGGGCGAGACAGCCGGGCACCGCGTACTGGGGGTGGGCCGCGCCGTCCGTCCGCAGCAGTCCGAGCTTCACGAAGTCGTCGAGGGTGGAGCGGGCGGCGGAGACCGAGCAGCCGGCCAGCGCGGAGGCCGTATGGGCGTCGGCGAGCCCGGCGGGGGCGAGGGCCAGCAGGCGCAGTATCCGGGCGGCGGTCGCCGGCAGGGAGTCGTGGACGAGCCGGAACGCGCGGGCCAGCGGCCGGGCGCCGACGGAGTGCTGATCACCGGAGTCGGGCAGCTCGTGCAGCTGCTTGGCGACGTCGGCGACCGAGGCCATGGGATGGGCGGCGAGCAGGCCGCCCATCAGGGCGAGCGCCGCCGGCTGCCCCCCGCACACCTCGGACAGGGTCTCCGCGGTGCGGGGGTCGACGGTGATGCGGACCTGTCCGATGGCGCGGGCGAGCAGCCGCACCGCCGCGCCCGCCTCCAGTCCGCCGAGCGTGCAGGGCCGCACGTCGGGGATGCCGGTCAGCGGGCCGGTCGCGGTGGCGAGCACCAGGCAGTCCGGGTTCTCCGGGAGCAGCGGGTCGACCTGCTCGGCGTCGGCCGCGTCGTCGAGGACCAGGACGAGCCGGCGTACGGCGAGGGCCTCGCGGACCATCTCGGACAGCTCGTCCTGATCGGCGCCGGGCGGGACCGCCACTCCGAGGAGGCCGAGGATCTCGCCGGCGGTGCGTTCGGTGGGGACGCGTCTGCCGCCGGGGTCGGTGAGGCCGACCCGGAGCACTCCGTCGGGGTAGTCGCCGGAGCCCGTACCGGGGACGGCCCAGGGCAGGGCGCCCGTGGCGGCCGCGGCGGCCGCGGCGGCGTCGGTTCCGGTGAGCGCCCCGGCCAGTTCCTCGGCGAGTGCGCTGCGGCCGGAGCCGGGGCGGCCGGCGATCAGCAGGACCCGGGCGCGGGGGGTCTTGCGGCCGGCCAGGGTGTCGAGACCAGCGCGCTCGATGTCCGCCCGCAGAGCCTTCAACTCGCGTTCGCGGCCGAAGAATCGGGGTGGGGCGGTGCCGGACGGCTCCTCGGTCCCCGGGGCCTTCGCCGGGCCGCTGGTGTCCACCGCCTGATCGGTCACGAGCCACGCTCCACTTCGCTGCACGCGGTGCCCGCCGGAACTCCGGTCGGGTGCGTTTCGAGCGTAGTTCAGCGGTGACGACGATCACTGCGGAGCGGGGCGGAGCAGGGGGAACATCCCCCGATCGGATCAGCATTTCTTCATCTCTTACGATCGCGATGTCCTGCGATCGCCCGACCGAGGGACGGTGCGCGGCGGCAGACGGCCCGTCAGGCCGTCGAACCGTCAGGCCTCGAAGGGCCGGGCCGGCCAGGGCGCCTCGGCGGGGCGCAGGGAGTCGACGCCGTCGCCCGCCCGTACGGCGGTGAGCGCGAGCGCCCCGACGACCAGGCAGTTGTTGTGCACGTCCCCCGCGATCACCGAGCGGACCAGCTCGGTCAGCGGCACCCGGGCGTGCTCCATGTCGGCCTCCTCCTCGGAGACCGCGTACCGCTCGCCCTCCGCCTCGGAGAGGTCGCGGGCCAGGAAGATGCGCACGGCCTCGTCGCAGCCGCCGGGCGTGGTGTAGACGTCGGTCAGCACCCGCCAGTCCTCGGCCTTGACGTGCGCCTCCTCGTAGAGCTCGCGCTGGGCGGCGTGCAGGGGGTTCTCGCCGGGGATGTCGAGCAGTCCGGCCGGGATCTCCCAGAGCCGGTGGCGTACCGGGTGGCGGTACTGCCGCAGCACGATCACCCGGTCGTCCTCGTCGATGGCGAGAACGGCGACGGAACCGGGGTGGACCTGGTAGTCACGGCCGTGGACGGATCCGTCGGGCATCACCACCCGGTCGGTGCGGACGCTGGTCTTGTTGCCGGTGAAGGGGGTGACGGTCTCGGTGACCTGCCACTCCTCGGGCGTGTCCTGGATACCCATGTGCGTCCTCCCGCGTACAGAACGAAAAACCGGGGCACGGCATCCGTGAAGGATCCGTACCCCGGTCAACCGTAATGCCTCGGAACTACTCGCCCGCGCCGACCTTGCGCGCGACGGCGGCCTTCACCAGACCCGCGAAGAGCGGGTGCGGGCGGGTCGGGCGGGAGCGCAGCTCCGGGTGCGCCTGGGTGGCGACCAGGTAGGGGTGCGTCTCGCGCGGGTATTCGACGTACTCGACGAGCTTGTTGTCCGGGGAGGTGCCGGAGAAGACCAGTCCGGCCTTCTTCTCCAGCTCGGACCGGTAGGCGTTGTTGACCTCGTAGCGGTGGCGGTGGCGCTCCTCCACGTACGGCTGGCCGTCGTAGGCCTCGCGGACGAGGGAGCCCTCGGCGAGCTTGGCCGGGTAGAGGCCGAGCCGCATGGTGCCGCCGAGGTCGCCGGCGCCCTCGACGAAGGCGAGCTGCTCCTCCATCGTCGAGATGACGGGGTGGGAGGTGGCGGCGTCGAACTCGGTGGAGTTGGCGTCGGGGATCTCGGCGAGCGAGCGGGCCGCCTCGATCACGATGCACTGGAGGCCGAGGCAGAGGCCGAGCAGCGGGACCCTGTTCTCGCGGGCGTAGCGGATGGCGCCGACCTTGCCGTCGACCCCGCGCTCGCCGAAGCCGCCCGGGATGCAGATCGCGTCGACGTCGCCGAGGTGTTCGGCGGCGCCGGCGGCGGTCCGGCAGTCGTCGGAGGTGACCCACTTGACCTTGACGCGGGCCTTGTTGGCGAAGCCGCCGGCGCGGATGGCCTCGGTGACCGAGAGATAGGCGTCGGGCAGGTCGATGTACTTGCCGACCAGCGCGACGGTGACCTCGTGGTCGGGGTTGTGGACCCGGTCCAGCAGATCGTCCCAGGTGGTCCAGTCGACGTCCCGGAACGGCAGGTCGAGCTTGCGCACGACGTAGGCGTCCAGGCCCTCGGTGTGCAGCACCTTGGGGATGTCGTAGATCGACTTGGCGTCGATCGCGGCCACCACGGCGGCCTCGTCGACGTCGCACATCAGCGAGATCTTGCGCTTGATGGCGGTGGGGACCTCGCGGTCGGCGCGCAGCACGATGGCGTCCGGCTGGATACCGATGTTGCGCAGGGCGGCCACCGAGTGCTGGGTGGGCTTGGTCTTCAGCTCGCCGGAGGGGCCGATGTAGGGCAGCAGCGAGATGTGGACGACGAAGACGTTGTCCCGGCCGACCTCGTGGCGGACCTGGCGGACGGTCTCCAGGAACGGCAGCGACTCGATGTCGCCGACCGTGCCGCCGACCTCGGTGATGACGACGTCCACGTCATCGGTGGCCATGCGGCGGATGCGGTGCTTGATCTCGTTGGTGATGTGCGGGATGACCTGGACGGTGTCGCCCAGATACTCGCCGCGCCGCTCCTTGGCGATGACCTGCGAGTAGACCTGGCCGGTCGTCACGTTGGCGGAGCCGTCGAGGTCGACGTCCAGGAAGCGCTCGTAGTGGCCGATGTCCAGGTCGGTCTCGGCGCCGTCGTTGGTGACGAACACCTCGCCGTGCTGGAAGGGGTTCATCGTGCCGGGGTCGACATTGAGGTAGGGGTCGAGCTTCTGCATGGTGACCCGCAGGCCCCGCGCCTTGAGCAGGGCACCCAGGCTGGAGGCAGTCAGACCCTTGCCGAGGGAGGAGGCGACACCCCCGGTGACGAAGATGTGCTTGGTCGTCGTGGATGTGGGCTGCATAGCCAAAGGGGGCTCCCGTGGTCGCGATTCTGAGGTGCGTACCGGCCACCGAACCGGAGATTCCGGGGGTGCCGTCGCTGCGGTTCGGGGGCCTCGTCCGCTGTCGCGAACGACCACCGGTCCACGGGCTACCAGGGTAACAGCGACGGCGGGAGGCTGCTTCCGACCACTACCTTGCACGGGGGCGTCACACCATCACCCCGGGTACTTCACGTCCCACCCGATCAGCTCAGAGATGTTGCGGGGACCGTCGCGCGGATCTTCGTGGTGCGTCGTATCCTGCTCAAACACTCGCTGCCGAGACGGCCGGGCGGCGGCACCACCCAGGCCGCCCACCGGTAAGGAACTCGTCGGATCTTCCCGGGTGAAAGACCCTACGACCCCCTTGACCCGCAGTAAGCGCCCTTTGACGGGGCGACATGGCCGTTCGACTGGAGACGCACGTGGCCGGGCGCATCGAGGATTACGCACTCATCGGAGACATGCAGACCGCAGCCCTGGTCTGCCGGGACGGCACAGCGGACTGGCTGTGCCTGCCCCGCTTCGACTCGCACGCCGTGTTCGCGGGCCTGCTGGGCACCGAGGAACACGGCTTCTGGCGCCTGGGCCCCGCGAGAGCGGAAGGAACCGAACCAGCCTTCGCCGACCGGCGGCGTTATCGCGGCGACTCCCTCATCCTGGAATCGGAGTGGGACACGCCGCGCGGCACCGTACGAGTGACCGATTTCATGCCCCCGCGTGACGGCGCGCCGCAGCTCATCCGGATCGTGGAGGGCGTCAGCGGCCGCGTGCCGATGCGTTCGGAACTGCGGATGCGCTTCAGCTACGGCCGGGTGACCCCCTGGGTGCACAAGGTCGACAACCGCACGGTCGCCGTGGCCGGGCCGGACTCCGTCTGGCTGGACACCGAGGCGGACACCTACGGCAAGAACCTGACCACCTACTCCGACTTCACCGTCGGCCCCGGCGACCGGGTGGCGTTCACGATCAGCTGGCAGCCCTCGCACCACGGACCACCGGCCCTCCCCGACCCCGAGGGGTCCCTGGAGGCGACCGCGCTGTTCTGGCGCGAGTGGGTCGATCAGTGTACGTACCACGGGCCCTATCGGGAGGCGGTCGTCCGCTCCCTGATCACCCTCAAGGCCCTCACGTACGCGCCGACCGGCGGCATCGTCGCGGCGCCGACCACGTCACTGCCCGAGGAGATCGGGGGCGTACGGAACTGGGACTACCGCTACACCTGGCTGCGGGACGCCGCGATCACCCTCTCCTCGCTGCTGCGCACCGGCTATCGGGAAGAGGCCCGCGCCTGGCGCGAGTGGCTGCTGCGGGCGGTGGCGGGCGACCCGGAGAACCTCCAGATCATGTACGGCATCGCGGGCGAGCGCGAGCTCGGCGAGGCGGAGCTGGACTGGCTGCCCGGCTACGAGAACTCCGGCCCGGTCCGCGTCGGCAACGGCGCGGCGAACCAGCTCCAGCTGGACGTCTACGGCGAGGTCACCGAGGCACTGCACCTGGCGCACATGACGGGTCTGACCCGCAACGACTACGCCATGGGCCTCCAGCTCAAGCTGATCGAGTATCTGGAGAAGCACTGGGAGGAGCCCGACGAGGGCATCTGGGAGGTGCGCGGGCCACGCCGGCACTTCGTGCACTCCAAGGTGATGGCGTGGGTCGCGGTCGACCGGACGATCAAGCTGGTCGAGTCCGGGGACGTCGAGGGCCCGCTGGAGCGGTGGTACCAGCTGCGCGACGACATCCACCGGGACGTCTGCGAGCGCGGGTACGACAAGGAGCGCAACACCTTCACCCAGTCCTACGGGTCGAAGGAGCTGGACGCCTCCCTGCTGCTCATCCCGCAGATGGGTTTCCTGCCGCCGGACGACAAACGGGTCATCGGCACGATCGAGGCGATCCAGCGGGAGCTGTCCACGGAGGACGGCTTCATCCTGCGCTACCCCACCGAGGGCGAGAACGCGGGCGTCGACGGTCTGGCGGGCGACGAGGGCGCGTTCCTGGCCTGCTCGTTCTGGATGGCCGACGACCTCGCGATGATCGGCCGGGTCGACGAGGCGCGCCAGCTGTTCGAAAAGCTGCTGTCGCTCCGCAACGACCTGGGCCTGCTGGCCGAGGAGTGGGACTCCAACCTCCAGCGCCAGGTGGGGAACTTCCCGCAGGCGTTCAGTCACGTCCCGCTGATCGACACGGCCCTGCGGCTGACGGCGAGCGGCGCGTACGTGGGCTGAGCCGCGGTTCGTCCTGATGGTGGCCGCCCCGGGTTTCCCGGGGCGGCCACCATGCGTTTCAGGGCGCGGTGAGCGGTTCGGCCTCGTACGCCCGGTGGAGCACCTCGAGGAACCGGGGCGCGGCGGGCAGCTCGGTGGCGCCGATCCGGTGGACCTCCACGCCCGGTGTCCAGGAGTTCATGACGACCGCGCCGGCGAGGTCGGGCAGCCCGTCGGGGGTGATCGCGGCGGTCCGCTGTTCGATCCCGAGCCGGTCCAGCTGCCGGCGGACGATGCCCATCGTGGTCCCGGTCAGGATCTGGGCCCGGGGCCACACCACCGACTCGCCGTCCCAGAAAGCCAGGTTCCAGATCGTCGCCTCGCTGAAGCGGCCCTCCCGGTCCAGGAAGGCGGCGTCGTCGAAGCCGTCGGCGACGGCCTGCCGGAGGAGGTGGGTCTTGGCGACCTCACCGACATGCTTGACGTGCGGCAGGAACCGCTCGTGCTCGACCGCCGCGAGCGCCAGCGGGCCTCCGGGGCCGGACGACGACGGCCCGGTCCTTACCAGCAGCGCCAGGTTCGCGCGGGCCGCGGTGAACTCACCGGCCGTGGAGTGGACCGTGGCCGTCAGCGAGAGGTCGGCTCCTCCGGCACGGAGTGCGGTACGCAGGTGGGAGCGGACCAGGTCCTCGGGCAGGGCCTGCCCGAACAGCTCGACCGACGCGGTCCGCAGCCGCTCCAGATGGAGGTCGAGGCCGCGGACCCGGCCGTCGCGGACCTGTATCGCGGTGAAGTGGGCATGGCCCGCGAAGGCGAGCGGCGCGAGGTCGTCGGTACTCGCCGTCCGGCCGTTGGCCTGCACGATGTACGGGGAATCTTCGTTCATGCCCCGGACGTTAAGGCCTGACACCGGTGGCAAGGTCAAGAGGAAACGAGGCACGGGCACATGCTGATCGGAGAGTTGTCCCGGCGGACGGGCGTCAGCGCGCGGTCGTTGCGGTACTACGAGGCGCAGGGGCTGCTGTCGGCCCGGCGCGGCGCGAACGGCTATCGCGCCTACGGCGAGGAGGCCGTGGTGACCGTCACGCAGATCCGCGCGCTGCTGCGGGCGGGCCTGTCCACCGAGGTGATCCGTCAGGTGCTGCCGTGCGCCCGGGGCGAGGGGCCGGGGTTCGACTGGTGCGCGGAGCTGCGGGAGATCCTCGGCGGGGAGCTGGCGGAGATGGACGAACAGATCGAGGCGCTGCGGCGCAGCCGGGGCACGCTCGTGGGGTTGCTGACGAAGCCCTGACCCGGGCCGGGCCGGCCTGGTGCTGCTATCTCTCCGCCTCCCCTGCGATGCGCGGCCCGCACCCCGGGCGGTAGCGTCCTGAACAGGACGACCGCCCGATCGACGGGCCGGTCAGGGCACAAGGGAAGCGGGCCGGGTACGTGGAGAGCCACAGCGGAATCACCGTGCAGCGGGCGCTGGAGCTGCCGGGGCTGCGCGCCGGGCTGCCGGAGGTGGTGGCCTGCGCCGACCGGCTGAACCGTACGGTGCGCTGGGTGCACGCGGGCGAGGTCCCGAACATCGCCTCCCTCCTCAAGGGCGGCGAGCTGCTCCTGACCACCGGTCTGGGCCTGGGCGCCCGCCCCGCCGAACAGCGCGCCTTCGTCCGCCGCCTCGCCGACCGGGGCATCGCGGCCCTGGTGGTGGAGCTCGGCCCGCGTTTCGGCCGGCTGCCCGCCTCCATCGTGGACGCCGCCCGCGCGGCCGGGCTCCCGCTGGTCCAGCTGCACCGCGAGGTGCCGTTCGTCGCGGTGACCGAGGAGGTGCACACCGAGATCGTCAACGGGCACTACGCGCTGCTCCAGCAGGCGGAGGAGGTGCACCGGCGCGCCACCCGGGCGCTGCTCGACGGGGGCGGGGTGCCGCAGGTCCTCGGGATCCTCGCCGACTTCACCGCCAACCCGGTCTTCCTGGAGACGCCCGACGGCCAGCTCCTGTACGCGGCGTCCACCGGGACCGGCCCGGTGGGCGCGGACCCGCTCCAGGTCTGGGAGGGCATGCGCGGCGACCGGGCGGCCCGGGAGAGCCCGCCGACCGGCGCGGTGCTGGTGGACGTGCCCGGCGGCGGGCCCGAGACCGGTTCGGTACGGGCGAGGCTGGTGCTGCTCGCGGTGTCCGGGCCGCTGGCGACCGTGCACCGGATGGCGGCGGAGCGCGCGGCGGGCCTCCTCGCCGTCGTCCTGATGCAGGCCCGGCAGGAGGAGGAGCTGGCCGCCCGGGGCCGGGGCGACTTCCTCACCGACCTCGCGGAGGGCCGGATCGTCCCGGAGGACGCCCCCGCCCAGGCCCGGGTGCTCGGCTTCCGGCCCGGCGACACCCCGCTCCTCCCGGTGGTGATGCGGCTGGCCCCCGAGCTGTCCCCGTCGGGCAACTGGGCGCTGCTGGCCCGTGCGGTGCTGGAGGAGCTGGCCTCGGTCGGGGTCCCTGTGCTGCTCGGCGTACGGCCCGTGGAGGGGCGGGTTCCGCTCCTGCTGGGGCTGCGCTCGGAGGGCGAGCGCACCGCGGTCGCGGACCGGGTGGCGGCAGCGCTGCGGGCGGGCGTGGAGCGGGCCGGTCTCGACCGCGCCGGATCGCAGCCGCCGGTGGTCGTGGTCGGCGTCCCGGGCGGCTGGGCCGCGGCGGGCGCGGGGCTGCGGCACGCGTCGGAGACGGCGACGGCCGCGCAGGGACTGGCCGACCGGCCCTGGTACGACGCCCGGCGCCTCGACATCGACCTGCTGCTGTGGCGGCTGCGGGACCATCCGGACCTGGCGGCGTTCGTGAACCGGGCGATCGGGCCGCTGCGCGAGCACGACCGCACCTCGCGCCCGCCGTTGCTTCCGACGCTCCAGGCGTATCTTGCGCACGCGGGCCGCAAGGCGGAGACCGCCCGCGAGCTGCATCTCAACCGGCAGACGCTCTACAACCGCCTCGCCCGGATCGGCGAGCTGCTGGGCACGGACCTGGACGACCCGCAGACGGTGCTGGCGCTGAGCCTGGCGCTGAGGGCCCGCCGCCACACCGCCTGAGCCCCGGGCTGGTGGGCGGTCCGTTCAGCGCGGCCGCCCTGCCGTGTCCCCTCAGCGCGCCCGCCCTGTCGCCAGCGGATGCGTCAACTCGTCGTAGACGCTGAGCACATGGGCGATCGTGTCGTCCTCGGTGGGCCAGCCCGCCGCCTGCACCCGCCCGGCCTCGGCGAGCCGGGCGCGCGCGCCCGGGTCCCCGAGCAGCCTCACGACCGTACGTGCGAGAGCCTCGGCGTCGCCGTACGGCACCAGTTCGGCGGCCTCGCCGACCAGTTCGGGCACACCGCCGACGGCGGTCGCGACGAGCGGCACCCCGGCTCGCAACGCCTCCTGGGCCAGCAGGGAGCGGCCCTCCCACCGGCTCGGCAGCAGGGCCAGGTCGGCGGCGGCCAGCAACTCCCCCACACCGTCCCGGCATCCGATGAGCGTGACGGGCAACCCCTCGTCCGTGATCCGCCGTTGCAGGGCGTCCCGGTCGCGCCCCTCACCCGCGATGACGAGCAGCGGCACGGGGTCCAGACCGCGCCAGACGCGGGCCGCGTCCAGCAGGGTACCGAAGCCGTGATGCGGTACGAGACTGCCGACGGCCATCAGTAACGGCCGGTCCACCGCGCCCAGTTCGGCCCGCGCCTTGCCCTCTTCGGCGTCGGCCGGGCGCGGGGGCGGAACGGCGAGGGGAGCGAGCCGGGCGTCGCGCGCACCCCGCCCGCGGGCCCGGTCCACCAGGTCGGAGGAGGGGGCGAGTACCACGGCCGCCGCCCGTGCGGCGCGTCGTTCCAGCAGATGCAGGATCTGCCGGCGGGCGCCTTCCGCGTACCGCCGCGTGTGCCAGGTCAGCACCAGGGGCACGGCGCGCCCGCTGAGGGCGAGGGCGGTGCGGGCGGCCGCGTGGAGCCCGTGGGCGTGGACGACGTCCGCACCCGCGCAGGCGGCCCGCAGCGCGGCGACGGCCGCCGGATCGCTGCGCCGGGGCACCGGAAGGAAGCGGGCTCCGGTCGCCGTGAACCCGTAGGCGCGGTCCACCGCGGAAGGGGCGCAGACGGTCACCTGCACCCCACGCGCCACCAGCCCGGCGGCCAGCGAACCGACGTGCGCGCTGCTGCCCGCACTCCCGCCGCCCAGGACTTGGACCGTACGCAGCTGTGACACGTTGATTGGCTCCCCGGGGCTCCGGAGTCGGCGGTAAGTACAGCGCCAAGGATGCCAGTCCGTACGCACGTTCCGGGACCGCCGTAACGTTGCTGCCGCGCTCCCGGCGACAACCGACCACACCGCACCACCCTTACGGGTGAACTTGGAGGCGCGCAGTTGCCGCCTGCCGATCGCCCGCCGATCGCCCGCCGACTTCACCGACCGGCTTACCGTGTCCCCGCCGGACGCCTCCGCACCCCGGGACGCACCGGGCGAGGGCCAGTACGCACCGAGCAGCGCGACACAGCCGCCGGCGGTCCCGGGGTGGCATCGACCAGGTTGACGAGATGGGCGGGGCGCGCGACGACCACTCCGGTCAGCACCCGTTCACGGCATGCTCCTCGACAAGCAGCCCGGCGAGCAGCCCAGCCGCCCCGATCCCGAGGAGCTTCACGGCCCCGCTGGTCACCTCGTCCCGGCGCAGCGCACCCGGCTGGGCACGGGACCCCCGGCTTCGCGGCCGGCGGCGCCCACGAGGTCGTCGTACGCCCCGCAGCCTCCGGCCGCCGACACCGCGAGCCCCTCGGCGCCGCAGCAGCCCGGAGCCGCGGCGCCGAGGGTGACGGCCGGACCGGCATACGGAGTGACGGTCCGCCCGGCGCGACGGGTGGGCTGCCACGCCGCGTCGGTGCGGCGGCGCAGCAGCCCGGACACCCCGGCGGCCTTCGGCCGCCGTGCAGGTCCGGCTCATGCCCTCACCCGTCGGTGCGGGCCGTGGCCAGCAACTCCTCGGCGTGGGCGCGGGCCGTCTCGGAGTCTTCCTGGCCCGCCAGCATCCGGGACAGCTCCCGGACCCGGTCCTCGCCCTCCAGGACGGTGACACCGCTGCGGGTCACCGAGCCGTCCACGGTCTTCTCGACCAGCAGCTGCCGGTCGGCGAAGGCCGCGACCTGCGGCAGGTGGGTCACAACCACCACCTGCGCGGACCGGGCGAGCTTGGCGAGACGCCGGCCGACCTCGACCGCCGCCTTGCCGCCGACGCCCGCGTCGACCTCGTCGAAGAGATACGTCGGTACGGGGTCGGAGCCCGCGAAGACGACCTCGACCGCGAGCATCACCCGGGACAGCTCACCGCCCGAAGCGCCCTTGGCGATCGGCCGGGGCTGGGCCCCGGGGTGCGGGGCGAGCAGCAGTTCCACCTCGTCGGCGCCCGAAGGGCCGTAGACGACACTCCGCCCGCCGATGTCGATGCCGGACGCCTCGTCGGCCGCCTCGGTCTGCCGGATGGCGAAGGAGACCCGGGCGTGCGGCATGGCGAGCGAGGCCAGCTCCTCGGTCACCGCCTCCGCGAACCGGGCGGCGGCCTCCGTGCGCGCGTCGGTCAAGGCCTGTCCGAGCACGGAGAGTTCGGCCCGCAGCCCGTCATGCTCAACGGTCAGTTCGCCGATCCGCTCGTCGTCGCCCTCCAGCTCGGTGAGCCGGCCAGCGCCCTCCTGGGCCCAGGCCAGTACCGCCGTGATGTCCGTGCCGTACTTACGGGTCAGGGTGGTCAGGGCGGCCCGGCGCTCCTCCACGGCGGCCAGCCGCAGCGGGTCGGCCTCCAGCTGGTCGGCGTACCCGGCGAGCTCGCCGGAGACGTCGGCGATCAGGATGGAGATCTCGCCGATCCGGTCGGCCAGCGCGGCCAGCGCGGGGTCGTGGGCCCGGACGCCGTCCAGGGCCTGCCCGGCGGCGGCGACGACGGTCGTCGCGTCGACGCCCTCCGGATCCTCCGGATTTCCCGCCAGCGCGGTGTGCGCGAGGGAGGCGGCGGAGGCGAGGGCCTCGGCGTGCCCGAGCCGCTCCGCCTCGGCTGCCAGCTCGACGTCCTCGCCCGGCAACGGCTCCACGGCCGCGACCTCGTTCAGACCGAACCGCAGCAGATCCGCCTCCTGGGCCCGCTCCCGGGCCCGGGTGGTCAGCTCCTCCAAGGCGGCTGTGACGGTCCGCAGCCGCCGGTAGGCCGCCGCGTACTTGGCGTGCGGGACCTCCACACCGTCTCCGGCGTACCGGTCCAGGGCCCCCCGCTGCCGCGCGGGCTTGAGCAGTCCCTGCTGGTCGGTCTGGCCGTGCACGGCGACGAGTTCGTCCGCGAGCTCGGTGAGGACCCCCACCGGTACGGATCTGCCGCCGAGGTGGGCCCGTGAGCGCCCTTCCGCCGAAACGGTACGGCTGATGAGCAGCGCACCGTCGTCGAGCTCCGCCCCGGCCTCCTCGGCCCGCAGCGCCGCCGCGTCGCCCTCGGACACCGTGATCCGGCCCTCGACGACCGCGGCCTTGGCCCCGACCCGTACGAGGGCGGGATCCGCGCGCCCGCCGAGCAGCAGCCCGAGGCTCGTGACGACCATGGTCTTGCCCGCGCCGGTCTCACCCGTCACCGCGGTGAAACCGGGTGACAGCTCCACCACCGCGTCGTCGATGACTCCGAGCGACCGTATCCGCATCTCCTCCAACACGGACATGACCTTACGAGGTTCCGGGCCGGACGCGCGACGGCCCCCGCTCCCGGATTCACTCTCCCGAGCGTTCCTGAGCGTTCCCGAGGGTCACGGGGACCGTGAAGCGTCCTCGGCGACCGTCAGTGGGGCGCGCCCCGCCACCCCGAGACGGGCAGCGCGAACTTCGCCACCAGCCGGTCGGTGAACGAGGCCTGGTGCAGCCGCGCCAGCCGTACGGGCACCGCACCGCGCCGCACCTCGACCCGCGCCCCGGCGGGCAGCTCCACGGTCCGCCGGCCGTCGCACCACAGCACCCCGTGCGGGGTGTGCGGCTGGACCTCGACCGCCAGGACGGACGTGGGCGAGGTCACCAGCGGCTTGGCGAACAGCGCGTGGGCGCTGATCGGGACCATCAGCAACGCCTCGACCTCGGGCCAGACGACGGGCCCGCCCGCCGAGAAGGCGTACGCGGTCGAACCGGTCGGGGTCGCGCAGACGATCCCGTCGCAGCCGAACCCGGTGACCGGACGTCCGTCGATCTCCAGGACGACTTCGAGCATCCGCTCGGGCGACACCTTCTGCACGGCCGCCTCGTTGAGCGCCCAGTCGGTGTGCACGATGTCGCCGTTGCTGTGCACGAGGACATCGATCGTCATACGCTCCTCGACCTCGTAGTCGCGGGAGACCACCCGGGAGACCACCTGGTCGAGGTCGTCGCGCTCGGCCTCCGCGAGGAAGCCGACGCGCCCGAGGTTGACGCCGAGCATCGGCACCCCGGATGCGCGGGAGAACTCCGCGCCGCGCAGCAGGGTGCCGTCACCGCCGAGGACGATCAGCAACTCGCAGCCGTCCACGGCGGAGGGGCTGGTGTCGGTGACCGTCTCCACGGTGTCCGGCAGCGGCAGATCGGCCGCCTCGGTCGCCGAGACCCGTACGCCGAGCCCGTTGCGCAGCAGGCCCTGCACGACGAGCTCCGCGCTGCGGATCGCGGCCGGACGGCCGGTGTGCGCCAAAAGGAAGACTGTTCGTGCCGCATTCGTCGTCAACGAGGCCCCTCCGCCACTGCACGGTCGACATCCGCGGGATCCAGCTCAGGTGCACCGGCCCGCAGCCACAGAAAGTACTCGACGTTGCCCGAGGGTCCGGGCAGCGGACTGGCCGTCACCCCCCGCACACCGAGCCCCAGCGCCCGGGCCCGCCGCGCCACCTCCCGTACCGTTTCGGCGCGCAGCTCCGGGCTCCGCACCACTCCGCCGCTGCCGAGCCGCTCCTTGCCCACCTCGAACTGCGGCTTGACCATGAGGACCAGATCCGCGTCGGTCCCGGCACACCGGGCGAGGGCGGGCAGCACGAGGCCCAGTGGAATGAACGACAGATCTCCCACCACCAGATCGACCATCTCCCCGTCGATGTCCTCCAGGGTCAACTCCCGTACGTTGGTACGGTCCTTGACGACGACCCGTTCATCGGACCGCAGCGACCAGGCGAGCTGCCCGTAGCCGACGTCGACGGCGACGACCTGCCGGGCACCGGCCCGCAGCAGCACGTCGGTGAAGCCGCCGGTCGACGCCCCGGCGTCCAGCGCCCGCCGCCCCTCGACGGTCAGCCCGAGCGGCACGAAGGCGGCGAGCGCCCCGGCCAGCTTGTGACCGCCGCGCGAGACGTAGTCCGGGTCGCCGTCGTCCTTGGTGACGACGATCGCGGCGGCCGTCTCGACCTGGGTGGCGGGTTTGGTCGCGGTGGTGCGGCCGACGGTGACGCGCCCCGCGGCGATCAGCTGGCTCGCGTGCTCGCGCGAGCGGGCGAGCTTGCGGCGTACCAGCTCGGCGTCGAGGCGGCGACGTGCCACTCCTGCCACGTTCGGTTCAGCTCCTGTTGTCGTGATGCGTGTGCTGCGAAGGTGTGGGTACGGGACCGGGTACGGCGGCCGGACGGGTGTCCAGCGAGGTCAGCTCGGACCGCAGCCCACGGTGTACATCCTCGTACACCTCGATGTGCCCGTCCGCCGGGAGGTGGTCCGCGTCGGCCAGACGCTCCAGCCGGACATCCACCGCGGCGTGGCCGGTGGGGGTGCGCACGACCCCGAGGGGCGTGGGCCCGGCGGGCTCGAAGGAGGGCGCTCCGGCGGCCGGCTCCTCGGTCACCGGCTCATCGGGCGTACTCACGGGCGGTGTCCCCGCCTCCGGCGTCCAGTCGCTCATGCCGAAACGCTACCTCGACGGGCCGGTGTACCGTCGATCACGATGGCGACCATGGCGGAGTGCCGCAGCGCACTGAGAAGACTTTCCGACAACCTCGCAGCCGCCGAGGGCGACGTGCGCGGCACCGCTGCCCTCGACCGCTCGCTGAGCTGTCACATCAAGGATCTCGACATCACCTTCACCGGCCGGCTGGCCGATGGCCGGATCGGCGTGCGGGACACGGTCGAGGGGCCGCCCCGGGAGAAAGCCGAGATCAGGCTCGCGATGACGGGCGACGACCTGGTGGCGCTGGTGGACGGCGACCTGAACTTCGCGAAGGCGTGGGCCTCGGGCCGCGTACGCCTGGAGGCGGGCTTCCGGGACCTCCTGAAACTGAGATCACTGCTGTAGCCCCGTCAGACCCATCAGCCCTGTCGAGCCCGTCCGGCGATTGAGACAGAGCGGAGCGCCCACCGGGGCGCACCCCGCCCTCTCAGGCGGCCGCCTGACGAGCCTTGCGGGCCGCCGGCACAACCAGCGGCGTACCCGTCTGCGGATCATCGATCACCTGGCACCGCATCCCGAACACCCGCTCCACCAGCTCCGCGTCGACGACCTCCGAAGGCGGCCCCTCCGCGACGATCGCCCCGTCCCGCATCGCGATGAGGTGCGTGGCGTACCGCGCGGCGTGGTTCAGGTCGTGGAGGACGGCGACCAGCGTCCGCCCCTGCGTCTCGTGCAGCTCCGCGCACAGGTCGAGGACATCGATCTGGTGCTGGATGTCGAGGTACGTCGTCGGCTCGTCGAGCAGCAGCAGCGGCGTCTGCTGGGCCAGCGCCATGGCGATCCAGACCCGCTGGCGCTGACCGCCGGACAGTTCGTCGACATAGCGGCCGGCCAGCTCGGCGACGCCGGTGGCATCCATGGACGCGTCGACCACCCGCTCGTCCTCCGGCGACCACTGCCGCAGCAGGCCCTGGTGGGGGTACCGGCCGCGGGCGACGAGGTCGGCGACGGTGATCCCGTCGGGGGCTATGGAGGACTGCGGCAGCAGCCCCAGCGTACGGGCGACCTTCTTCGCGGGCAGCCGGTGGATGCTCTGCCCGTCCAGCAGCACCTGCCCCTCGCTCGGTTTCAGCATCCGGGCGAGGGCCCTCAGCAGGGTCGACTTGCCGCAGGCGTTGGGACCGACGATCACGGTGAAGGAGTTGTCGGGAATCTCCACGGAAAGGTTCTCGGTGATGACCCGCTGGTCGTAGCCGAGGGTCACCGATTCCGCGGTGAGGCGCTGCATGGTCGTACTCCCGGAGTCGGTGAGGTGGAACGGCACGGCGCGGGACGCGGGCAGACCACCGAGCAGCACCAGGTTAGGTTAACCTATCTTCCTCTTGACGCCGCTGGTCCCGGGCCGCCGCCCCATATCTCAACACCCTCGCGGGCAAGGGACGTACGGCGGCGCCGGGGACCGGTTCAGAGCCCGAGTCCGGCGAGAGCCTTCCCCGTCCTCAGCTCGCACACGCCGGCACCGGCGAGGGTCCAGGCGGCCGCGCAGAGTGCCCGCAGCCCGTCGAGCGCGTCACCCTCGCCGTCGCTCCCGCCTGCCAGGACCAGCTCGTCCCCGCGTACGGAGGCCGTCCAGCCCCCGCACCGGTACGCCTCACCGGCCGGCGTCACCTCGGGCTGCCCGGTCAGCAGCCCCCGCAGGTCCCGGTCCACATAGGTCGGCCGGTGCTGTGGCGGAGCGGCGAGGAGCTGGGCCCCGTCGGTCACCCCCGTCAGCACCAGCAGCGACTCTACGCCCCCGTTGAACGCGCCCTCGATGTCCGTGTCCAGCCGGTCCCCGACGACGATCGGCCGCTTCGCCCCGGTCCGCAGCACGGTCTCGCGGTGCATCGGCGGCAACGGCTTCCCGGCGACCTGCGGCTCGGCACCGGTCGCGATCCGTACGACCTCGACAGCCGCCCCGTTCCCCGGCGCGATGCCCCGGGCGCCGGGGATGGTCAGGTCGGTGTTGGACGCGAACCACGGCAGCCCGCGCCGGATCGCGTAGCTCGCCTCGGCGAACCGCCCCCACGTCATGTCCGGCCCGCCGTACCCCTGGACCACGGCCGCCGGGTCGTCGTCCGCCGACTCCACGGGCACCAGCCCGCGCTCGCGCAACGCGACCCGCAGCCCCTCGCCGCCGATCAACAGCACCCGGGCTCCCGACGGCAGTTGACCGGCGGCGAGCCTGGCGACGGCCTGGGCGGAGGTGATCACGTCGGAGGGTCCGGCGGGCACCCCGAGCTCCGTCAGGTGCTCCGCCACCGCGTCCGGCGTCCGCAGCGCGTTGTTGGTGACGTACGCGAGGCGCATGCCCCCGGCCCGTGCCTCGGTCAGCGATTCCACGGCGTGGCCGATGGCCTCCCCGCCCGCGTACACGACCCCGTCGAGGTCGAGGAGAGCCGTGTCGTACGCCTCGCTCAGCGCCGTACCGCTCCCCGACGGCCGGGACCTGTCCTGCTGGTGGCTCATTTGGCTCGCTCCTCTTCCAGGCTTCCGCCCCGATCATCGCGTATGCCCTCTGCACACATACGATGCTCTGATGAACACTTCAGGTCCCGTCGACCAGGGGCTGCGGCTTATCCCGTTCCGCGGACTGCGTTACGTCCCCGAGCGGGTCGGCAGCCTTGCCGCCGTAACATCGCCCCCGTACGACGTGGTCGTCCGGCCCGACGGGCTGCACCACCTGGAGTCGGCGGATCCGCACAACATCGTGCGCCTCATCCTCCCCCAGGCCGAAACGGCCCGGGACCGGCACCGGCAGGCAGCCGCCACACTGGCCCGCTGGCAGGCCGAGGGGATCATCGCCCCGGACCCGGACCCGGTGCTGTACGTCTACGAGCAGCGGAACGACGAGATCCTCCAGCGGGGCCTGATCGGCGCCCTGGCCCTCTCCCCCGCCGCCGAGGGCATCGTGCTGCCCCACGAGGACGTCATGGACGACGTCGTCGCGGACCGCGCGGAGCTGATGCGTATGACAGGGGCCCATCTGGAACCGCTGCTGCTGACCTACCGCGGCGAGGAGGGCCCGCCGGCCGGCACGGCAGCGGTCGTCGAACGCACGGTCCTGCGGGAGCCGCTGCTCGCCACCACGACGGAGGACGGCTTCCGGCACCGGCTCTGGGCCGTGACGGACCCGGCCGAGCGGACCGAGATCGAGACAGACCTCGCCCGGCACCAGGCTCTCATCGCGGACGGCCACCACCGCTGGGCCACCTATCTCCGGCTCCAGCAGGAACAGACCGTCCCCGGGCCGTGGGACTACGGCCTCGTCCTCCTCGTCGACACGGCCCGCCACCCGCTCCAGGTCCGCGCCATCCACCGCCTCCTGCGCGGGCTGCCGGTCTCCCGGGCCCTGAAGGCGCTGACCGGTCTCTTCCGGGTCCAGCCGGTCGAAGGGCCGCTCCCCCGGGCACTCGACACGCTGGCCGAAGCGGCGGCCGGGGGCAACGCGTTCCTCCTCGCCGGCGACGGCGGCTTCCACCTGGTGGACCGCCCCGACCCGGCCCTGCTGGCCCGCACCGTCCGGACGGACCGCCCCGACGCCTGGCGCACCCTGGACGCGACGGTCCTGCACTCCGCGCTGCTCGACGACGTGTGGCGGATCCCCGACGCGCCCGAGCACATCGGCTACATCCACGACACCGAGGCAGCCGTCGAACAGGCGGAACGCCTCGACGCCACGGCGGTCCTGATGCATCCCGTACGCGAAGAGGTCGTCCGGGACCTGGCCAGGCAAGGTGTCACGATGCCCCGCAAGTCGACGTCGTTCGGCCCGAAGCCGGCCACGGGCCTGGTCATGCGGAGCCTCACCCTCGACTGACCCGTCGACCGGAATGAAGAAAAGGGGCGGCACTTCCGTAGGAGTGCCGCCCCTTCTTCATCAGCAACTAGGCCTTGACCGGCCCGTCCGCAGAACCGTCCTGGTCGTCATCCAGATCCTCGTCCAGGTCCTCGTCCGCGCTGACGGCCTCACGCGCGTCGTCGCGGGCCGCAGGCGTGTCGTCGACGCGAGGAGCGGCGTCACCGGCGTCCTCGTCGGCCTCGCCGTCACCGAGGACGTCGACGAACTCCACACCGTCGAGCTCGGCGAGCCGGTCCGACGCGTCGGTGGAACCGTCCTTGTCGGCCTCCAGTGCCTTCCCGAACCACTCCCGCGCCTCGTCCTCGCGTCCCGCCTCCAGCAGGGCGTCCGCGTACGCGTAGCGAAGTCGCGGCGTCCACGGCTGCGCGGAGTTGGACGCGAGCTCGGGGCTCTGGAGCGTCACGATGGCGGCGTCGATCTGGCCCATGTCACGGCGTGCCCCGGCGGCCACCAGCCGCATCTCGACCTGGCCGGCCTTGTCCAGCTTCTGCACCTCGGGCTCACCGGCCATGGCCATCGCCCGCTCGGGCCGTCCGAGCCCCCGCTCGCAGTCCGCCATGACGGGCCACAGCTCCACGGACCCGGTCATCCGCCGGGCCGCCCGGAACTCGGCGAGCGCCTCGGCGTACCTCTGCGTCGCGTACGCCGCGAACCCGGCCGCCTCACGCACAGCAGCAACGCGGGACGCGAGCCGGAGAGCGATACGGGCGTACGCGTACGCCTCCTCGGGCTCCTCGTCGATCAGCCGGGCCACCATCACGAGGTTGCGCGCGACATCCTCGGCAAGGGTCTTCGGCAGGCTCATGAGCTCCTGGCGTACGTCCTTGTCGATCTCGTCGCCCGTGACGTCGTCCGGAATCGGCAGCCGCTTGATCGGCTCGCGGTCGCGGTCACGGTCCCGGTCGTCACGGCCCCGGAAACCACCGCGGTCCCGGTCGTCGCGCTGGCCGCCACGGTATCCGCCACGGTCCCGGTCGCCACCACGGTTGTCGTCACGGCGGAAGCCACCGCCGGAGCCACCGGTCGGCCGGTTGTCATCGCGACGGAACCCACCACCGGTCGGCCGGCTGTCGTCGCGGCGGAAGCCGCCACCGGAGGGCCGGTCGTCATCACGGCGCGGGCCACGGGGGCGGTCGTCGCGGCGCTCGAAGCCACCGCTGGGACGGCCACCACGGTCATCACGCTGCTGACCACCCCGGTACCCACCACGGTCATCATCACGACGCGGACCACGATCACGATCCCGGTCATCACGACGGAACCCACCACCGGAGGGCCGGTCGTCGTCACGACGGGGACCGCGGGGGCGGTCGTCGCGGCGCTCGAAGCCACCACCACGGTTGTCGTCACGGCGGAAGCCACCGCCGGAGCCACCGGTCGGCCGGTTGTCATCGCGACGGAACCCACCACCGGTCGGCCGGCTGTCGTCGCGGCGGAAGCCGCCACCGGAGGGCCGGTCGTCATCACGGCGCGGGCCACGGGGGCGGTCGTCGCGGCGCTCGAAGCCACCGCTGGGACGGCCACCACGGTCATCACGCTGCTGACCACCCCGGTACCCACCACGGTCATCATCACGACGCGGACCACGATCACGATCCCGGTCATCACGACGGAACCCACCACCGGAACCACCGGTCGGCCGGCTGTCGTCACGACGCGGGCCACGGTCACGGTCCCGGTCGTTACGGCGGAAGCCACCGCCGGTGCCGCCTCCGGCACCACCGGAAGCCCTGTTGTCGTCACGGCGGAAGCCGCCGCGGTCATTGTCGCGTCGAGGTGCGCCGGAACCGGACCGGTCGTCACGACCACCGCGGTAACCGCCCCTGTCACCGCCGTCCCGGCGACGCGGCTCGCGCTCCGGACGATCGTCGGGAGAGTTGGTGGACATGGGTGTGACTCCTGTCTTCGGGTACCACATACATTCTCGCGCAGCAGACCATCCGACGCGCTTCGGGAAAACAAAAGGGCCCCTGGCCCCAGCATGAACGCTGGGGCCAGGGGCCCTTGAAAGATTGTTCGGCGGCGTCCTACTCTCCCACAGGGTCCCCCCTGCAGTACCATCGGCGCTGAAAGGCTTAGCTTCCGGGTTCGGAATGTAACCGGGCGTTTCCCTAACGCAATGACCACCGAAACCCTATCGGGTTCTAGCGAACAAGCACACTCTTCAATTAAGTAGTGAAACTGTTCAACCGGTGCGATAACTGTTCGCAACCCGGGAACAACACAGTGGACGCGAGCAACTGAGGACAAGCCCTCGGCCTATTAGTACCAGTCAGCTCCACCCGTTACCGGGCTTCCACATCTGGCCTATCAACCCAGTCGTCTACTGGGAGCCTTAACCCTTCAAGAGGGTGGGAATACTCATCTCGAAGCAGGCTTCCCGCTTAGATGCTTTCAGCGGTTATCCTTTCCGAACGTAGCCAACCAGCCATGCCCTTGGCAGGACAACTGGCACACCAGAGGTTCGTCCGTCCCGGTCCTCTCGTACTAGGGACAGCCCTTCTCAATATTCCTGCGCGCGCAGCGGATAGGGACCGAACTGTCTCACGACGTTCTAAACCCAGCTCGCGTACCGCTTTAATGGGCGAACAGCCCAACCCTTGGGACCGACTCCAGCCCCAGGATGCGACGAGCCGACATCGAGGTGCCAAACCATCCCGTCGATATGGACTCTTGGGGAAGATCAGCCTGTTATCCCCGGGGTACCTTTTATCCGTTGAGCGACAGCGCTTCCACAAGCCACTGCCGGATCACTAGTCCCGACTTTCGTCCCTGCTCGACCCGTCGGTCTCACAGTCAAGCTCCCTTGTGCACTTACACTCAACACCTGATTGCCAACCAGGCTGAGGGAACCTTTGGGCGCCTCCGTTACTCTTTAGGAGGCAACCGCCCCAGTTAAACTACCCATCAGACACTGTCCCTGATCCGGATCACGGACCCAGGTTAGACATCCAGCACGACCAGAGTGGTATTTCAACGACGACTCCACAACCACTGGCGTGGCCGCTTCAAAGTCTCCCACCTATCCTACACAAGCCGAACCGAACACCAATATCAAACTATAGTAAAGGTCCCGGGGTCTTTCCGTCCTGCTGCGCGAAACGAGCATCTTTACTCGTAGTGCAATTTCACCGGGCCTATGGTTGAGACAGTCGAGAAGTCGTTACGCCATTCGTGCAGGTCGGAACTTACCCGACAAGGAATTTCGCTACCTTAGGATGGTTATAGTTACCACCGCCGTTTACTGGCGCTTAAGTTCTCAGCTTCGCCACCCCGAAGAGCAGCTAACCGGTCCCCTTAACGTTCCAGCACCGGGCAGGCGTCAGTCCGTATACATCGCCTTACGGCTTCGCACGGACCTGTGTTTTTAGTAAACAGTCGCTTCTCGCTGGTCTCTGCGGCCACCCCCAGCTCAAGCAGCAAGTGCTATCACCAGTGATGGCCCCCCTTCTCCCGAAGTTACGGGGGCATTTTGCCGAGTTCCTTAACCATAGTTCACCCGAACGCCTCGGTATTCTCTACCTGACCACCTGAGTCGGTTTAGGGTACGGGCCGCCATGAAACTCGCTAGAGGCTTTTCTCGACAGCATAGGATCATCCACTTCACCACAATCGGCTCGGCATCAGGTCTCACCCTTAAATGTGTGACGGATTTACCTACCACACGGGCTACACCCTTACCCCGGGACAACCACCGCCCGGGCTGGACTACCTTCCTGCGTCACCCCATCGCTTACCTACTACAAGTCTGGTTCATCGGCTCCACCACTACCCTCAACTCCGAAGAGATCGGGCCGGCTTCACGGACTTAGCATCGCCTGATTCAGTACTGGGCGTTTCAAAGCGGGTACCGGAATATCAACCGGTTGTCCATCGACTACGCCTGTCGGCCTCGCCTTAGGTCCCGACTTACCCTGGGCAGATCAGCTTGACCCAGGAACCCTTAGTCAATCGGCGCACACGTTTCTCACGTGTGTATCGCTACTCATGCCTGCATTCTCACTCGTGAACCGTCCACAACTCGCTTCCGCGGCTGCTTCACCCGGCACACGACGCTCCCCTACCCATCCATACGGGCGTTGGCCCTATGTGTATGAATGACACGACTTCGGCGGTACGCTTGAGCCCCGCTACATTGTCGGCGCGGAATCACTTGACCAGTGAGCTATTACGCACTCTTTCAAGGGTGGCTGCTTCTAAGCCAACCTCCTGGTTGTCTCTGCGACTCCACATCCTTTCCCACTTAGCGTACGCTTAGGGGCCTTAGTCGATGCTCTGGGCTGTTTCCCTCTCGACCATGGAGCTTATCCCCCACAGTCTCACTGCCGTGCTCTCACTTACCGGCATTCGGAGTTTGGCTAAGGTCAGTAACCCGGTAGGGCCCATCGCCTATCCAGTGCTCTACCTCCGGCAAGAAACACACGACGCTGCACCTAAATGCATTTCGGGGAGAACCAGCTATCACGGAGTTTGATTGGCCTTTCACCCCTAACCACAGGTCATCCCCCAGGTTTTCAACCCTGGTGGGTTCGGTCCTCCACGAAGTCTTACCTCCGCTTCAACCTGCCCATGGCTAGATCACTCCGCTTCGGGTCTAGAGCGTGCAACTCAAACGCCCTGTTCGGACTCGCTTTCGCTACGGCTTCCCCACACGGGTTAACCTCGCTACACACCGCTAACTCGCAGGCTCATTCTTCAAAAGGCACGCAGTCACGACTGCATGTGCAAGCACATACAGCGACGCTCCCACGGCTTGTAGGCACACGGTTTCAGGTACTATTTCACTCCGCTCCCGCGGTACTTTTCACCATTCCCTCACGGTACTATCCGCTATCGGTCACCAGGGAATATTTAGGCTTAGCGGGTGGTCCCGCCAGATTCACACGGGATTTCTCGGGCCCCGTGCTACTTGGGTGTCTCTCAAACGAGCCGTTGATGTTTCAGCTACGGGGGTCTTACCCTCTACGCCGGACCTTTCGCATGTCCTTCGCCTACATCAACGGTTTCTGACTCGTCCCACAGCCGGCAGACTGTGAAAGAGAGATCCCACAACCCCGCATGCGCAACCCCT
>NZ_NEUE01000290.1 GCF_002910905.1 Streptomyces sp. SM11 | reverse complement strand
GTCTACGGTGCCGGTGGTCTCGGCGGCTTTGGTGGCGTACTTCGCCACGTACGCGGCCACCGCCTCTTCCGACAGATCCTCGTTCGCACTCCCGGCACCGATGGGGCGGACGTCCACCTGTGTCCCCCATGCCAAGGTTCGGGCGGGGTGGTCGCCGGAGGCCGGGAGCGGGACCGTGGCGCGGGCGGCAGCCGCCTGGATCGCGTCCGTCAGCAGGGCGACGCTGGCCCAGCCGGGGGGCGGGGTCTCGGGTCCGTCGGGGCCGTCGAGTCGGACGATGGCGTGGAAGTGGACCGCGCCGCGCTTCTGGAACTCAGCGACCTTCCCGAAGGAGACCCGGCAGACCTCGGAGGCGGCTTTCTGGGAAAGGCCGGCGCGGGCAGCGATCTCCCGGCGGAGGTAGATGGTGAAGCGTCGCCAGAGGTCCCCGGCGTGGTTGTTCCACAGCACCGCGCCCGCGTAGTCGTACGTGCCGGGGTTCAGGGCGGTGCCGAGGATCGGGGAGTCCTCGGGGTGGTCGGTGCCGCACCGGCAGACACCACGGGTGGGCCGGTTGTGGACCGGGCCGAAGCTAGGGGCGGTGAGCGTCGCGAAGACCTTGGGGTGCGTGCGCACCGTGACCGGCGCTCCCTTGGCCACGTCACCGGTGAGCCCGGCGCGGATCAGGTGGAAGGTGTCCCCGGCGTAGGTCCAGGCGCAGGAGGGGCACCGGGAGGCCCGCCGGTTCCCGCACGCGACCCGGAGGCGTCCGCCGGGCTCGCCCTGGGTGCTGTAGGAGTAGAGCACCTGCCCCGACTTCGCATCCCGGGTAGTGGTCATGCCCTCCAGATGGATCGGGTCCGAGCAGCCACCGGTACGCCGGACCTGCTCCTGCCAGCGGTCGAAGCCGGGGGCGTTGGCGACCCGTAAGAGGTCAGCCAGCGTCAGCGGATCAGTGCCCACAATGGCGGCGGTCCCGGCCACGGCCGAGGGCTCTACGGGAAAGGAGGTCACTGGTCGTCCTCCCTCGGGTAGCCGTGCCCGATCGGCGGGTAGAGGCCGCGCACCTTGGCGTCTTCCTCGGCGTAGTGAGCGTCATCGACCACGGTGAAGAAGTGGGTGTAGGGGCGGACGTCGTGGGCGTCGAGGTACACGCCGATCTGCTCGGTCCGCATCTCATCCGCCCACTCCGCCGAGTCGGGGCGTTCACCGAACAGGGCGTCGTCGAAGAGGCTCACGCGGCCACCGCCACGGAGTCGGAGACCTCGGCGGTCAGGCGCTCGATGTGGGCGAGGAGGCGGGCGCGGGGCCGGGCGCTGACGGTGGCGTGCACGACGGAGCGGGCGGTGTGCTCCTCCAGCCCGGAACCGTTGCAGACCCAGCAGAACACCGACAGGCAGTCGTCCTCACCGGCCCAACCGGACCCGGCGCACTCCGAGCAGTCCGCCCACGGGCGAGAAGTCAGGAAGTACAGGCACTCAGCCGGATCGGCGCACCGCAACTCCGCGCACGCCGGGCAGGCCCGACCCAGCACCGAACGACGCACAACCACAGCAGAAGCAGTCATGATGGAAGCTCCCTGATGGGACAGGGGGGCGGTGTGTCTGCTTGGCGGTAGGAACGCCGCCCCCAACTGGCTTGAGCCACTTACTGGCTTAAGCCAGTTGAGCATGAAGGGGCGCACGGGTCAAGACGCTGGCTTAAGCCAGTTGGTATGCTCGGCGCATGACCGCATCCGACCGCCCCTCCCAGCAACCAGCCAGCCGTCGAATCGCTGACACACTCCGCGCCTCGATCGAGCGGGGCGAGCTGGAGGCCGGCCAAAAGCTCCCGTCCGAGCGAGCCTTGGCCGAGCAGTACGGAGCGGCGCGCAACACCGCGCGAGAAGCGATTCGCCTCCTGGCTGAGCAGGGGCTAGTGACTGCGAAGCACGGTCGCGGCGTGTTCGTGCGCGAGCCCCAACGCCTCTTCCGCTTCGGTAGCGACCGGTACTCAATCGCGAACCGGGAGACCGGACTGACCCCTTTCCGCCTGGAAGCCAAGAAGCAGGGGAAGGTCCCGCGCATCGACGTCCTGAGCATTACCCGCGAGGTGCCGCCTCCTGATGTTGCCGAGCGGCTCCAGGTCCCGGCCGACAGCGAGAGCGTCGTTCACCGCGAGAACCATTACTTCGCGGACGACGAGCCGGTCCAGATCGTCTCCACCTATCTGCGCTGGGAAGAGGCGGAGGGGACTCTCCTCATGCAGGCGAAGTCAGGGCCAAACGGGATCTACGGTCGCCTGGAGGAACTGGGCCACGTGATGACGCGGGTGCGCGACGAGATCAGCGCTCGGATGCCTTCACCCGAAGAGGCCCGGGTACTCGACTTGTTGCCAGGGGTGCCCGTACTCGAAGTGCTCCACACGAGCCTGGATCAGAACACGGAGCCTTTCGAGGTGTCCCGGTACGTGCACCGCGCCGATCAAACCGGGCTCCTCTACGAGCTGCCCGTTTCCTAGCCCACTGCTCCGTTGGAGGACTCGCGTGGCTGACACCACCATTCGCCCTATCGAAGATGCCGACGTTCCCGGAGCGGCGGCAGCCCTGATCGAAGTCCACTCGACGGACGGATATCCGGTTGAAGGAGTGGATGACCCCGAGGCATGGATCACGCCGCCGGGAGTCGTGAAGGCGTGGGTAGCTCACCGGGACGGTGTAGTGGGGCATATCGCGATCATGAAGGCGGAGGGGGAGAAGGCCGTCACCCTCTGGCAGCAGCAGAGCGGAGAGGATGAATCCCGCATCGGTGTACTGGCCCGGCTGTTCGTGGTGCGATCTGCGCGGAAGCATGCAGTGGGCGAAAGCCTCATGCGAGCAGCCATGGACTACGCCGAGGAGAACGGCCTAAGCCTTGTGCTCGACGTGATGGACAAGGATGAGGCAGCCATTCGCCTCTACGAACGCTTGGGCTGGCAGTTCATCGGCGGAGCCACGCACCAATTCGGAGACGGTCAGCAGATCCCCGCCAAGTGCTACGTCTGGCCCGCCAGCTAGCTGGGAAGTTACAGGTTTCTCTACCTCATCAAGGCACCCGGCTGCGCTCCGCTCCGCCGGGCGCGCTTCCCGGCTCTGGCTGCGCCCGCGCTCCTGCCTTCGGCCCGCTCGGCGCTGCCGCCGCCGACGCGCGCCCACAACTGGATAGGCCCGGGGGCATGAGACGAAAACCAAGCCCGCGGCTTCAAGAGGATGCCTCCGGCGGGGGCGCTCAGACTCCGGGATGGACGGGGCACCGTTCGCGAGTGCCGGCCGGAGCGGGGCGAGCGTCGTGGGGCTCCCATCCCGACCACCTTCGACCCAGGCAGAGCCGAGCAGTCGCGGCCCAGGGCGTCAAGGTCGTTCGTACAGTGGCGCGCTCCACCTTGACGCCCTGAACCACGACCGCTCCACGGTGTGTGGGTCGAAGGCGGACGGGATGGGAGCCGGGGCGAGTGATGGGTTGGGGCGATCCACAAGGCGACGTAGTTGTGGGGAGTTTCAAAGGTCAGGCCCAATAGAGGCGAGAATCCACCCGCTGAGGCTCCATCCCCTGGGGTGACTCGACTGTGTAGCCCATCTCTCGCAGCGTCTCTGCTGCGGACTCGTGGGCGTCACGAACCGCTGACTTGAGTTGGAGTATCCGCCACTTGCGAGGATGCCGATCGACGACCGCTTCCCAGCCGTCCTCAACATCGATGGCGAATTCGCGGACGAGCAAGAGCAGCACATCTTCGAGTGCTGGCCTGAGTCGATGCCCACCAACCGGCAGGTGCATTTCAGAGAGTCGGGGTAGCTTCCCCTTGCGCATCATCGCCGCTGGCCTCCCCTTCTTCTTCTCGGACAAGCGGAGAAGGTAGGCCATCTCGTCCCGGTGGGCGTGCACCTGGAGGTGGGCCCCTGGAGGGTTCTTCGAGTGCCGCAGGTACTCGTAGCGCAACAGCGGATCTTGCACGCCTTCGAAGAAGACGTGCACGTCGGCGCGGTCAGCCGCAAGGTACATGTTCGGGCCGTCCCAGCAGCAGAAGTGCTGAACGTGCAGATTTAGGCACTTCTCCCCATCGATCTTGATGGGGATGCGCATGCTTCGGCCATCCGCAGCCAGAGGCGCGACTCTGATGCGATTGCCAACGTTCAGGGCAGAGAAACGCGGGGAGCCTTGACCGAGCACTCCCCGCGTAAGGTCTGTCAGCGTGTCGGCGAACTCAGCCGCCTTGTCATCGAGTGTAACTTCTTCAGCACTCACCGTTGAGAAGGTAGTCGATGCCCTCGATGGTGTGCCAGACGTCAAGCTCGTCACTGCTCAGGCTGTAGCTCTCGGCCCGGTCGCGAAGCTCGTCGAAGGTCATATGCACCTCTGCGAGCAGGCGTTCCCGTTGAGCTTCGAGCTCCGCAGCCGTCGCGCGGATCATGGTCGTCATGGGGTGCTCCCTGGTGGTGTTTGAAGGCCAAGTGAAGCAGGCACCACTGACAATGACGTTAGAGGCTGGGCCTGTAAACGCCAAGACGGATGCACCAAACGCTTACTCCTGGCTGTCCGCGTCGAACACGGAGTAGCTGGCCAGAACTCCTGAGAGCGGGTGCCAAGCCCACCAGGGACATTCTCCGGGCCGTCTCGGGGCCGTGATAGGACGCTCAACGTTGACCAGCGCTGACAACTGCCGACAGGTCAGCAGCAGGTCACAGCCTTGATAGATGACGAGACCGCAGCTCGCAGACCTCTCGGGTCACTTCTTCGGCTTCTGACCGAGCCGTTCCGGACCGCGTTCCCGGAGAGGTCCAGACCGTCCCACCACCCGCTTACTCCTGCGCAGCGCTCCCTCGGGGTGAGCACTGTGCGGGAGTAAGCTTTTGGTATGAACAGCGATACGGACAGCGATACGGACAGCCTCGCGTTCGACGTCTTCTCCCGGCAGTGCCCCTCGCGCTCGACGCTGGAGCATGTCACCGGGCGCTGGGGCGGTCTGACGCTCGGCGCACTGTGCGAGGAGAGCCTCCGGTTCAACGAACTGCGCCGCCGGGTCGACGGAGTCAGTGAGAAGATGCTCTCCCAGACCTTGCACGCACTGGAGCGCGACGGGCTCGTCCTGCGGGAGGCCCACCCGGTCAACCCGCCCCGGGTGGACTACGAGCTCACCCCGTTCGGCCGCGAGGTCACGGAGCAGTTCCTCGGGCTGATCCACCTCGTGGAGGGGCGGATGGGCGAGGTGCTCTCCGCCCGTGCGCGCTACGACGAGGCGCGCGGCTGCCGCTGACAGCGCGGGCAGTAGTAGCTGGAGCGGTTCATCCAGGCTCGGCGGCGCATCGGGGTGCCGCACCGGTGGCAGGGCTCGCCCTCCCGGCCGTACGCGTCGAGCGACCGGTCGAAGTAGCCGGACTAGGGCCTGTATCGAGTCGTGATCAATCTGCGGGATTCGCCCTCGCTTCGGGGGTGGATCGTGTAGTCCGGTGTGCATGACGCGGAGACAGTTGACGGACAAGGAGTGGGGGTACGTGGAGCCGTACCTGCCGATCGGCGAGTACGGGCCGTACCCCACGAAACTGCGCGAGCAGTTCGAGGGTGTGGTCTGGAAGTTCCGCTCGGGCGCACAGTGGCGGGAGATGCCTGCCGAGTTCGGTGCCTGGCCCACCGTGTACAACCGGTTCCGCCAGTGGCGGGACGCCGGGGTCTTCGAGAACCTGCTGGAAGGTCTGATCGCGAAGGCCGCGGAGCGGGGTGAGGTGGACCTTTCGCTGGTCAGTGTGGACTCCACCACCGCACGTGCCCACCACGACGCCGCCGGGATGCGCCTTGATCCGGAGACGCTGGACGCCCTGGAGAAGGCGGCCGAGGAGGAGAGGACCCGCTCAAAGGGGGCGACAGCGAGGAACAAGTCGGGCACGACACCGACGTCGAGGCCGGGCGGGTCGAACGGCGACGCGTCCGGCGACGCCGCAAGCTCCGCCTGAAGGCCGCCCTGCTCGGCCGCTCGCGGGGCGGGCAGACCAGCAAGGTCCACGTCGCTGCCGACCGCAAGTGCAGACCGCTCGTCCTCACGCTCACCGCCGGACAGGCCGCCGACAGCCCGCAGTTCATCCCCGTGCTCAACAAGATGCGGGTTCGCCTCCCGGTCGGCCGTCCCCGAACCCGGCCCGACGCGGTCGCCGGAGACAAGGCGTACTCCTCCCGAGGCAACCGCTCCTACCTACGCAAACGCAACATCAAGGCAGTCATCCCGGAGAAGAAGGACCAGGCCGCCA
>NZ_NEUE01000289.1 GCF_002910905.1 Streptomyces sp. SM11 | reverse complement strand
CTAGTGTCTCGTGATCCTGATCGTGTCAGTTTGAGTTGTTATTAACGAGTTTCTTCATGTTGGTCTGGACGACGCGGACCTTCGCGAGGATCTCTTCGGCGGACGCGGTCCAGGTGAAGGGATTCGCGTCCTCGTTCCAGGAGTTGATGTAGTCGCGGATCTGCTTGACCAGGACGTTGACGCTGGAGAACGTGCCCCGGCGAATGGACTGCCGAGTCAGGATCCCGAACCAGATCTCGATCTGGTTCAACCATGAGGAACCGATGGGAGTGAAGTGGAAGCGGATGTGGGGGTTCTTCTCCAGCCATGCCTTCACCTCCGGCGTGGTGTGCGTGGACAGGTTGTCCAGGACGACATGGATCTCCTTGCCGGCGTGCGGCTTGGTCGCCTTCTTCAGGAAGGCGAGGAAGCTTGCCCCGTTCCGGCTCGGCCTGCACTCGCCGGTCACCTCACCGGTATGGACATTGAGGGCGGCGAACAGATTGGTGGTGCCGTGCCGTACGTAGTCGTGGGTGCGCTTCTCGCCCGCGCCGAAGGTGACCGGCAGTACCGGCTGGGTTCGGTCCAGCGCCTGTATCTGCGTCTTCTCGTCAATGGACAGCACCACCGCGCCGCCGGGCGGGGCCAGGTACAGGCCGACGACATCGGCGACCTTGTCCGCGAATGCGGGGTCCTTCGAGATCTTGAAGGTGCCGTTCCGGTGCGGCTTGAGGTTCTCCTCCCGCCAGATGCGGGCGACGTAGTGCCAGGACACCGAGATGCCCTCGCGCCGCTTCATGTGATTGACCAGCGTCCGCGTGGACCAGTGGGACAGCCCCGATTCCGTCGGCGGGGTTGTCTTCGTCAATGCGATCACCCGGGCCCGAGTGGTCGCGGGGACCTGATCGCGTCCGCCGCCGGGTTTCCGGGAAGCCAGTTGGGCAATCCCGCCCACGAGGTAACGGGCCTTGGCGCGGTCCACCGTATTCGGTGCGACTCCTGCGAGTTCGGCGATGTCCTTGCGTCGCCGCCCCTCGGCCGTCCACAGCACCAGGCGGGCCCGCAGAGCGGCATCGGCAGGGGCATGACGGCTGCCCGCCAACTCCCGCAGCTCATCGATCTGTTCGGAAGAGAGATCCACAACAGGCTAACGAAGCGACGCGCCATCAAGTTCCAACGACAGGATCACGAGACACTAGAGCCTTCTTGATCAGTTTGACCTTGCCGACGGGCAGAACTGACAGCACCGCGAGGGCGCACTTTCCCAGTCCTGGGTTCTTGACGCATTCCTTGGCATCGTTGAGACCGAGTACCTCCCAGGCGAACTCCTTGAGCACCGGGTCAATAGGGGGATGATCGAGCTTCCCGCCATTCAAGGCGCAGGGCGGAAGGTGGTCTCTGGTCGGGTGGAGGTAGCAGCGCGGCCGCTTCTCTTCTTCCTCCTGCTGCTTCTTGCGTCGTTCCGCAGCGAGGCGGCGCGCTTCTGCCTCCTCTGCCTCTCGCTTCTTGACGACGTCAGCCCATGCCGCGGATGACTCCTTCGCGGCTTCTGCGGAACTCTTACCTGCGGCGATCGCGTCGGCATGTGCCCTATCGCTTGAGACCTTCGCCTCATATGCCGAGGTGCGCGCGTAGTCGGCGGAGAATTCGGCCTGTGCTGCGGATTCCTCGGCTGCCGCGGCGTCCTGGTTGGCGCGGTTGGCGGCAGCGCGTGCGGTGCTGGCTGATGCCTTAGCCTGCACGGCGCTGGTTTCGGCTCGGTCTGCGGCATTGTCGGCGTCGTTCGCGTAGCCAGCCGCTTCCGTGGCGCTTTGTGCCGCGTCGTTCTTGGCCTTCTCGGCGTCGGCTGCGGCACCAGTGGCTTCGGCAGCTACCTGAGCTGCGAGGTGGCTGTCCCTGCGGGCGGTGGCCGCAATCTTCTTGCCTTCAGCGAGAAGGCGCTGCACCTGTGCGATGTGATTGTTGGCGAGCTGGTCTTTGCGATCGGCCATGTACTGGCCTGTCTGAACGAAGGTCTGTACCTCGTTGGCGGATCCGGCCAGAGCAATCTTGGCTGCGGACGTCACCTCGGGGCCGCCGTCGTTGTACAGCTTGCTCGCTGTCACCCGCTCGTCGGCCTGGCGGGCAGCGTACTGGCCGCTGTTGAGGAAGCCGACCAGCGCCTGTGGATTGCCGTCCTCCAAAGCCGCTCTCGCCGCTTCTTTCACGCCGGGGCCGCCGTCGTTGAAGAGCTTGGACACCGCGATCCGGTAATCGGCGTTGGCCGCCTGGTACTGGCCAGTGGTGTAAAGGCTGAGGATCTGCTGATCAGTTCCCTTGAGTGCCTCGGCTGCGGCGGCACGCACGGCCTCATAGGGACTTGCGGAAACGAGGTGCGCGACCTGCTGACGGTTCTCGTCCGCAACTGCCTCGCTCCAGCCCGTCTTCAGGTAGGCAATCACGTCGGTGTCGGTGCCGGACAGCGCCTGGGCGGCGGCGTCCTGGCGCCAAGAACCGAAGTACTCAAATGCGCGCAACGCGATGGCGCGCCCCTTCGTGGCGATGGCGGCCTGGTCAGCGCCCGGCTTGTCCGCATCGGCGGCCAGTTCCTTCGTGTCGGCCACGATGGCTTGGCCTTCGACCACGGACTTCGAGATCTCGATGGTGAAGGTGTCGGTGGTGGCCCTCTGGGTCAGGGCCGCTTCGACGCCGGCATTGGTGCGGGTGGTGAGATCCTCAGCCTCCGTTTCGCGGGCGAGGTTGAAGGTCTTCTGCGCGGTGGCCACCGATTTGGTGGCGCTGTCGGCGGCCGTCTTCGCAGCAACAGCCTGTTTTCTCGCCTCAGCTGCCTGGTCGGATGCCTCTCCAGCGTGTTCGGCAGCCTTCTCTGCGGCGTCCGCGGCGTTGTCCGCATGCGTGGCGGCAGAGTTGGCTGCGAGCCTGGCCTCTTCGGCGGCCGCGGCCGACCTGCGGGCCAGGTTCTCAGCCGCCGTGGCGGCGCGGTTGGCCTCCTTCGCGTGCCGGTGAGTCTCCGCCGCGGCCGCTCGCGCCTCTCCAGCGGAGCCTCCCGCCGCGATCGCAGAGTTCGCGGCCGCATCGGCTGCATCAGCAGCCTTGTCGGCGTTGGAGATCGCGCTGAGGGAGGCGCGGACCGCATCGGCAGCAGCCAGGGAAGCCTTGCCGGCCTGCTCGGCGGCCTTGCCGGACTTCCTCGCCAGCTCGCCTGCCTGTCGTGCCTGCGCGGCCATATTCCGGGCTGCTTGGGCTTTGTCCTTGTCCTGGCTTGCGGCGTACGCCGCGTTCGACGCGCGCCCGGCGGCTTCGGCAGCCGCGGCTGCGGCGTTCGCGGTCTGCGCTGCTGCCAGAGATGCCCGGCGAGCAGCCGTGTTGGCCGCGTTCGCCGCACTGATCGCCTGTTGCGCAGCGGCTGCTGCCGCACGGGCCGCGTCTGCGGCCTGTTTGGCCTTCACCGTCGCGAGGTGGGCGTCTTCTTTCGCGGCCTCGGTCTCCTTGGCAGCAAGCTCTGCGGCTGCCTTGGCGAGCTCTGCAGCCGCTACGGCCTTGTCCTTGGCTTCTTTGGCTTTGTCCTTCGCTTGCTCGGCCTGCTTGCTGGCCTTCTCCGCCTGCTGGGTCAGCTGCGCGATTGTGGCCTGCTCCTGGTCGCGGTTCCGCGCGACGAACTGTCCTACCTCCAGGAACTCCACGATGTCGTCCGGGGTTCCGCGGAGGGCCAGCTTGGCGGCGGCCTTCACGTTCGTGCCACCGGAGTTGTAGAGCCTGGAGACCTCGATGCGCTCGTCTGTCTCCTGGGCCTTGTACTGCCCGATGTCGAGGAACTGCTTGACGTCCTCAGGGCTGCCCAGCAGAGCAGCCTTTCCTGCGTCTTGGACGCCGGGGCCGCCGAAGTTCACAACTCGGCTGGCCTCCACCCGCAGGTCCTGCTCGTACGGAGTCTTCCAGCCCGTTGTCAAGAACGCTTCTACGTCTTCGGGGGTGCCTTGCAGCGCGGTCTTCGCTGCCTCCCGTACTGCTGGTCCGGCGGCGTTCACCACGCGAGAGACGTCTACTCGGTTGTCGATCTGCTGGATTGCAGGCGCCTCGGTGAGAAAGGCCCGAATGTCGTCGTCCGTGCCCAGAATAGCCTTCTCGGCTGCCTCCTTGAGGCCCGCTCCGGCATCGATCCAGTAGCCCACGGCCAGGCTGCGGTTCACGCTCGGCTGTACCTCATCGGCCGCCTTCGCCGTCGATGTACCCAGAAGTGTGGCCGTGAGCGTGGTGGTGAGCAGAGCGGCGCAAAGGGCCCGAGCATTGAGCGGTTGCCGCGTCGCTCTTCGGTAAGATTTGCACGTTTGACTTATTCGCTGAGACAGCGAAATCCTATTCACTTTACTATCCCCTGATTGTTAATCGCAGCCGGCCGGGAGGGCAACCAAAAGAAGGATAAATATAGTATCTGCCTCTTTGGGGGGCTTCGTGGGTGAGTGGGCGCGTGGTGAAGCCTCGGGGCTCGTACCGCCGCTGACGCTGCGCCAGCCGTGACGCCTACGCAGTTGACAGACGCCGTCAGACTGTGTGCGTGGATATTACATGAGCTTTACACAAGGCGATCGACATGGTTACCTGGCGGTCACTTTTGCTTCACATGTCATCTCTCACGAGGAATCCATGTCGATATCCATCTCCCGAACGTCCCTCCTCGCCAGCCTGACGGCTGCTCTGGTGCTGGGACTCGGCGCCAGCGCGCTTGCGCTCCCGCAGAGCACACCCGATGCCGGGCGCACAGCTTCCGCGGCAGACGAAATGCCCGGCGTAGTCGAGGACTTCGTCCACCCCGGCGCGACAGAGTTGCAGCAGGAACGGGGCGTCATCCTCAAGCGCGGCGACGGACACATCTGGCTCACCGACGTGACCGAGCTCAATGACTGCTTCGGCGGCTCCAACATCGCAATCGAGGCCCGAAACGGCGTCTACTGCTTCGAGACTGACGCCAAGTCCGGCTACCTGACGCTCGAGCTTCCCGACACCTTCAACATCTGGACGCAGGACTATCCGGTCAAGGCCACCCTCACCGCTGACGGCAAAAGCACCATCGTCAACGCCCCGGCCGACGAGCTCACTTCAGTCGGCGAAGCCGGCGACACAGGCAAGCGCTCAGCACTGGTTGAAATCCGCATCACCGGCTGACCCGTCACACACGCTTGCCACACCAACCAGGCCCAACCGCCCCCAGCAAAGACAGCTACCTGACTGAACTGGCCCGGTCCGGGGACACCCGCCCGACATGCGCTTCCGCACGCTGCGATCCGAGCAGCGGACACAGTGGTACCCGGTCAGAGTCCAACTGGCCACCGCACACTCAAATCCGACGGAACTCTCGCCTCGCGAAGCGGCATTGCCGCAGGGCAACGCCAACTTCGTCGGCCTTACTCCACGGGCTTCGCAGCCCCTCGTTCAACTTGCCAAGGAAACATGTGAACATCCAACCTCCCCGCCGTGTGCGGGGCATAGCTGCCCTCGCCGCCGCTGCCACGGCGGCCGGCGCCCTCGCCCTCTCGTCTCCGGCTCAGGCGGTGGTGGGTGACGCAGTCGCGAGCGGTTCGTACGCTTTCACCGCGAAGCTCGACATCGGTGAGGGCGACGCGCAGCGTGCCTGCACCGGTTCGCTGGTCGACGCCCAGTGGATCCTGACCGCGAGCAGCTGCTTCGCGGCAGCCGGGCAGCCGGCGTTCCCTCTTCCCGTCGGAGCCCCGGCGCAGAAGACCACGGCGACGATCGGCCGTACCGACCTGACCGGGACCGGTGGCAAGGTCGTCGAGGTGACCGAGCTGGTCTCGCGCACCGACCGTGACCTGGTGATGGCCAAGCTGGCCCAGCCGGTCACGGACATCGCCCCGCTGCTGCTCGCGGACTCCGCCCCGGTGGCGGGCGAGAACCTGCGGGCCCTCGGCTACGGCCGTACCGCGACATCCTGGGTTCCCGACCGGCTGCACGCCGGCACGTTCGCCGTGAGCGCGACCGGTGCGACGACGGTGGCCGTCACCCGCGACGGCGGCGCGATCTGCAAGGGCGACGCGGGCGGTCCCGCCCTGCGCGAGCAGGATGGCAAGGCCCTGCTGGCCGCCGTCCACAGCGCCTCCTGGCAGGCGGGCTGCTTCGGCTCCGACGAGACCCGCGTCGGTGCGGTGGAGACCCGCACCGACGACGTCGTCGACTGGGTCACCCAGGTCCGCGCGCTGCCCGGGGAGTCCCAGGCCGCCTCCGGTGACTTCAACGGCGACGGCCGCGAGGACATCGCCGCGTTCTACGACAACGGCACCTCCATCGAGGGCAAGAACCGTGCCTCCCTCTTCGCGTTCTACAGCACCGGTACCGGCTTCGGCGAGCCCAAGAAGGTGTGGAGCACCCCGGGCGGCTTCACCTGGAGCAAGAGCAAGCTGACCTCGGGCGACTACACCGGCGACGGCAAGGACGACCTCGCGGTCCTCTACGACACCGGCAAGTCCGACACCGGCAACATCACCTCGCTGTACACCTTCCCCAGCAACGGGACCGGCTTCGGCAACCCGCGCAAGACCTGGACCACGCCCGGCGGCTTCACCTGGTCGGCCAGCAAGGTGACCTCCGGCGACTACAACGGCGACGGCAAGGATGACGTCGCCGTCTTCTACAACGGCGGCACCTCCGCCGACGGCAAGCAGATCTCCTCGCTGTACACCTTCCCCAGCAACGGGACCGGCTTCGGCAACCCGCGCAAGACCTGGACCACGCCCGGCGGCTTCACCTGGTCGGCCAGCAAGGTGACCTCCGGCGACTACAACGGCGACGGCAAGGACGACGTCGCCGTCCTCTACAACGGCGGCACCTCCGCCGACGGCAAGCAGATCTCCTCGCTCTACACCTTCACCAGCAACGGCACCGACTTCAACAACCCGCGCAAGACCTGGACCACGCCCGGCGGCTTCACCTGGTCGGCCAGCAAGGTGACCTCCGGCGACTACAACGGCGACGGCAAGGACGACATCGGCGTCCTCTACAACCGCGGCACCACGGAAGCGGGCGTGCACCGGTCCGCGCTCTTCACCTTCTCGAGCACCGGCACGGACTTCGCCTCACCGCGTGAGGTGTGGACCAGCACCGGGTCCTTCTCCTGGGCCGCGAGCCAGCCCGTCTCCGGCGACTTCAATAACGACGGCAAGGCCGATGTCGGCGTCCTCTACCGTGCCGGGACCTCCGCCGACGGCTGGCGCATCGACAGCCTGTTCTCCTTCACCAGCACCGGAACCGGCGTCAGGGCCCCGGTCAAGCACTGGACCGGCAGCGTCGTCTGACCGAACGCCGCCGCACGCGCTGTGCGCCGTCCGGCCCACCCCTCCCGAACGGGGCGGTGGGCCGGTGGGCCGGACGCCTTTATGCTTTCCGGGCGCATCGGCTCTTCGAAAGGCATGCCGTGAATTACAGGGTCCAGCCCACCGCCCAGGTCGACGAGACTGCCGAGATCGGGGCCGGCTCCAGCGTCTGGGAGCTGGCTCAGATCCGCGAGGGGGCGAAACTCGGCGAGGGCTGTGTCGTCGGCCGCGGTGCGTACGTCGGCACCGGCGTGCGCATCGGTAACAACGTGAAGCTGCAGAACTACGCCCTCGTCTACGAGCCCGCCGAGCTCGGCGACGGCGTCTTCGTGGGCCCCGCCGTCGTCCTCACCAACGACCACAACCCCCGCTCGGTCGACCCGGACGGCAAGCAGAAGCGCGGCGGCGACTGGGAGGCCGTCGGCGTGAAGGTCGCCGAGGGCGCCTCGCTCGGTGCCCGCTCGGTGTGTGTCGCGCCGGTCCGTATCGGCCGGTGGGCGATGGTCGCGGCCGGCGCCGTGGTCACCAAGGACGTCCCCGACTTCGCCCTGGTCGTCGGTGTGCCCGCACGGCAGATCGGCTGGGTCGGTCACAGCGGGGTCCGGCTGGTCGCGCGCGAGGGCGAGCCGGGGGTGTGGGAGTGCCCGCAGAGCGGGACTGTATACGAGGAGAAGGACGGGGTGCTCGCGGAGCGCTGAGCAGGGCCGCCCTCGTGCCGGGCGACGGCTCACCGCGGCCGGCAGGACCGGCGAGGGCCGGGAACCGTGGTGGAGCGGTTCCCGGCCCTCGTGCGTCGTCGGCTCAGCGGTCGAACAGCAATCGGTCAAAGTCGAGCCGGACGACCGGCCAGTCCCACGTGGTCAGCGCGTGCTCGGTGGCCATCTTTCCGGCGTTGCGCCAGCTCTCGTCGGACGCCGTGAGGGAGAGCACCCGCTCGACCGCGGCCTCGGGGGTCTCCACGATCCACTCGGCCGGGTAGAGCGTCCCGGCACCGTGTTCGCCGCCCGCGAAGAACGGCCAGTCGCGGACCACCGGGACGGCGCCGCTGGCCGCGCCCTCCATCAGGCCCACGTGGCAGCCCTCGCGTACCGACGTACTGAGGATGACACCCACGTCCTCCAGAGCCCCGGGCACGTCGTCGGTCGCTCCGACCCGTACGACGGCCCCCCGCTCCACGAGCGGCTTCAGCGCCTTCTCCAGCTTGCGTGCGTACGCCTTGGCCGCGTTGCTCGGCCGGCCCATCTCGCCGCCGATCAGGAACAGCCGGTAGCGCTCGTCCCGCTCGCGCAGCCTCTTGAGGACCTCCAGGGCCCAGAGCGGGTCCTTCGGCACCTGGCCGATGCCGACCAGTCCGAGGTTGTAGCGGGTGGACGGATCCTTCGTACGCCGGAAGCCGGCGAGGTCCATGCCGTTGTCGATCACATGCGTACGGGGGGCGTGCTCGCCGCCGAGGCCGGGGATGGCCTTCACCGACAGATCGCGGATGTGGTCGGCGACGAACACCACGTCGTCGATGCGCGAGAAGTCCGTCACGTGGGGCCAGCGGGTGAAGGCCTCGTAGCTGTGCAGCCGGACGATGATCCGGGTATCACCCGGGTCGACCACGGTGAACAGAGCGGCGGGAGCCACACACCAGTCCACGAACACGGTATCGGCCCAGTCCAGATGCGGCCGAAGCTGTTGCTCGGCGGCGTGGGCGAAGAGCGGCTCTCCCCCCAGTCGGTATTCGAGGTGACGCTGCGCCGCGCCGTTGAGCCGCTTCATGCCCGGGTGCTCCGCCATGTCGAGGAAGCGCAGCTCGACGTCCGGGTTGGCCTCGTAGTGCGACCGGATCAGGTGCAGGAAGTTCGCGTTGGAGGTCGTGGCGACGAGCAGCCGCAGCGGCCTGTCCTTCGGCGGGGCGGCAGCCGGGGTCAGCCTGCTCTTCGGCCGGACCAAGGCGGAGGCAGCCGTCGACTTCCGGAACGGGGCGATGAATCCGGCCGGATCCGCGGCCAGCGGACTGCTGACCTGGTCGATGTGGACGACACGGTGGAAGGCCAGCTTCATGGCGTGCAGCAGGGCGTCGGCGGCCGCCGCCCGGTCGCCGGCGGCGTGCCGTACGTCAGCCAGGTCCAGATGGGCCGTGATCGCCTCGGGGAGGTTGGCCGGAGTGCGGCCGCTCCTGATGATCCTGGCCGCCACGTTGTCCAGCAGGCGGGCCTTTATGGCCGGGTCGGCGAGCTTCCCGGCCGCCGCACGAGCGGTGACCAGAGCTCCGGACTGACGTCCGGCCAGCCACATGCCCTCGATGACCTGCTCGGTGGCCGTCATCCGCAGCGTGTCCGGAACGCCGGGCGCCGAGACGGCGGCACGCCAGGCGCGTGCCCCGACGCGACTGCGCAGGGCGAGCGGCCCGGTGGCGTTGCGCAGCAGGTCGGCCGGGAGGGTCCGGACGCGTCGGCGCAGCCCGTCGGTGGCCACGGTGAGGGGACCGGGGACATACTCGGGCAGCTGTCCGCCACCCGACTCCCGGCGCTTCTCCAGGGCGCGGAGACCCGCGGCGATGCCGAAGCACACGTCGGGCTGACGCCTGAACTGCGAGATGCGCCAGGCGCTGTACACCGCGCGGTGGTCGAGGGCCACCACCAGATCGACGGAGCGGGTGACGGCGCGGGCCGCCCGGTCGTGCTCCAGGTGGAACCAAAGCCGCTCCGGAAAGCGCATCGCCTCCGTCTTGCGCTGCACGTGCTTGCCCGCCGAACCGCCGACGGGCACCTTGCGTACGGTGGCCCAACCCAGGTCGGCGGCGATGTCCCCGGCCTTGAAGTTGCCGACGAGGTGGACACGGGCCCCGAGCCTGCGGAACTTGTCCACCGCCGCGGCCACGACGGTCGGCTTGGGCGTCGAACCCGCGATCATCAATACGTCGGTCATGCCCCGGAACCTCCGGAAAGTGCGGTCTGCCGGCCGAGCACCAGAGCGGTCAGGCCCTCCACGGCGCTCGCCATCAGGGAATCACGGGCGTAGTCGGTGCCGTGGTCACGGGCGGCCGCGCGTTGCTCGGGCGAGGCCTCCACGACCATACGGGCGGCCTCGCAGAACGCGTCGGCCAGCCTCTCCTCGTCCAGTCCGCGAGGGCCGGTCCACAGCGGACGGCCGTCCAGCAGCCGCGACGCGTCGTGGTCGGCCGCGTGCATGGAGACGATCGGCAGTCCGGTGGCCATGTACTCGTAGACCTTGCCGGACGTCATGAACGGCCCGCCGATGATGACGAGCACCAAGGCGTCCCAGGCGCCGTACACATCGGCGACATCGGCCTTGGGCACGGCGCCGCCCACCACGACGCCGTCGTCGGCCGCCGCGCGCAGGACCTCGACGTGCCGGTTGGCCTCGCGGTTCGAGCCCGCGCCGATGTGCCCGCGCACCTCGAACCTGGCGTCGGCGAGCAGCGGCTCCCGCTCCCGGGCGGTGCGCCAGGCGGCGAGGACGGACTCCAGCAGCGGGACGGAGAAACTGACCGTGCCCAGGTGTCCGAAGACGAGGTTCCGCCCGGCGACGGGGCGGAACTCGACCTCGGGCACGCTGTCCCGGTCATAGCCGTTGCGCACGACGTGGATGCGCTCCGCGTGCTCGGGGTAGCGGGCGCGGTAGAAGTCGGCGATCTGGTCGTTGACCACCCAGAGCGACAGGGCGTTCTCCAGCAGGTCCGACTCCCAGCGGCCTGTCTCGGAGTCCTTCGGGAAGGCCTCCACGCCGTCGATGACGTCCAGGGACCAGCCGTCGCGGAAGTCCACCGCGTACGGGGCCCGGTGTTCCTCCCAGAGCCTGCGGACGGCGGCGAGCTGGACGTACGGGACGCAGCTGGCCAGGACGAGATCGGCCGGCCGCTCGCGGTACAGCTCCAGCGCGGCCGTCTCCAGAGCGCCCCGCCAGCCTCCGAACACCGGCTCGGGGAAGCTCTTGAGCGCTTCGGCCCGGAAGCCGCTCAGCCACTTCACGGGGTCCAGCGCCCGCTCCTCGGAGTACAGCCGGATGTCCGTCTCCAGGTCGGCCCGGGACAGCGGCAGCTCCACGACCCTGACCCGCTCGTCGACGGACTCCGAGAGCGTGTGGTCCACGCCGGAGTCGCGGAGCCAGGACTCCTCCGCGATCGTGACGACGGTGACGTCCCAGCCCGCGGCGGCGAACTGGTTCGCGGTCTCCCGCATCCGGAAGGCGGAACTCTTCGCGGCGGGCGGGAACCCGATCGCGAAGTACAGCAGATGCGGACGCGGTCCGCTGCGCTCGTCCATGCCTGGCACTTCAGTCATTCCTGTTCTGCTGAGTTTCGGGGGTCGTTTCTTCGTGACGCCTGTTGACCGGGACGGTCCGGGGCTCTGTGCCTCATGCCGACGCCCGCGGCCCGTGCCGCAGGCGCCACCCCGCCCAGGCCGACTCGATCATGCTGCGTATGCCGTGCCGGGCCGACCAGCCCAGCTCCTCGGCGATGGCGTCCACGGAGGCGACCACCCGGGCCGGGTCTCCGGGGCGGCGGGCCCCGGAGACCGGGGTCAGCTCTGTGCGGCCGGTGACGTCGAGGATGATGTCGACCATCTCGGCGACGGACGCCCCCTCGCCCCGGCCGATGTTCAGGACCAGCTCGGCGGCCGGGTCCCGGGCCAGGCGGCGGGCCGCGGCGACATGGGCGGAGGCGATGTCCTCCACGTGGACGTAGTCGCGGACGCAGGTGCCGTCCGGGGTCGGGTAGTCGTCGCCGAAGATCCGGGGGGCGTCGTCGGCCTCCAGGCGTTCGAATACCATCGGGACCAGGTTGAAGACGCCTTCGTCGGCCAGTTCCGCCGAAGCGGCTCCGGCCACGTTGAAGTAGCGCAGTGAGGCCGTGGCCATGCCGTGCGCCCGGCCGGCCGCGGCCACCATCCACTCGCCCGCAAGTTTGGTCTCGCCGTACGGGCTGAGCGGCAGGCAGGGAGTGCCCTCGGTGACCAGGTCGACGTCGGGCATGCCGTAGACCGCCGCCGACGAGGAGAACAGGAAGCGCCGGACACCGGCAGCGGCCGCCGCCTCCAGCAGGGTGCACAGGCCGTCGACGTTCTCGCGGTAGTAGTACAGCGGTCGTTCGACGGACTCCGCGACCTGCTTCTTGCCCGCGATGTGCACGATGCCGGTCACCGCGTGATCGGCCAGCACCCGGTCGAGGAGCTCACGGTCCAGGACCGAGCCCACGACGAGCGGGACGCCCTCGGGAATGCGTTCCGCGCGTCCGGTGCTGAGGTCGTCGAGGACGACGAGGCGCTCCTCGCCCGCCATCTCCGCGACCACGTGGGATCCGATGTAGCCGGCCCCACCGGTGATCAGCCAGGTCATCGTCAGCCTCCGATGACCACGCGGCGTACGCCCGCCCAGTTCGCCGGGTCCGTGGTGCGGCGGCCGTCGACCAGGACGCGGACGTCCGGGAGGTCGGCGGCGGACAGCTCGCGGTACTCGGCGTGGTCGGCCTGGAGGATCGCGGCGGTGACGGCCTGGCGCTCGTGCGGGACGAGGCCGAGGGCGGTCAGCTCCTCGGCGGTGTACATCGGATCCGAGACGAAGGGCACCGCGCCGCGCGCCTTGAGGGCCTCGACGACACCGAAGACGCCGGAGAACGCGGTCTCCTTGACGCCGCCGCGGTAGGCCGCGCCCAGCACCAGGACCCCGGCTCCGTCCAGGTCGCCGTAGGCGGCGGCCAGCAGGTCGACGGCGTACGCGGGCATCGCGGCGTTGGCCTCGCGGGCCGAGCGCACGACGGTGGCCTCCGGGTCGTTCCACAGGTACATCCGCGGGTAGATCGGGATGCAGTGGCCGCCGACGGCGATGCCGGGCTGGTGGATGTGGCTGTAGGGCTGGCTGTTGCAGGCCTCGATGACCTTCTTGACGTCGATGTCGTGTCGGTCGGCGAACCGGGCGAACTGGTTGGCCAGGCCGATGTTGACGTCGCGGTAGGTGGTCTCGGCGAGCTTCGCCAGCTCGGAGGCCTCCGCCGTGCCGAGGTCCCAGACGCCGTTCGGACGGGGCAGGTCCTCGCGCTCGTCGAAGTCGAGGACGGCCTCGTAGAACGCGACGCCGCGCTCCGCGGACGCCTCGTCGATGCCGCCGACGAGCTTCGGGTAGCGGCGCAGGTCGGCGAAGACCCGGCCGGTGAGCACCCGCTCCGGGGAGAAGACCAGGTGGAAGTCCTCGCCGGGCGTCAGGCCCGAGCCCTCGGCCAGCATCGGCGCCCAGCGGGTACGGGTGGTGCCGACCGGCAGCGTGGTCTCGTAGCTGACCAGGGTGCCGGGCTTCAGGCCCGCCGCGATGGCCTTGGTGGCGGAGTCCATCCAGCCGAAGTCGGGGGTGCCCTCGGCGTCCACGAAGAGCGGGACGACGACAACCACGGTGTCGGACGCGGCGACCGCGGCCGTGGTGTCCGTCGTGGCGGAGAGCAGGCCGGCGCCGACGGTCTCCTTGAGCTTGACGTCGAGGTCGTGCTCACCGGGGAACGGTTCGGTGGCCGCGTTGACGAGCTCGACGACCTTCTCGTTGACGTCCGCGCCGATGACCTTGTGGCCCTTGGCGGCGAACTGCACGGCGAGCGGAAGTCCGATCTTGCCGAGCGCGACTACACAGATATCCATCGGATTACTTCCTCTTCGACCTGGACAGCGTGCGGCGCAGCCGTGCGCGCACACTGGGCTTCGGTTCCCGCAGGGGGGCCGTCGTGATCACGAGCCGGCCCTTGGTGTTGGTGTTCGCCGCCACGCGGTGGGGGTCGGTGCTCCCCCACCGGCGCGCCAGCGGCATCGGCCGGCCTTCGGTGCGGACCGGGATCTCGTACGTGGAGCCTGCCACGTCCACGTAGAGGCGGACGCCCCTCTTGGCCCGGATGGGCGCCAGCGGGAAGCGGGCGGTCAGCAGGGTGCCGCCGTCCTCGGCCGCGTCGGCGGTGAGCGTGCCGACGCGCTCCGGGCGCGGGGTGTCCCCCGGGAGCTTGCGTGCGCCGGGCTTGTCCGCGCTCTGCGGCATGGCGCCCTGGGCTAGGGCGACAACGGCCGAGGAGGTGTCGCCGGTGATGCCGACGCGCAGCTTCACGGCAAGCGAGAGCTCCTCGCCGCTCTGCTCCCAGTTCGCCGACTCCAGTCGCGTACCCGTGGAGAGCCGGCCCGCCACCGTCTCGCCGAGCACCTCGTAGTACCGGTCGTCGAGGCCGACGGCCGCGTCCCGGAATCCGGGGTAGCCGGCGAAGGCACGGTCGCCCTCCAGCAGGAAGGGCGGCGCTCCGTGCTCGGTCTCCTCCGCGATGGCGCGGGTGAGTTCCTCGGCGGCGCCGCTCCGGGCGAGGCCGAAGCGCACCCGGCGCTTGACTCCGGTGCCGTCGCGCAGGCCGTCGGTGAAGTAGGCGTCCACCAGTGCGCCGACGCCCTCGCACAGCTGGCGGCGGGTGTCGGGGTCGAGAGTCGGGAAGTCCTTCTGCAGGAGCTTGGTCAGCTCCCAGTCGAAGTGCCGCTTGAACACGGCGTCGCGCCGCGGACCGGCGGGGATCAGGGCGGCCGTGTGCTCCATGATCCGCTGGACACAGCGGAGCCGGGCCAGGTGGTTCGCCCGGTAGGTGATGTTGCTCGCGTCGCCGCGCTTGACCGCGTAGTAGCAGGTGTAGTCGGAGACCACGGAGATCTTCCGGGCCCGGACGCACGCTTCGATGGTGAACGGCTGGTCGCTGCCGACCGGCATGTCCTCGGGGAAGCGGAGCCCGTGCTCCTCGACCAGTTCCCGGCGGAACAGCTTGGTGTTGGCCAGGGTGAAGGGAAGCTCGGAGTCGTCGAGGGTGACGTCACGGTTGCCGGTGTACAGCTTCTGGTGGACGTAACGCCCGTTCGTGCCGACCATCTTGCCGACGACCACATCGGAATCGTTGGCGTCGGCGCAGGCGACCATCCGCTCCAGGGCCTCTTCGCCGAGGTGGTCGTCCGAGCCGATGAAGTACACGAAACGGCCGGTCGCCAGGTCGAGGGCACGGTTGCTCGGAGCGGCCGGGCCACCGGAGTTGGACTGGTGGACGACGGTGAAGACGTCCGGGTACCGCTGCGCGAAGCGGTCGAGTTCCTTGCCGCTGTCGTCGGTCGATCCGTCGTCGACGGCCACGACCTGAAGCCGCTCGTGACCGATGCTCTGTCCCACGAGCGATTCGAGACACTCGGTGAGGTACGGCATCGTGTTGTAGACGGCTACGACCACCGTGACATCGGGTGTGGTCACCTTCTCGGCTCCTCCTGCTTCTGCTCCCCGTCCGCCGGGAGCAGCACCGTGGTGCCGTTGGCCGCGGATTCCAGCACGGAGGCCGCCACCTCGACCGTACGGAGCCCCTGGCGCAGCGTGCAGATGTCGGCGGGCTTGCCCTGTACGGCGTCGCGGAACAGCTCGTGCTCGACGAGCAGCGGCTCGCGCTTGGGGATGGCGTAGCGGATCATGTCGCCCTCGGAGACCCCGCGGAAGGCGCGCAGCGCCTCCCACTCGGTGGTGACCGCGGCGTTGGAGTGGAAGGTGAGGTCGGCGGTGAGGGTGTCGGCGATGAAGCAGCCGCGCTCGCCGGTGACCGAGGTGAACCGCTCCTTGAGCGGGCTCAGCCAGTTGACCAGGTGGTTGACCATCGTGCCGTCGGACAGCTGGCCCAGGGCGGAGACCATGTCCTCGTGCGGGCGGCCCGACTTGGAGACGGTGTGCGCGGCGATCGAGGCGTACGCCTGGCCGGTGACCCAGCCCGTCAGGTCGATGTCGTGGGTGGCCAGGTCCTTGACCACGCCGACGTCGGCGATCCGGTGCGGGAAGGGGCCCTGGCGGCGGGTGACGACCTGGTAGACGTCGCCCAGCTCGCCGGCCTCCAGGCGGGCGCGGAGCGAGAGCAGGGACGGGTTGCAGCGTTCGATGTGGCCGACGCCGGCCACCAGGCCGCGCGACTCGAAGGCGTCGACGAGGCGGCGGGCGCCCTCGACCGTGTCCGCGAGCGGCTTCTCGACCAGGGCGCAGACACCGGCGTCGGCGAGCTGGAGGCCGACCTCCTCGTGCAGGCCGGTGGGGCAGGCGACGACGGCGTAGTCGACGCCGAGGGCGATGAGCTCCTCGACGGTGGACAGGACGGGGGCGCCCTGGGCCCAGCCGTTCTTGTCGCCCATCGGGTCGACGACGCCGACCAGTTCGACGCCCTCCAGGCTCGAGAGGACGCGGGCGTGGTGGCGGCCCATGGAGCCGAGGCCGACCAGGCCGGCCTTCAGTACGGCGCTCACAGGTTTTCCCCCAGGGAGTTCACGGCGGCGGCGATCCGCTCCAGGTCGCCCTCGGTGAGCGAGGGGTGGACGGGCAGCGAGACGACCTCGGCGGCGGCCCGCTCGGTCTCGGGCAGGTCCCAGGTGCGGCCGGCCTTCTGGTCCGGCTCCCAGTAGGGCTTGAGCCGGTGGATCGGCGTCGGGTAGTAGACCGCGTTGCCGATGCCCGCCTCGGTGAGCTTCGCCATCGCGGCGTCCCGGTCACCGCTGATCCGCACGGTGTACTGGTGGTAGACGTGCCGCGCGCCCTCGGCCACCGGCGGTGTGGTGACGGCCGGGGCGGTGATGTGCGCGTCGAGGTACGCGGCGTTGGCGCGGCGCTGCTCGGTCCAGGCCTCCACCTTGCCGAGCTGTACGCGGCCGACGGCGGCGGACACGTCGGTCATCCGCATGTTGGCGCCGACGATCTCGTTGGCGTACCGCTGCTCCATGCCCTGGTTGCGCAGCAGGCGCAGGGTGCGGGCCAGTTCGGCGTCGGCGGTGGTGACCATGCCGCCCTCTAGCGAGTGCATGTTCTTGGTCGGGTAGAAGCTGAAGGTGCCGCCCGCGCCGAACGCGCCGACGGGGGTGCCGTTCAGGGCCGCGGCGTGGGCCTGGCAGGCGTCCTCGACCACGGCGAGCCGGTGCTTGTCCGCGATGGGCATGAGCCGGTCCATCGCCGCGGGGTGACCGTAGAGGTGTACCGGCATGATCGCTGCGGTGCGCGGCGTGATCGCGGCTTCGACGGCGGCCGGGTCGAGGCCGAAGCTGCCCGGCTCGATGTCGGCGAACACCACGTCGGCGCCGACGAGACGGACCGCGTTCGCGGAGGCGGCGAAGGAGAAGGAGGGGACGATCACCTCGTCGCCCGGGCCGATGCCCAGGGCCAGCAGCAGCAGGTGCAGGGCCGAGGTGCCCGAGTTGACGGCGACGCAGTGCCGGTCGTCGACCAGGCGCGAGAAGCCTTCCTCGAAAGCCGCGACTTCCGGGCCCTGCACGACGCGACCGCTGCGCAGCACGCGTACCGCGGCCTCGATCTCGTCTTCCCCGATGACCGGACGGGCAGCAGGAATCGGCTGCTCGTTGATGCTCGTCATGAACGTCCTCCTTGAACACCGCAAGAGCTCGTTACCAGGCAGAGCTCCGAGGTGCGGGACGTCTTGCCGAGGTCGCGCATAACCCCACCGGCGCGATGCCGACGCCCTGCCGAGGAATCCGGCCCGGCCGGTATCTTCACCGGGCCTTGTCGCCAACCGTAGTTTTCGTGAAGAACGCTCACAAGCATGGCAACCGCCGTCACATTATCAGGGATTTCTTGACCCATTTCGGCCTCGTTAACCGACACATGCATCAGTTCAGAAACAAAGCAGGTGTCCCGCTCCGACACGCTCGGAGCGGGACACCTGAAGATGAACAACCGGTTACGGATTGATCAGCTTGCCGACGAGTCACCCTCCGCGGAGGGTGCGGACGCCGTTACGGACGGCGATGACTGCTCGGCGGCGACGGTCTTCTTCGTCGTCTTCTTCGCGGCCGTCTTCGCCGTCGTCTTCTTGGCGGCGGTCTTCTTCGCGACGGTCTTCTTGGCCGCCGCCTTCTTTGCCGGGGCCTTCTTGGCGGCTGCCTTGCGGGCCGTCTTCTTCGCCGGGGCCGGCTCCGAGAATTCGGATTCCGTCGTTCCGGATTGCGCGGTCGCCTCGGCTTCCTGTCGGTCGGATTCCGGTGCCTTCGCCTCGGGCGCCGATGCGACCACGACGATCTCCGTGTCGTCCGACCCGGTGGGCGAGCCCGCCGGAGCGGTGACCTTGCGGGTCACCCGGCGCCGGGCACGCGGCGGGGCGGCCACGGGGACCTCGGGAGCCGGTGTCTCGGCGGCGGACGCCTCGACGACCGGGTCCTCGGCCACGACCGGGTCCGTGGTGGGCTCGGCCGGCCGGACCGGCTCCGCGGCTTCGGCCTGCTTGGGCGAACCCGCCGGGGCGGTCGCCTTACGGGTGGCCCGACGGCGCGTACGGCCCTGGGGCGCGGCCTCGACCGGAGCCTCGGGGGCCTCCTCCGGGGTCTCCGCGACCGGAGCCTCGGCGGGTGCCGCCTCGACCGGCTCGGGCCGGGCCTCGGCGGCGGGGGCCTCGACGGCCGGGGCGGGCACCTCGGTCTTCGGGGCGCCGGCCGGGGCCGACGCCTTGCGGGAGGCCCGACGACGGCCACGGCCGCGCGTGGCGGCGGCCTCGGCCTCGGCGGGGCTGCTGTAGAAATCCTCGTCCGCGGCCGGTTCCAGGTCCGCCAGGGACACCGGGGCGGCGACCTCGGCGGCCAGCTCGGCCTCGGACTCGGTCTCGACGGGCTCGGCCGCGTGGTCGTCGTGGCCGTGGTCCTGCTCGTGACCGTGCTCGTGGTCCTGGCCCGCGCCGCCGCGGCCGCGCTTCTTGGACTTCTTGCCACCGCCACCACCGCCGCCGACGGAGGTCGGCTGCTCCATGTGGACGATGACTCCGCGCCCGTTGCAGTGGACGCAGGTCTCGGAGAACGACTCCAGCAGACCCTGGCCCACCCGCTTGCGGGTCATCTGGACCAGGCCCAGTGAGGTGACCTCGGCGACCTGGTGCTTGGTGCGGTCGCGGCCCAGGCACTCCAGCAGACGCCGCAGCACCAGGTCCCGGTTGGACTCCAGCACCATGTCGATGAAGTCGACGACGACGATGCCGCCGAGGTCGCGCAGCCGCAGCTGGCGCACGATCTCCTCGGCCGCCTCCAGGTTGTTCCTGGTGACGGTCTCCTCCAGGTTGCCGCCCTGGCCGGTGAACTTGCCCGTGTTGACGTCGACGACGATCATCGCCTCGGTCTTGTCGATCACCAGCGAACCGCCGCTGGGCAGGTAGACCTTGCGGTCCAGCGCCTTCATCAGCTGCTCGTCGATGCGGTACGTCGCGAAGACGTCGACCTCGGAGGTCCAGCGCGACAGCCGCTCCGTCAGGTCGGGCGCGACGTGCGAGACGTAGCCGTGGATGGTCTCCCACGCCTCGTCGCCGCTGACGATGACCTTGGAGAAGTCCTCGTTGAAGATGTCGCGGACGACCCGGACGGTCATGTCCGGCTCGCCGTAGAGCAGCGTCGGCGCGTTGGAGCCGCTGGTGCCCTTCGCCTTCTTCTGGATGTCCTCCCACTGCCCCTGGAGCCGTTCGACGTCACGGCGCAGCTCGTCCTCGCTCGCGCCCTCGGCGGCGGTACGCACGATGACGCCCGCGTCCTCGGGGACGATCTTCTTGAGGATGGTCTTGAGGCGGGAGCGCTCGGTGTCGGGCAGCTTGCGGCTGATCCCGGTCATCGAGCCCTCGGGTACGTAGACGAGGTAGCGGCCGGGCAGCGAGACCTGGCTCGTCAGACGCGCGCCCTTGTGACCGATCGGGTCCTTGGTCACCTGGACCAGGACCGACTGGCCGGACTTGAGCGCGGTCTCGATGCGGCGCGGCCCGTGGGCCATGCCGAGCGCCTCGAAGTTGACCTCACCGGCGTACAGGACGGCGTTGCGGCCCTTGCCGATGTCGACGAAGGCGGCCTCCATGGACGGCAGCACGTTCTGGACCTTGCCCAGGTAGACGTTGCCGACGTAGCTGGTGGCCTGCTCCTTGTTGACGTAGTGCTCTACGAGCACGTTGTCCTCGAGGACGCCGATCTGGGTGCGCTCGCCGCTCTGGCGGACGACCATCACCCGCTCGACGGCCTCGCGGCGGGCGAGGAACTCCGCCTCGGTGATGATCGGGACCCGGCGGCGGCCCTGCTCGCGGCCCTCGCGGCGGCGCTGCTTCTTGGCCTCCATACGGGTCGAGCCCTTGATGGACTGGACCTCGTCGAAGCCGGTGCCCGGCTCGCGCTCCTCCTTCTTGCGGGGCTCGCGGACCTTGACGACCGTACGCTCCGGGTCGTCGGCGGTGCCGTGGTCGGCCTCGGCGGCGGCGTCACCACTGCGGCGACGGCGACGGCGACGGCGACGGCTGCTGCTCGACCCGGAGGCCGAGGAGTCGTCGTCCTCGTCGTTCTCGTCGGCGTCCTGGGCCCGGTCCCGCTCACCCTCGGAGCGGGGCGATTCGGCACGGGACGGCGCGGGCGCCTCGTCGGCGCTCTGCTCGTCGTCCGTGTCGTTGGCCTCGCCACGACGGCGGCGACGGCCACCACGGCGGCGACGGCGCGAGGGGCGGTCGCCGTACTCGTCGGTGTCCTCGCCCTCGTGCTC
>NZ_NEUE01000288.1 GCF_002910905.1 Streptomyces sp. SM11 | reverse complement strand
GGCCCGATCTGGAGTGCCTCGCGTACTTCGTCGGGGGTGTAGGGCTGGTGTCCGTCGAAGCCGTTGAGGGCGATGACGAAGGGCAGTCCGCTGTTCTCGAAGTAGTCGACGGCGGGGAAGCAGTCGGCGAGACGGCGGGTGTCGACGAGGACGACGGCGCCGATGGCGCCGCGGACCAGGTCGTCCCACATGAACCAGAAGCGGTCCTGGCCCGGCGTACCGAAGAGGTACAGGATCAGGTCCTGGTCCAGGGTGATACGCCCGAAGTCCATGGCCACCGTCGTGGTGGTCTTGTCCCCGGTGTGGGTCAGATCGTCGATGCCCGCCGAGGCGGACGTCATCACGGCTTCGGTGCGCAGCGGATTGATCTCCGAAACGGCACCGACAAACGTGGTCTTACCCACGCCGAAGCCCCCTGCCACCACGATCTTCGCCGAGGTAGTGGAGCGGGCCGCTCCGCCGCTAGAGCTTGCGAAGTCCACTGAGCACCCTTTCGAGCAGTGTCACATCCGGCGCGCCGCCGGCCTCTCCGTTGCCCGGCTGGTGGATGGCCACCATGCCGGCTTCCGCCAGGTCCGCCACCAGGATCCGGGCGACGCCGAGCGGCATCGACAGCAGTGCCGACACCTCCGCCACCGACTTGACCTCACGGCAGAGGTGGCAGATCCGCTGATGCTCGGGGAGCAGGGTCCCCAGGTGCGCCGGGTCTGCCGTTGTGCTGACCAGAGCCTCTATCGCGAGCTGGTAGCGCGGCCGGGTCCGGCCGCCGGTCATGGCGTAGGGACGAACCAGCGGCTGGTCGCCTTCCCCGTCGTACGACGCGTGGTGCAGTGCGCCGTACGGATCGGGTGAGGCGGGTGGCGGGGTCATGAATCCTCCGGGCGTGACAGCAGGTTCTCGGCTTGCCGTCTGCAAGGGGCCGGTGAGGGGACTAAAACGGCCTGACGGGTGAGGGTTGTGGGCATTACCTGGGGGGACCGTGTCGTGAATCCGCTGGATGGCCGCCTAGTGGAGCAGACTGCCTTGGAGCTCGGCGCGGAGGTCGGGCGTGAGGACGGTGCCCGCACGGTCGACCAGGAGGGCCATTTCGTACCCGACCAGACCGATATCGGCGTCCGGATGGGCCAGAACGGCCAGTGACGAACCGTCGGAGATGGACATGAGGAAGAGGAATCCCCGCTCCATCTCCACAACCGTCTGACTGACGGCGCCGCCCTCGAAGATCCGGGACGCACCCGCGGTCAGTGAGGTGAGACCGGAGGCGACAGCGGCGAGCTGGTCGGCGCGGTCGCGCGGGAAACCTTCGGACATCGCCAGCAGCAGGCCATCCGCGGAGACCACCACCGTGTGGGACACCCCTGGGGTGTTGTCCACGAAGTTGGTGATCAGCCAGTTCAGATTCTGCGCGGCCTGACTCATGGGGCTCAACTAACGCTCCTGCTGGTGAGTGGGGCCGAGATGGATACTGCCGGTCTGCGGGCCGTTGTTGGCCTGCCGACCCTGCTGGATGCCCCGGCGGAGATTGGTCAGACGACCGCGCACGTCATCGGGCGCGCGCGAAACCTGAGGTCCGGACTGGTGATTCTGCTGCTGAGCGGTCCCCGGAACCAAATTGGCGCGGGGAACACGGCGGGGCAGCCCGGAAGTGGTGACACCGCCGGCCGCGGGCTTCTTGACCCGCTCGGCCTGGCGTACGAGTTCGTCGTTGGGCGAGGCCCGCCAGGAACTGGTGGCCGAGGTGTCGGACGCACCACGCTGAGGCATGGGCGGGACCGGCACACCGGCGGCCTCGGGAGCGGCCGGCGCCTGCGGTTCGGCGGGCGGCTGCTGGCCGCCCTGGCCCGGACCGTGGAACCAGTTCGTCTCCAGGGTGTCGTACAGCGGCGTACGGCCGTCCCCGGGACCGGCCGGGGGCAGGGCCTCCGGCTGCTGGGGCTGCTGCGGCAGCGCCGGACGCGGCGCACCGAAGTCGCTGCCGTCCAGGCCGCGCTGACGCGGCGCGGGCGGCTGCTGGCCCTGGTCGTACGGGCCCTGGCCCTGCTGGTTCTGGTTCGGCTGCTGCGGGACACCGAAGTCGGGCCGGGCGAACTGCGAGGTGCTCGCCGGGTCCTGGCCCTGCGGAGCCTGCTGCTGGTACGAACGGTCCTGGGGAGCCTCCGGCGCCGAGAAGTCGGGCCGGGCGAACTCGGAGGTCGCGCCGGGACCCTGGCGGTCGTCCGACGGCCGCTGGTCCAGCGGGGCGTTGAACGACGGGTCCTGACCGGGGGCCGCCGGACGGGCGAACTGCCCGGTCGCGTCGTGCTCCTCATGACCGCGCGGGGTGTCGGCGCCCCAGCTGGTGGCCGCGGGCCGCTGCGGCTGCGGGTTGCCCCCGGGCAGCTCGGCACGCGGTCCACCGGTCGGCGGCAGCTGACGGCCGGGGCCGCCGGGCTGCTGGAAACCGCCCTGGGCGGGGCCGCTCTGTTCCTGGCGGCCCTGGGGCTGCTGCGCCCCGGGATCCTGCTGGTTGGACGGGCCCTGCTGGTTCTGCCAGCCGGACGGGCCCTGCTGGTTCGGCGGTGCGAACTGGCCCGGACGGCCGTTCTGCCCGGGGGAGGGCGGAGCGCCGTGCCCGAACAGGTTGGGCTGCCCCGAGTCACCACGTCCGGGCGCATCGCCCTGGGCGCCGTGGGCACCGAGCCGGGCACTGTTGCCGAAGGCGCCGGAGAGACCGCCGCTGCCCTGGCGCTGGGGGGCCTGACCCTGACCCTGGCCCTGTGCCGGGAAGTCCTGGCCCGGGCCGCCGTTGCCCGGCTGGCCGCCGGTCCCCGGGCCCTGCGGACGGCCCGGTGTGCTGTCCCGGGCCGGCAGTGCCGCCCGGGGACCCGCGCCGGCACCGACCTGGCCGCGCTGTGCGCCGGGTCCACCGCCGAGGCTCTTGGCACCCGGTCCGCCGGGACCGCTGCCGAGACCCGAGCGCTGGCCGTTGCCCGCGCCGTTCCCACCGCCCGCGAGCAGACCGCCCGGGGCGCCGGGCTGCTGCTGCCCGGGGCCCTGCTTGGACGGCGGCTGCTTGCCGCCGTGCGCGACGTCGACGGGCAGCATGACCAGCGCGGTCGTACCGCCGGAGTCGGAGGGGCGCAGCTGGATCCGGATGCCGTGACGCAGCGACAGCCGGCCGACCACGAACAGACCCATGCGGCGGGAGACGGAGACGTCCACCGTCGGCGGCTGCGCGAGCCGCTCGTTGATCGCGGCGAGGTCCTCGGGGGAGAGGCCGATGCCGGTGTCGTGGATCTCGACGAGCACCCGCCCGTCGGGCAGCGCGTGACCGGTGACCCGGACCTTCGTCTGCGGCGAGGAGAACGACGTCGCGTTCTCCAGCAGCTCGGCGAGCAGGTGCACGAGGTCGTTGACGACCCGGCCCGCGACCTCGGTGGCGGGCACCGCGGACAGCTCGATGCGCTCGTACTGCTCCACCTCGGAGGCGGCGGCACGGAGTACGTCGACCAGCGGGACGGGCCGGGTCCACCGGCGTCCCGGCTCCTCGCCCGCGAGGACGAGGAGGTTCTCGCCGTTACGGCGCATACGGGTCGCGAGGTGGTCGAGCTTGAAGAGCGAGGACAGCTGGTCCGGGTCGGCCTCGCGGGACTCCAGCTCGGAGATGAGCGAGAGCTGGCGCTGGATGAGGCCCTGGGAGCGGCGCGACAGGTTGGTGAACATCGCGTTGACGTTGCCCCGGAGGAGGGCCTGCTCGGCGGCGAGGCGGACGGCCTCGCGGTGCACGTCGTCGAAGGCCGCGGCCACCTGGCCGATCTCGTCCCGGGAGTGCACGCCGACGGACTCGACGGAGGTGTCGACGTCCTGCGGGTCGGTCTCGGAGAGCTGCTTGACGAGCTCGGGCAGCCGGTCCTGGGCGACCCGGGTGGCGGTGTCCTGGAGGCGCCGCAGCGAACGGATCATGGAGCGGGCCACCACGAAGGCGCCGACGAGCGAGACGCCGAGCACGATGAAGATGACCGCACCGTTGATGATCGCGTCGCGCTGGGAGGCCTGGCGCAGTTCGCGGGCCTTGGCCTCCATGTCGCTGAGGAGGGTGGCCTCGATCGTCTCCATGGCCTTGATCTTGATGGTGCTCTGGTCGTACCAGTCCAGGTACGACCGGACCTGCTTGCCCTCGATCCCGTTCGTGGTGTCCAGGACCCGCTTGGCGTACATGTTCCCGGCGTTGATCTCCGGGTTGCCGTTGTCCAGGGAGGACAGGAGCTCCTCGGCGCTCTCCCCGGTCGTCCCGTAGATCGTCTTGAACGAGGTGAGGGCCCGGGACTCCTTGGCGAGCGCGTTGGAGCCGAACTGCCGGTCGTTCGGGTTGAGGTGCGACTTCTTGACCGAACCGCCGGGCAGCGCCGCGGCGATGATCGCACGCTGGACCGAGGCGTACTCCTTGGCGGAGGAGAACGCCGCCAGGGCCCGGGTCCGCTTGATCATGTCCGGGTTGTTGGTCGCCTGCGCCATGTCCTGCGAGAGGCTCAGCAGCGAGGTGATCAGCTGGTTGTACTGGTCGACCGTGTTGAGACTCGGTGCGTCCGCTGCGTACGCCGTCTTGCGGATCGTACGGATGGTGCCGAGCTGGGAGGCGATCTGCGAGATGCTCGCGTGGATGCTGTCGAGCGCCTCGTCGCCCTCGGAGTCGCCGATCGAGTCGGTCTCGTCGAGGAAGGCGTCCTTGGCCCGGTCGGTCTTGTCCCGGGGCCCGGTGACCTTGTAGTCGGTGGGCTTGGACTTGTTCGACAGCGGACCGGCCGACTGGTCGCGCTCCACCTGGAGCGCCTGGGCGAGCGAGGTCGCCTGCTTGGTCATCTTCGTCAGTAGCTGCATGTGCTCCAGCTGCTGCATGTCGGTCATGGACTCGTTGATCCTCAGACCGCCCAGGCTGGTCGCGGCGACCACGGGGAGGGCGAGGAGAGAGACCAGCCGCGTGCTGATGCGCCAGTTACGGAGCGCTATTCGCGAACCCGTGTCGACCGGGTCGCGCGGCTGTGCGGGCGGGTTCGGCTCCGCGCCGCTGCTCGTCGTGGAGCCCGGGCGCTGCGCGCGGTCGCTGTTGTCGCCGGCGCCGGCCGGCCCGGGGTTCTGGGCGTGCTGGGGCGAGGAACCGCGGTCGGTCCCGCCGTGCGGCTCCTGTTCCGCCGGAGCGCTGCCATCCCTCTTGAAACGTCCCTGCACTAGCGTCGCAACCTCTGGACCAGGCGTCCCGCCCGCGCGTGCGGACAAGAACGGTGTCGGCTTCGTGGGGCGCTGGACGCGCCCCATGGTGGTCGTATGAGTGACCGGCGAACTTCCCCCTCCCGCCGCCACTCGGCGCTGCGTTGCGCCCTGCGCGCCGGCCTTGTTGAAACCCGCGGCGGTGCGTGGAATTCCAGCACAGTGCAGGATCTCCAACAAGGCCCATGTACCGGGCTGTGACCTGAGTGACACGTTGTGATGGATGAGTAACAAGTAGTGGAGAGTGATCGTAAGTAAAGCGGACTATTGGGGAGGAGTCACCTAGGGGTGGGGGGTGTCCCAGTCGCGATGATCAGGAGCGGAATGGTGGATTCAGTGATGCAATGTCTGTTTTATGGACCAGAAGCAAGTGTCCGTATTGAGTTAATTGTCGATTAGTTCGTGAGCAAACTCACATGATGATCGTCGCCTCATCCCGGCTCCGGCGGGGAATCGGATGTTTAGCCTGACGCTTTACAGGGATGGCGAATCCGACAAGTCGGCGCCGCGACGAGCGACGCCCACACCGACAAGGATCCTGACGGCAGATGAAGACGACGACGATGTTTCGCAACATTGCCAACCCCCGGCGCACCACGCTGGCGCACCTCAAGGACGCCGAAGCGCTGCAGACGCCCCTCCAGCCGGAGCACGCCGCCGACCTGCCGACCGTGACGGCCAACCCGCGCCGCACCATCCTGATGGAAGCCCCGGTCGCGGCCGCCCAGTAGCGTCCCCGCGATGCGCGCGGCTGTCCCCCTCATCGGCGTTAGCCTGGAGCGTCAGTCTTCAGTCAGCCAGCAAGTGAGGGGCGACAGCATCCCGTGCGCATCGCCAGGTTCTCCATCGACGGCAATGTCGCCTTCGGCGCCGTCGAGGGACAGGGCACCGTGGAATCCGGTGACCTCGTCCTCGACATCATCAAGGGCATTCCGTACGCCGACTTCGAGCTCTCGGGTACCAAGGTCCCGCTGAACAAGGTGCGGCTGCTGCCCCCCGTGCTCCCCAACAAGGTCGTGGCCATCGGCCGCAACTACGCGGAGCACGTCGCCGAACTCGGCCACGAGGTCCCCGACGCGCCGATCACCTTCTTCAAGCCCACCACCTCGGTGATCGGCTCCGGCGACGCGATCGAGTACCCCTCCTTCTCCGACGAGCTGCACCACGAGGCCGAGCTGGCCGTGGTCATCGGCCGCATGTGCCGCGAGGTCCCCCGCGAGCGCGTCAAGGACGTCATCCTCGGCTACACCTGCGCCAACGACGTCACCGCCCGCGATGTGCAGCAGCGCGAGAAGCAGTGGGCCCGCGCCAAGGGTTTCGACACCTCCTGCCCGCTGGGTCCCTGGGTGGAGACCGACGTGGACCCCCACGACCTCACCATCCAGGCGACGGTCAACGGCGAGCAGCGACAGCTCGGCCGCACGAGCGACATGGTCCGCTCCATCGAGGACCTGATCGTCCACATCACGGAGGCCATGACCCTCCTCCCGGGCGACGTGATCCTCACGGGCACCCCCGCAGGGGTCGGACCCCTGCACGTCGGCGACGAGGTCGCCGTCACCATCGAAGGCATCGGCACTCTCACCAACAAGGTGATCAAGCGTGGCTAACGCACCTTTCCCCAAGCTCTCGGCTCCGCTCGACCAGGCGAGGCCCCACCGCGTCCGCTTCTGTCCCTCCCCGACCGGCAACCCCCATGTGGGCCTGGTCCGGACGGCGCTCTTCAACTGGGCCTTCGCCCGGCACCACCAGGGCACCCTGGTCTTCCGGATCGAGGACACCGACGCGGCGCGCGACTCGGAGGAGTCCTACCAGCAGCTGCTCGACTCGATGCGCTGGCTGGGCCTGGACTGGGACGAGGGCCCCGAGATCGGCGGCCCGCACGCGCCGTACCGCCAGTCGCAGCGGATGGACCTGTACAAGGACGTCGCCGGGAAGCTGCTCGCCGCCGGGTACGCCTACCCCTGCTACTGCACCACCGAGGAGCTGGACACCCGCCGCGACGCCGCCCGCGCCGCGGGGAAGCCGTCCGGCTACGACGGCCACTGCCGCGACCTCACGGACGCGCGGAAGACCGCGTACGAGGCCGAGGGCCGCAGCTCGATCGTGCGCTTCCGGATGCCCGACGAGGCCATTACCTTCACCGACCTGGTCCGCGGCGACATCACCGTCCAGCCGGAGAACGTCCCGGACTACGGCATCGTCCGCGCCAACGGGGCCCCGCTCTACACGCTGGTCAACCCGGTCGACGACGCGCTGATGGAAATCACCCACGTCCTGCGCGGCGAGGACCTGCTCTCCTCCACCCCGCGCCAGATCGCCCTCTACCGGGCGCTCATCGAGCTGGGCATCGCCAAGGACACCCCCGCCTTCGGTCACCTGCCGTACGTCATGGGCGAGGGCAACAAGAAGCTCTCCAAGCGCGACCCGCAGGCCTCCCTCAACCTCTACCGGGAGCGCGGCTTCCTCCCCGAGGGCCTGCTGAACTACCTCTCCCTGCTCGGCTGGTCGATCGCCGAGGACCGCGACATCTTCTCGATGGACGAGCTGGTCGCGGCGTTCGACATCAAGGACGTCAACGCCAACCCGGCCCGCTTCGACCTCAAGAAGTGCGAGCACATCAACGCCGAGCACATCCGCAAGCTGGACGTGAAGGCCTTCACCGAGGCCTGCGGCCCCTGGCTGCGGGCCCCCTTCGCGCCCTGGGCCCCGGAGGCCTTCGACGCGGAGAAGTGGGCGGAGATCGCCCCGTACGCCCAGACCCGGGTCACGGTGCTCTCCGACATCACCGACAACGTCGACTTCCTCTTCCTCGACGAGCCGGTCGAGGACGAGGCGTCGTGGTCCAAGGCGATGAAGGGCGACCCGGCCGCCCTGCTGACCACGGCCCGCGCCAACCTGGAAGCGGCCGACTGGAGCGACCCGGAGTCCCTGAAGAACGCCGTCCTCACCGCCGGCGAGACCCACGGCCTCAAGCTCGGCAAGGCGCAGGCTCCGGTCCGCGTCGCCGTCACCGGCCGCACCGTCGGCCTGCCGCTCTTCGAGTCCCTCCAGATCCTGGGCCGCGACAGGAGTCTGGCCCGCGTGGACGCGGCACTGGTGAAGCTGACCGCGTAGCGAAGCGACCGGACACCCCCGAGGAGGGCCGCAGCCGACCGGCTGCGGCCCTCCTCGGCTTTACGCCCCCACGGCCACCGGCATGCGGCTACCGTGAGATCCATGCCGATCCGCGCCGTGCTCTGGGACATCGACGACACGATCTTCGATTACACGGGCGCCGCCCGCACCGGTATGCGCCGGCACCTGGAGAGCGAGGGCCTGCCCGAGGCGTACGCCTCGGTGGACGTGGCCCTCGACGCCTGGGGGGCGCTGAGCGTCCGGCACTGGGCGCGCATGACCGCCGGTGAGACGGACTTCCCCGGGCAGCGGCGGGACCGGGTGCGGGAGTTCCTGGCGCAGGAGCTGGAGGACGCCGAGGCCGAGGCCTGGTTCGGGCGCCACGCCGTTCACTACGAGGCCGCCTGGGCGCTCTTCCCGGACGTGCTGCCCGTGCTCGACCTGCTGGGCCCCGGCTATCGGCACGGGATCCTCTCCAATGCCAACACCCACCACCAGCACCACAAGCTCACCGCGCTCGGCGTCCGGGACCGGTTCGAGTCGATGGTCTGCGCCGTGGAGCTCGGGATCTCCAAGCCGGAGGCCGGCGCCTTCCACGCGGCCTGCGAGGCGCTCGCGCTGGAGCCGCACGAGGTGGCGTACGTGGGCAACGAACCCGACATCGACGCGAGCGCGGCCGTGGCCGCCGGGCTGACGGGGATCTGGCTCGACCGGCGAGGGAGGGGCGGGAGGCCGGATCTCGTGTCGATCACCGGGCTCGACCAGCTGCCCGGCCTGCTGGCGGGTAATACCCGTTTTGGAGCGCCGGACACCTTCGGGTAATGTTCTTTCTGCGCCGCCCGAGCGGGCCGAAAGATCCGGCCGGGAGCGTAGACAGAAGTGAAGCCCCCACCAGGGGTTGCATTTCAGTGGGCTATGGTGTAATTGGCAACACTACGGTTTCTGGTACCGTCATTCTAGGTTCGAGTCCTGGTAGCCCAGCGCAAGACCAAGCAGTACGAGCATGATCAGCAGGACAAGCCCCCGTTGTGTAGCGGCCTAGCACGCTGCCCTCTCACGGCAGTAGCGCCGGTTCGAATCCGGTCGGGGGTACAGATCCTTCCCGCGAGAACATCTGGGTCGCACCCACGTTCTTGATGCAGGATCGCTAGGGCCCCCGTTGTGTAGCGGCCTAGCACGCTGCCCTCTCACGGCAGTAGCGCCGGTTCGAATCCGGTCGGGGGTACTTGTCTCACCATGGGCTATGGTGTAATTGGCAACACTACGGTTTCTGGTACCGTCATTCTAGGTTCGAGTCCTGGTAGCCCAGCGCAAGACCAAGCAGTACGAGCATGATCAGCAGGACAAGCCCCCGTTGTGTAGCGGCCTAGCACGCTGCCCTCTCACGGCAGTAGCGCCGGTTCGAATCCGGTCGGGGGTACAACAGAGCGGTACGGGAAGGCCCTCCACCGAGGTGGAGGGCCTTCCCGTTTCCGCCCCCCCGTCACAGGCCGTACCGTCGGGCCGACTCCTCGCTCTGCGCGAGCCGCCGCAGGGACATCAGCAACGGTTCGTACAGCACCGCCGACGCCACGGCCTTCTCGACCTGCTCGGCCTCGGAGGCGTACGTCTCCATCTCGTCCAGATCGTGCACCGCCGTCTGCTCCATGATCCGGGCCTGCCGGGTCAAGTAGTCGATGTCACACGGATATCCGAGCCGGACCAGTGTGGCCACCGAGGCGACCAAGGACCGGTAGACGGGAGAGAGCTCGCCGAGCTCCAGCGTGGTCGACCAATCCAACTCCGTGAGCAGCAAGGTGACCTGGGCCCGTGCCGTCGCCGTCTCGGGGGCGTCCTCATCAGGGGTGGGACCGTGCGGCAGTGCCCAAAGGGCCGCTCCCAGGCGGATCGTGCGGCCGAGCGACTCGTCATCCACGTGCGCCAGCACCTCGCGGGCCGTCGCCACCGGCAGCCGTCCGACCTGGATCAGGGCGCGCACCAGCCGCAGCCGTCGCAGGTGGCTCTCGTCGTACTCCGCCTGTGTCGCGCTGATCCGCCGACCGTGCGGCAGCAGCCCCTCACGCAGGTAGTACTTGACCGTCGCCGTCGGGACGCCGCTCTGCTCGCTCAGTTCTGCCAGTCGCAATCTCCGCGCCTTCCCTTGCGCCCACTGTTGGGTGGTGCCACTATCCAATCATTGGATAGTGGCACTCTCCAACAGAATCGGGGGTACACCATGTTCGCGAAGCCGATACCGGGCCGGATGACGGCGGGAGCCGAGGGGGACGTCGTCGTCCTGCTGATCGGGATGCGCATCAACCACTTCCGGGGCATCCACCACTGGCTGCCCGTCCTCGCCGCGATGCCGCGCATGCTGCGGGAGTTGACCAAGGACAAGAGCCGAGGGCTGCTCGGCTACACGCTGCTCACGGGCTCGCCGCGGACGTACTACGTCGTCCAGTACTGGGAGTCGAAGGAGAAGCTGTACGCGTACGCCGCCGCTCCCGACATGTTCCACCGCAAGGCCTGGGCGATCGTCAACCGCAAGGAGAAGAAGTCCCGGCAGCACGTGGGGCTCTGGCACGAGAGCTACATCGTGCCCGAGGGCGGCTACGAGTCGATCTACGCCGACATGCCGGCGTACGGGCTGGCCGCGGCGACCGAGGCGCTGCCGGTCCGGGCGCGGGGCCGCAGGGCGGCGGACCGTCTCGCCCACCGGTCGTCCGGCGGTTGAGCGGACGGGTGAGTGAAGGGGGCCGGGAAGAGAAAAGGGCCGCCACGGCGCTGGGGCGGCCTTCCGGAAGATGGAGAGGAGTCGTGCGGGCCGGTCGTCAGCCGGTGCGGCGCAGGGCCTCGCTCAGCCGCGCTGCCGAGTCGATGACGGCCTGGGCGTGCATCCGGCCCGGGTGACGGGTCAGGCGCTCGATCGGCCCGGAGACCGAGACCGCGGCGACCACCCGGTTCGAGGGGCCGCGCACCGGGGCGGAGACCGAGGCGACGCCCGGTTCCCGCTCGCCGATCGACTGGGCCCAGCCCCGTCGCCGTACGCCGGAGAGTGCCGTCGCCGTGAACCTGGCACCCTGGAGGCCCCGGTGCAGGCGCTCCGGCTCCTCCCAGGCCATCAGGATCTGGGCGGAGGAGCCCGCCTTCATCGTGAGCGTGGAGCCGACCGGCACCGTGTCCCGGAGCCCGGACAGCCGTTCCGCCGCTGCCACACAGATGCGCATGTCGCCCTGCCGACGGTAGAGCTGCGCGCTCTCGCCGGTGATGTCGCGCAGGTGGGTGAGCACCGGTCCGGCCGTGGCCAGCAGGCGGTCCTCGCCCGCCGCGGCTGCCAGTTCCGACAGTCGGGGGCCGAGAATGAACCGACCCTGCATGTCCCTCGCCACCATCCGGTGGTGTTCCAGTGCCACGGCCAGTCGATGGGCCGTGGGCCGTGCGAGCCCTGTCGCCGCGACCAGCCCGGCGAGGGTGGCCGGGCCGGACTCCAGGGCGCTCAATACCAGAGCTGCCTTGTCGAGAACGCCGACGCCGCTAGAGTTGTCCATACGACGATACTCCCGTCTCACTCTGTGAAACGCAAGTTCAATTTTCGGCGGAAGTTGCGAACCTGTGGAGGCGGCCGCACAACGGCTCGTAGCCACCGCCCCGCACGGAGGTCCGGACGGAGGCGCACCGAATCTCTAGTTGGGCCGGCGAAGACGCCGGCCGGAGGGACAGCGATGGGTAGGACACTCGCGGAGAAGGTCTGGGACGACCATGTCGTCCGACGCGCGGAGGGCGAGCCCGACCTCCTCTTCATCGATCTGCACCTGCTGCACGAGGTGACCAGCCCGCAGGCCTTCGACGGTCTGCGCCGGGCCGGGCGTCCGGTGCGACGGCTCGACCTCACCATCGCGACCGAGGACCACAACACCCCGACCCTCGACATCGACAAGCCGATCGCGGACCCGGTCTCGCGCGTCCAGCTGGAGACCCTGCGCAAGAACTGCGCGGACTTCGGCGTACGGCTGCACCCGCTGGGCGATGTCGAGCAGGGCGTCGTCCACGTGGTCGGCCCGCAGCTGGGGCTGACCCAGCCGGGCACCACCGTGGTCTGCGGCGACTCCCACACCTCCACGCACGGCGCGTTCGGCGCGCTGGCGTTCGGCATCGGCACCAGCCAGGTGGAGCACGTCCTGGCCACCCAGACGCTGCCGCTGGCCCGCCCGAAGACCATGGCCATCACGGTCGACGGTGAACTGCCCGACGAGGTCACCGCGAAGGACCTGATCCTGGCGATCATCACCCGGATCGGCACCGGCGGTGGCCAGGGCTACATCCTCGAATACCGCGGCTCCGCCATCGAGAAGCTCTCGATGGAGGCCCGGATGACCATCTGCAACATGTCGATCGAGGCGGGCGCCCGCGCGGGCATGATCGCCCCGGACGCCACCACCTTCGACTACCTCAAGGGCCGTGACCACGCCCCCGAGGGCGAGGACTGGGACGCCGCGGTCGCGTACTGGAAGACGCTGCGCTCCGACGACGACGCGGTGTTCGACGCCGAGGTCGTCATCGACGCCACCGAGCTGGCCCCGTTCGTCACCTGGGGCACCAACCCCGGTCAGGGCGCGCCCCTGTCGGCCAACGTCCCCGACCCTGCTTCGTACGAGGACGCCTCGGAGCGCTTCGCCGCCGAAAAGGCCCTGGAGTACATGGGGTTGACCGCCGGGCAGCCGCTGCGTGACATCAACGTCGACACCGTCTTCGTAGGTTCGTGCACCAACGGCCGCATCGAGGACCTGCGCAACGCGGCCTCGATCCTGGACGGCCGCAGAATCGCGGAAGGCGTACGGATGCTGGTCGTCCCCGGCTCCGTCCGGGTCGCCCTCCAGGCGGTCTCCGAGGGCCTGGACAAGGTCTTCACCGGGGCCGGCGCCGAATGGCGGCACGCGGGCTGCTCGATGTGCCTCGGTATGAACCCCGACCAGCTGGCCCCCGGCGAGCGCTCCGCCTCCACCTCGAACCGCAACTTCGAGGGCCGGCAGGGCAAGGGCGGCCGCACCCACCTGGTCTCGCCTCAGGTCGCCGCCGCCACCGCCGTGCTGGGCCATCTGGCCTCGCCCGCCGACCTGTCCGACGCCCGTACCCCCGCCGGAGTCCGATAGCCATGGAAGCATTCACCACCCACACCGGCCGGGCCGTCCCGCTGCGCCGCAGCAACGTCGACACCGACCAGATCATCCCCGCCCACTGGCTGAAGAAGGTCACCCGCGACGGGTTCGAGGACGGCCTCTTCGAAGCCTGGCGCAAGGACGAGAACTTCGTCCTCAACCGCCCCGAGCGCCAGGGCGCCTCGGTCCTGGTCGCCGGTCCCGACTTCGGTACGGGCTCTTCCCGCGAACACGCGGTCTGGGCCCTGCAGAACTTCGGTTTCAAGGCCGTCGTCTCCTCCCGCTTCGCCGACATCTTCCGGGGTAACTCGCTGAAGAACGGCCTGCTCACGGTGGTCCTGGAGCAGCAGGTCGTCGACGCCCTCTGGGAGCTCACCGAGGCCGACCCGACCGCCGAGGTGACCGTAGACCTGGAGGCGCGCCAGGTCCGCGCCGAGGGCATCATCGCCGACTTCGAACTCGACGAGAACGCCCGCTGGCGCCTGCTGAACGGCCTCGACGACATCAGCCTCACCCTTCAGAACGAAGCGGACATCGCCGCGTACGAGGCGGCGAGGCCGGCCTTCAAGCCGCGTACCATTGCCGCCTGAGCAGCACTTTCCCAGGACTGCGCCCCCTGCCTCCCGGCAGGGGGCGCAGTCGCTTGTTGAGACCCCGTCGGGCGACAACTCGCCCCAGATGGCACAATCGGTGCATGGAACGCGACAGCCAACTCAAGCTCTATGGCCAAGTCGCCGACCAATTGAAGGAAGCGCACGCGAAGGTGCGTGCACTGCAAGTCCCGGAGGGCGTACGGATGGCGCTGACCCGGAAGCTGCTGGTCGTCACGGCCGCGGCGAAGCACGATCTCCCGGACGCGGCAAGGCGTCTGGACCGGATGATGAAGGACCTCGATGAGGGCCGATTCCCCGAAGGTGACTGACACGTGGAACTGCGCATCGGTCGACTTCGTTGCGGCACTAGGGTGATTAGCCCGTTTCGTGTTTGATTTGCGGTATATATCTGCCTAACGTGCGAAAAAGCTTGAACACTTTCGTTCTGGCAATGTCTCCGAAGGGGAAGACGTGAACAAGGCGCAGCTCGTAGAAGCGATTGCCGACAAGGTCGGCGGCCGTCAGCAGGCCGCAGACGCTGTCGACGCGGTACTCGACGCGATCGTCCGTGCCGTTGTCGCCGGGGACCGTGTCTCGGTCACCGGCTTCGGCTCGTTCGAGAAGGTCGACCGCCCCGCCCGGTACGCCCGCAACCCGCAGACGGGTGAGCGCGTCCGGGTCAAGAAGACCTCGGTGCCCCGCTTCCGCGCGGGCCAGGGCTTCAAGGACCTGGTGAGCGGCTCGAAGAAGCTCCCCAAGAACGACGTGGCCGTCAAGAAGGCCCCCAAGGGCAGCCTCTCGGGCGGATCTTCCGCCGCCCGTACGACGGTGAAGGCCGCGGCCGCCAAGAAGTCGGCCGCCAAGAAGGCCACCGCGAAGAAGACCACCGCCAAGAAGACCACCGCCAAGAAGGCGACTCCGGCGAAGAAGACCACCGCCGCAGCCAAGAAGGTCACCGCGAAGAAGACCACCGCGACGGCCAAGAAGGCCTCCGCGGCCGCGAAGAAGGCGACCCCGGCGAAGAAGGCCGCGACGACCGCCAAGAAGGCCTCTCCCAGCAAGACCGCGCCCGCCAAGAAGACCACGGCGAAGAAGGCGCCCGCGAAGAAGACCACGGCACGCACCACCACGGCCAAGAAGGCCACCGCACGCAAGAAGTGAGACCGGGCACCCGCTCGCTCCTCACAACGCGCCGGGCCGGGCTCCCCTCCGGGGGAGCCCGGCCCGCGGGCTGTCCGGGCCCCGTTCGGCCCAGCGAACACGTACCGGAACATCGGGAGTCGCGTCAGGCCATCGACGAAGGCGGGTCAGAACGTCTGCAGCGTCACCAGCGTGATCCGCAGGGCCGCCCCCGTGCCCTCACCCTCGATCCGCACCCGCTGCCCCGGACGCAGCAGCAGCAGGCCGCCCGCGTCGAAGGCCGGGGCGTCGAACTCCACCGGGGTGCCGTCGTCCAGCAGCACGCTGCCGCACCGGGTCTCGGGGTCGTACGTGTACGAGGTCGCCTGCATGGGCGGCAGCCTATCGGTCGGGCACCGGGGCGGGCACGGCCGCGATCCGCGCCGTGTGCGGCCCCACCCCCAGGGCCAGCGCGACCCGCAGATCCTCGGCCGTATCCACGTCCCGGCGCACCGAGTCGACACCGGACAGCGCTATTTCCACCGCCCCCGATGCCAGGTGACGCGACCCGGACGGGCCACCGAAAGACGGACGGAATTCCGCACCGCTCACCGCGGCCAGAAATGTCGTCCCGATTCCCGTCGCGTCCCGGAGAAATGCGCTGGGAAAACCGGAAGCAAAATCGAGCACCCGCGCCAATTCGCCGGTGCGCAGCGCGGGCAGATCCGCGTTGAGCGCGGCCACGGCGGCGGGCCGCACCGCCCGCACGGAGCGGGCGCCGTGTGCGAGCGCCGCGTTGAGACCGGCCCCGGGGGCGTCCGGCACGATCCGCGCCCCGAGCGCGGAAAGAGCCGCCGCGGCCACGGCGTCGTCCGTGACGACCACCACATCCCGCACCCGGGCACAGGCCAGCGCCGCGGCCACCGTGTCCTGGGCGAACGCCAGGGCCAGTCGGGGCCGCGCAGCCTCGCCGGCCGCCTGCCCCAGGCGGCTCTTGGCCCGTGCGAGCGGCTTCAGCGGAACGACCAGGGACCAGGGCCCGGCCGGATCGGTGTTCGTGGCGATCTCCCCCTCCGTACGTATCAGCGCTTATTCTCGCCTGCCGGTACGACAACCCGGGGGACCGCTACGCAACGTGAGGCGTACGGTGTTCTCGACAGAGCAGGGTCCTGGGGCGAGACTTGACCGCCGGTAGCCAGGCCGCAGGTCGAAGTCCTTAAGGAAGGTGTCCGAGTGTCCCGCCGCAGAATCGGCTTTTGGTACCGCCTGGCGGCGGTCATCGCCAAACCGCCATTGGTGGTTCTGTTCAAGCGCGACTGGCGGGGGACGGAACACATTCCGGCCGACGGTGGATTCATCACCGCTGTCAACCACAACTCCTATCTGGATCCGCTCTCCTACGGCCACTTCCAGTACAACACCGGGCGGGTGCCGCGATTCCTGGCGAAGGCCGGGCTCTTCCGCACCCCGTTCATCGGGATGATGCTGCGCGGCACCGGACAGATCCCCGTCTACCGCGAGACCACCAACGCCCTGGACGCCTTCCGGGCCGCCGTGGAGGCCATCGAGCGCGGCGAGTGCGTCGCCTTCTATCCCGAGGGCACCCTCACCCGGGACCCCGACATGTGGCCGATGGCCGGCAAGACCGGGGCCGCCCGGGTCGCCCTGATGACCAAGGTGCCCGTCATCCCCGTCGCCCAGTGGGGCGCCAACCTCGCGATGCCGCCCTACGCCAAGGAGAACAAGTTCCGGCTTTTCCCCCGAAAGACGCTCCGGGCACAGGCCGGACCGCCCGTCGACCTCAGCCGCTTCTACGGTCTGGAGCCGACCCCCGAGGTGCTGCGCGAGGCGACCGAGGTCATCATGGCGGCGGTCACCCGCGAGCTGGAGGACCTGCGCGGCGAGAAAGCGCCCGCCGAACTCTACGATCACCGTAAAGCCCGTGCTGAACAGCGGCGCAGGGCCCAGGGAAAGGGACCCACGTGACGCACCCCGTAAAAGCGGCCGTCTTCGGAACCGGCTCATGGGGTACGGCCTTCGCCGTGATCCTCGCCGACGCGGGCTGCGAGGTCACCCTGTGGGGCCGCCGTGCCGAGGTCGCCGAGACCATCAACACCACCCGCACCAACCCGGACTACCTCCCGGGCATCGCGCTCCCCGACTCCATCCGCGCCACCACCGACGCCGCCGAGGCCCTGCGCGGCGCGGAGTTCGCCTTCCTCGTCGTGCCCTCACAGACGCTGCGTGCCAACCTCGCCGACTGGGCTCCGCACCTGGAGCCGGACACCGTCCTGGTCTCCCTCATGAAGGGCGTCGAGCTGGGCACCGCCGAGCTGATGAGCGAGGTGATCGCGGACGTCACCAAGGTCTCCGCCGACCGCATCGCCGTCGTCTCCGGACCCAACCTGGCCAAGGAGATCGCCGAGCGCCGCCCCGCCGCGGCCGTCGTCGCCTGCGCCGACGAGTCCGTCGCCCAGCGCCTGCAGGCCGCCTGCCACACCTCGTACTTCCGGCCGTACACCAACACCGACGTGGTCGGCTGCGAGCTCGGCGGCGCCGTGAAGAACGTCATCGGCCTCGCCGTCGGCATCGCGGACGGCATGGGCCTCGGCGACAACACCAAGGGCTCCCTCATCACCCGGGGCCTCGCCGAGACCACCCGTCTGGGTCTGGCCATGGGCGCGGACCCGTTGACGTTCTCCGGACTCGCGGGCCTGGGCGACCTGGTGGCGACCTGCTCCTCGCCGCTCTCGCGCAACCACACCTTCGGCACCAACCTCGGCCGCGGCATGACGCTCCAGGAGACGATCGCCGTCACCAAGCAGACCGCCGAGGGCGTCAAGTCCTGCGAATCGGTCCTCGACCTGGCGCGCAGGCACGGCGTCGACATGCCCATCACCGAGACCGTCGTCTCCATCGTCCACGAGGGCAAGTCACCGGTCGTCGCGGTCAAGGAGCTGATGTCGCGGAGCGCCAAGGCCGAGCGACGCTGACGTCTCCCTTACCAGCAGGTACGCTCATCGCGATATGAGCAGCGAGAACCTCCCCCAGAGCCCTGAGCGCCGCGAGAGCCCTGAGCAGCAGCGTCGCAAGCCCCGTGTGGCTGTCGTGTTCGGCGGCCGCAGCTCCGAACACGGCATCTCGGTCGTCACGGCCGGCGCCGTCATGAAGGCCATCGACCGGACCGCGTACGACGTCCTGCCGATCGGCATCACGACGGACGGCCGCTGGGCGCTCACCGCGGACGAGCCCGAACGCATGGCCATCACCGACCGCAAGGTCCCCGAGGTGGACGCCCTCGCCGAGTCCGCCGAGGGCAGCGTCACGCTCTCCGTGGACCCCGGCAGCCGCGAGGTCCTCTACAGCGAACCCGGCTCGGTGCCCAAGGCGCTGGGCGAGGTCGATGTCGTCTTCCCCGTACTGCACGGCCCGTACGGGGAAGACGGCACCCTCCAGGGACTCCTCGAACTCTCCGGTGTGCCCTACGTCGGCGCGGGTGTCCTGGCCTCCGCCGTCGGCCAGGACAAGGAGTACATGAAGCGGGTCTTCACCTCCTTCGGGTTGCCGGTCGGACCGTACGAGGTCGTCCGCCCCCGCGAGTGGGACAACGACCCCGCCGCCGCCCGCAAGCGGATCGTGGACTTCGCCGGCGAGCACGGCTGGCCGCTGTTCATCAAGCCCGCCCGCGGCGGCTCCTCGATGGGCATCACCAAGGTCGACGGCATCGAAGGGCTCGACGCGGCGATCGAGGAGGCCCGCCGCCACGACCCGAAGTTCCTCGTAGAGTCGCTGCTGCGCGGCCGGGAGATCGAGTGCGGGGTGCTGGAGTTCGAGGACGGCCCGCGCGCCAGCGTGCCCGCCGAGATCCCGCCGGTCACCGCGCACGACTTCTACGACTTCGAGGCCAAGTACATCGACTCGGCCGCAGGTCTGGTGCCCGCACCGCTCACCGCGGAGCAGACCGCCGAGGTGCAGCGGCTCGCCGTCGCCGCCTTCGACGCCGTCTCCTGCGAGGGCCTGGTGCGCGCCGACTTCTTCCTCACCGAGGACGGCGGCTTCGTCATCAACGAGATCAACACCCTGCCGGGCTTCACCCCGATCTCCATGTACCCGCGCATGTGGCAGGAGAGCGGCGTCGACTACCCGGAGCTGGTCGACCGGCTGATCCAGGCTGCGCTGAACCGCCCCACCGGACTGCGCTGACGGAAAAGCTCCGGCAGGTCCCGCGACCGAGTCAGAACCGGCTCGGGACCGTCTTCGAGACCGGACCGGCGAACGAGGCCAGCGGCGTGATGTCGTGGGCGTACGCCGAGGAGAGCGTGACCTCGACGTACGCCTTGCGGTACGTGGTGGTGAACCGCGGACCGGAGTCCTCGTGCTCCTCCAGCATCCACTGCACACCGTCCGCCTCGACACCCTGCGACTGGGGGTCGTCCATCTTCGCGGGCCGGGGGACCCCGCAGCGCAGTACGATCGCCCCGTCCCCCCAGCCGGCGGTCAGCTCCGAATCCGGTGAGGGGTCGCTGCGTTCCAGTTCGAGGACGGCCTTCGGCAGTTCCTCGTGCAGGGCCGCGCAGTACGCGGCGGCCTCCGAGGACGGCGCGGGAACCGTGATCGAGGGCTGTGCGTCGCTGAGGGAACAGCCCGCCGCGGCCAGCACGAGCACGGCAGCGGACGGACCGAGGAATATCGAGCGGGGGGAACGGCGGGCGGATGACGTCACCGACCCAGCCTAGACGGGGGTCAGAGGTGGACGACCGGGCAGGTCAGGGTCCGAGTGATGCCGTCCACCTGCTGCACCTTGGCGACCACCATGCGGCCGAGTTCATCGACCGTGTCTGCCTGGGCCCGCACGATCACGTCGTACGGACCGGTGACGTCCTCTGCCTGGATGACTCCCGGAATCTTGGAAATGGTCTCGGCGACGATCGACGCCTTGCCCACCTCGGTCTGGATGAGGATGTACGCCTGTACCACGGAACCTCCAGGGCGGCCACGAGGATCATGTGGGGGAAAGGGACGCCACGTTATCGCGTTGCCGCGGGCCACGGGGAGACCTATGGGCCGGATGACGTCCACAGCGTGGCGTGCAGAGCGCAGAAGTTGACGTATCTCTTGACGGTACCGACAGCACAGACGGCTCGCGACCGGGGGCCCGGACGGGTGTCCGGGGCGATAAAGGAGAGGTGAGACTCGGTGAAGGGAACCGTGGGCGAGTTGGGGGAGTTCGGGCTCATCAGAGAGCTCACGTCCCGGCTCACCACCACTCCGGCGGTACGGCTGGGACCCGGCGACGACGCCGCGGTCGTGGCAGCCCCCGACCGCAGGGTCGTGGCCAGTACGGACATCCTGCTGGAAGGACGGCATTTCCGCCGCGACTGGTCGACGGCGTACGACGTCGGCCGCAAGGCCGCCGCCCAGAACCTCGCCGACATCGCGGCGATGGGCGCCGTGCCCACCGCACTGCTCCTCGGCCTCGTCGTCCCCGCCGACCTCCCCGTCACCTGGGCCGCCGAGCTGATGGACGGGCTGCGTGACGAGTGCCAGGTGGCGGGCGCGGCCGTGGTCGGCGGTGATGTGGTCGGCGGCGACACGATCACCGTCGCGATCACCGCGCTCGGTGATCTGCGCAACCACGAGCCGGTCACCCGGGGCGGTGCCCGCCCCGGTGACGTCGTCGCGGTCACCGGCTGGCTCGGCTGGTCCGCCGCCGGATTCGCCGTGCTCTCCCGCGGCTTCCGCTCGCCCCGCGCCTTCGTCGAGGCCCACCGCCGCCCCGAACCCCCGTACCACGCGGGTCCCGCGGCCGCCGGACTCGGCGCCACCGCGATGACCGACGTCAGCGACGGCCTCGTCGCGGATCTCGGGCACATCGCGGAGTCCAGCAAGGTCCGCATCGACCTGCGCTCCGGCCTCATCGACATCCCCTCGCAGATGTCCGACATCGGCCAGGCCGTCGGCGTCGACCCGCTCCAGTGGGTGCTGACCGGGGGAGAGGACCACGCGATCGTGGCGACCTTCCCATCGGACGTGAAACTGCCCGCCCGCTGGAAGGTGATCGGAGAGGTCCTCAACCCCTCCGCCCTGCCCCAGGTCACCGTCGACGGCGCGCCCTGGACAAGCAAGGGCGGCTGGGACCACTTCGGCTCCATCGAGGACACCCAGCCGCGCGCGTGAGCGTTAGATTGCTGCGTATGCCCATACGTACCGCTGTCCCGCCCCGTGTGCTCACCGTCGCCGGATCCGACTCCGGCGGCGGTGCGGGGATCCAGGCCGACCTGAAGACGATGCTCGCTCTCGGCGTGCACGGCATGAGCGTGCTCACCGCCGTCACCGCACAGAACTCCCTCGGCGTCCAGGGCGCGTGGGAGCTTCCGGTGGACGCCGTACGCGCCCAGTACCGCAGCGTCGTCGACGACATCGGCGTCCAGGCCGTGAAGACCGGGATGCTCGCCTCGGCCGCCCTCGTGGAGACCGTCGCCGAACTCCTCACCGGAACCGACGCCCCCGTCGTCGTCGACCCCGTCGGCGTCTCCAAGCACGGCGACGCGCTGCTCGCCGCCGAGGCCCTCGATTCCGTACGGACGAAGCTGCTGCCCGTCGCCACCGTCGCCACCCCGAACCTCGACGAAGTGGCCCAGCTCACCGGCGTCCGGGTCACCGACGAGAGCGGCATGCGCCGGGCCGCCGAGGAGATCCTCGCCTTCGGGCCGCGCTGGGTCGTGATCAAGGGCGGCCACCTGCCCGGTGAGGCGGTGGACCTGCTCACCGACGGGAGCGCGGAACACTGGCTGCGCGCCCCCCGGCACGACAACCGCCACACCCACGGCACCGGCTGCACCCTGGCCTCCGCCATCGCCTCCGGGCTCGCGCTCGGGAGGGACGTGCCCACGGCGGTGCGCGACGCGAAGACGTACGTCACCGGCGCCATCGAGGCCGGCTTCCCGCTCGGCGGCGGCATCGGCCCGGTCGACCACGGCTGGCTGACCCGGGCAGCCGTCTGAGCACGGCAAAAAGCCGGTCCACCGAGGTGGACCGGCTTCTTGGGCAACCGGAAGGCTGCGCTACGACGGGGACGTCAGCGCGCGACCTTGCCGGCCTTGATGCACGAGGTGCAGACGTTGAGCCGCTTCGGCGTCCGACCGACCACGGCACGCACGCGCTGGATGTTGGGATTCCAGCGACGGGACGTACGGCGGTGCGAGTGCGAAATGCTGTTGCCGAAGCTCGGCCCCTTGCCGCAAACGTCGCAGTTGGCAGCCACGGGTCACTCCAAAGACTTCAGATGCACTTACAGTGAATTCCGGCGCGCCGGATTCATTTGACTGAAGTGGCGGTACCGGAGGAATGGGCCCGACTCTCATCGGGCAACCGGAGCAGCATACAACGCCTGCTTCGGAGATACGAAACTACCACGGGTTGGCCGCCCGCCCTCCCGCCCCCTGTCCGGGCCGGGACCCCGGCAACCGGGCCAACGGCCTCCCCCGCGACAGGGAGCGGGCTCCCGACGCCCTGGGACTCCACTTGCGGCGTTGTCGTCGGTCAACGACGCTCCGCGTCGCTTCCCTCCTCCGCCTTGCAATCGAAGCCCCATGACGCCGCTCGCTGATCCACTCCCTATCGTGGGGGAGGCCGTACCCTGCGGTGCAGCCCGTTGCCACGGCCGATCGAGGAGGACCATCGGTGCCGCAGCTCCCCGACGATCTGGACGCCGTCGCGGTGCGCACGTGGTGCTCACTGGCCCTGGAGGCGCTGGGCCGGGAGCGCGCGGAGATCGACGCGATCAACGTCTACCCCATCGCCGACGGGGACACCGGCACCAACCTCTACCTGACCGTCGAGTCCGCCGCGGCGGCCGTCGAGGCGGTGTTCGCCGCGCACGAGACCGCCGCCACCGCGCCCGCCACCGCCGACGCCGTACGCGCCATGGCGCACGGCGCCCTGATCGGCGCCCGCGGCAACTCCGGCACGATCCTGGCCCAGCTGCTGCGCGGCATGGCCGGGGTACTCGCCGACGGCGGCGACGCGGCCCATCTGCGCCTCGCCCTCACGAGCGCCGCCGACGCCGCCCGGCAGGCCGTCGCCCACCCCGTCGAGGGCACCGTGCTCACCGTCGCCGCCGAGGCCGCCGAGGCCGCCCGGGGGGAGGACCCCGATCTGCGGGCCGTCGTGAACGCCGCGTACGAGGGGGCCCTCGCGGCCCTCGCCAGTACCCCGGAGCAGCTCGCCGTCCTCGGCCGGGCGGGCGTGGTCGACGCCGGGGGCCGGGGACTGGTGGCGGTCCTGGGCGCGCTGGTGGAGACCGTGACCGGGCAGGCTCCGGTACGGGGTCCCCGCACCGGCCCCGGAAAGGCGCCCGCGCCCGTGGACGGCGGATCGGTGGTGGGACCGCCGGTGGGCGGCACGCCGGTCGAGGGCGGTCCGGAGGGAGGCTTCCCGGCGGGCGGCGTCGACGTGGGAGGTGTTCCGGTGGGCGGCGGGCCCGCCGCCCAGGGCCCGCTCGACTGCCCCGAGGACGGCGGCGCCGGGCCCTCGTTCGAGGTGATCTACCTCCTGGAGGCCCGCGACGAGCAGGTGGCCCGGCTGCGCACCCGGCTCGACGCCCTCGGCGACTCCCTGGTCGTGGTCGGCGGCGACGGGCTCTGGCACGTCCACGTGCACGTCGACGACGCCGGGGCCGCCGTGGAGGCGGGCGTCGAGGCCGGGCGGCCGTACCGGATCCGGATCACCCACTTCGCCACCGAGAGCGGCCACGACCGCCGCGTCCAGGCCGAACCCGCCCAGCGCGCCGTCGTCGTCGTGGTCCCCGGCGACGGACTGGCCGGGCTCTGCACCGAGGCCGGCGCCACCACCGTGATCGCCCGCCCCGGCGAACCGCCCGCCAGCGGCGAACTGGTCGACGCCATCCGCCGCGCCCACGCCCGCGAGGTGGTGCTGCTGCCCAACGACGCCGCCCTGCGCCACACCGCGGCCGCCGCCGCCGAACAGGCCAGGACCGAGGGGGTCCGGGTCGCCCTCGTCCCCACCCGGGCCGCCGTCCAGGGCATCGCGGCCCTCGCCGTCCACGAGCCCGACCGGGGCTTCGACGAGGACGTGGTCGCCATGACCGCCGCCGCCGGCGCCACCCGCTACGCCGAACTGGCCGTCGCGGAACGCCAGTCCTGGACCATGGCCGGGATCTGCCAGGCCGGGGACATCCTCGGCCTGATCGACGGCGATGTGGCCGTGATCGGCGCCGACGTCCCGGCCACCGCGCGCACCGTGCTCGACCGGATGCTGGCCGCCGGCGGCGAACTGGTCACCCTCGTCCTCGGCGAGGACGTCCCCGACTCGCTGGCCGACGAGCTGGAGGCGCACGTGCGCGAGGGGCACCTCGCCGTGGACACCGTGGTCTACCGGGGCGGGCACCAGCGTGCACCCCTGCTGATCGGCGTCGAGTAACCGCGTCGCGGCCGCGCCCGGCGGACAGCTGTCAGTGTCGTGGTGTGCAATGGATCGCGTGTCCTCGTTCGATGAACCTCTCAAGAAGCTGCTCGGCGGAGCCACCGCGAAGGTGATGGCCGAACACCTCGACCTGCACACGGTCGGTGATCTGCTGCATCACTACCCGCGGCGGTACGAGGAGCGCGGCAAGCTGACCGCGCTGGCCGACCTCCCGCTGGACGAGCACGTCACGGTCGTCGCCCAGGTCGCCGATGCCCGGATCCTGATGTTCAACAACGGCCGGGGCAAGCGCCTTGAGGTCACCCTGACCGACGGCCGAGGCCGCCTCCAGCTCGTCTTCTTCGGCCACGGCGTCCACAAACCGCACAAGGAGCTGCTCCCGGGCCGCCAGGCGATGTTCGCGGGCAAGGTCTCCGTCTTCAACCGCAAGATGCAGCTGGCCCACCCCACGTACCAACTGCTCGACGCCTCCGACGCCGACGAGGCCACCGAGGCCGTGGACGCCTTCGCCGGACGGCTGCTGCCGATCTACCCCGCCTGCAAGCAGCTCGACTCCTGGCGGATCGCCAAGGCCGTCGACGCCGTCCTGCCCAGCGCGCGGGACGGCGTCGACCCGCTGCCCGCCTCCCTGCGCGAGGGCCGGGGCTTCACCCCGCTGCCCGAGGCCCTGCTGAAGGTGCACCGCCCGCAGACGAAGGCGGACGTCGAGGACGCCAGGGCCCGGCTCAAGTGGGACGAGGCGTTCGTCCTCCAGGTCGCCCTGGCCCGTCGCCGGTACGCCGACGCCCAGCTCCCCGCCGTCGCCCGTCGCCCCGTCGCGGACGGCCTGCTGGACGCCTTCGACGCCAAACTGCCCTTCACCCTCACCGAGGGCCAGGAGAAGGTCAGCAGGGAGATCTTCGACGACCTGGCCACCGAGCACCCCATGCACCGCCTCCTCCAGGGAGAGGTCGGGTCGGGCAAGACAATGGTGGCGCTGCGCGCCATGCTCACCGTGGTCGACGCGGGCGGCCAGGCCGCGATGCTCGCCCCCACCGAGGTTCTCGCCCAGCAGCACCACCGTTCCATCACCGAGATGATGGGCGAGCTGGCCGAGGGCGGCATGCTCGGGGGTTCGGACCGGGGCACCAAGGTCGTCCTGCTCACCGGCTCCATGGGGGTGGCGGCCCGCCGCCAGGCCCTGCTCGACCTGGTCGCCGGCGAGGCAGGCATCGTCATCGGCACCCACGCCCTCATCGAGGACAAGGTGCGGTTCCACGACCTGGGCCTGGTCGTCGTGGACGAGCAGCACCGCTTCGGCGTGGAACAGCGCGACGCGCTGCGCTCGAAGGGCAGGCAACCGCCCCACCTCCTCGTCATGACCGCCACCCCCATCCCCCGTACGGTCGCGATGACGGTCTTCGGCGACCTGGAGACCTCCGTCCTGGACCAGCTCCCGGCCGGCCGCTCCCCGATCGCCAGCCATGTCGTCCCCGCCAAGGACAAACCGCACTTCCTCGCCCGCGCCTGGGAGCGCGTCCGCGAGGAAGTGGAAAGCGGCCACCAGGCGTACGTGGTCTGCCCCCGCATCGGCGACGACGCGGAGGAGACGGAGGGGAAAGGCACGAAGAAGGGGAAGGCCGGGAAAGCGGCGTCCGAGGAGGACGGGGACAAGCGTCCGCCGCTGGCCGTCCTGGAGATCGCCGACGAGCTGCGCGAGGGCGCGCTGGCCGGAACGAGCGTCGAGGTGCTGCACGGGCGGATGCACCCCGACGAGAAGGACGACGTCATGCGCCGGTTCGCCGCCGGGGACGTGGACGTCCTGGTCGCCACCACCGTCATCGAGGTCGGGGTCAACGTCCCCAACGCCACCGCCATGGTGATCATGGACGCCGACCGCTTCGGCGTCTCCCAGCTCCACCAGCTGCGCGGCCGCGTCGGCCGTGGCTCCGCCCCCGGGCTCTGCCTGCTGGTCAGCGAGGCCCACGAGGCGAGCCCCGCCCGCGCCCGGCTCTCCGCCGTCGCCGCCACCCTCGACGGCTTCGAGCTCTCCCGCATCGACCTCGATCAGCGCCGCGAGGGCGATGTGCTCGGCCAGGCCCAGTCCGGGGTGCGCTCCTCGCTGCGGATGCTCACCGTCATCGACGACGAGGAAGTGATCGTCGCCGCCCGCGAGGAGGCCGTCGCGGTCGTCTCCGCCGACCCGGAGCTGGAGCACCTGCCCGAGCTGCGCACGGTGCTGGCCGCACTCCTGGACAAGGACCGGGAGGAGTATCTCGACAAGGGGTGAGAGCGCAGAGGCGTCCAGGGGGTGTCCGCCGGCCGCACGCCATATCGTGGACGCACGGCACGCGCACAGCGCGCGTACCGACCGCCGACGGCCCCGTGCGCCGTACGTCCACGACCCCGAGGACCCCACACCCATGACCCGCGTGATCGCCGGCTCGGCCGGCGGACGCCGCCTGGCCGTCCCGCCCGGCACCGGCACCCGCCCCACCTCCGACCGTGCGCGTGAGGGCCTCTTCTCCACCTGGGAAGCGCTGCTCGGCACTCTGGAAGGGACCAGGGTCGCCGATCTGTACGCCGGATCCGGCGCAGTCGGCCTCGAAGCGCTCTCCCGCGGCGCGGTCCACGCCCTGCTCGTCGAGGCCGACCCGAAGGCGGTCCGCACCGTCCGCGACAACGTCCGCACCCTCGGCCTCCCCGGCGCCGAAGTCCGAACCGGCAAAGCCGAGCAGATCGTGACAGGACCGGCGCCCTCGGATCCGTACGACATCGTCTTCCTGGACCCGCCGTACGCGGTCACCGACGACGATCTTCGCGAGATCCTGCTCACACTCCGTGCTCAGGGGTGGCTCTCGGCCGATGCGCTCGTCACGGTGGAACGCAGCACCCGGGGCGGAGAATTCGGCTGGCCCGCCGGATTCGAGCCACTGCGGGCCCGTCGCTACGGCGAGGGAACGCTTTGGTACGGTCGCGCCGCCGCTACGTGCGAAGACGCACGATGACCGGACCGGAGAGCGAGGGAATCACAGTGCGCCGCGCCGTCTGTCCGGGGTCGTTCGACCCCATCACCAACGGACATCTCGACATCATTGGCCGAGCCTCGAAGCTGTACGACGTGGTGCACGTGGCGGTGATGATCAACCAGTCCAAGAAGGGGCTGTTCACCGTGGACGAGCGGATCGAGCTGATCCGCGAGGTCACCGCCGACTTCGGCAACGTCGAGGTGGAGTCCTTCCACGGACTGCTGGTCGACTTCTGCAAGCAGCGGGAGATCCCGGCGATCGTGAAGGGCCTGCGGGCCGTCAGCGACTTCGACTACGAGCTGCAGATGGCCCAGATGAACAACGGCCTCTCGGGTGTCGAGACGCTCTTCGTGCCGACCAACCCGACGTACAGCTTCCTGTCGTCCTCGCTGGTCAAGGAGGTGGCGACCTGGGGCGGCGACGTCTCCCACCTGCTGCCGCCGACCGTCCACGCGGTACTCGTGGAGCGCCTCGGTCAACGCTGAGGCGCTGACGGGCCGTCACCAGGTGTCGAGCGGCGGCCGACTGGCCTTACAGTCGTCCCGTCCGTCTCCAACAGAGCAGCAGAGAGTGGCGAGCACACGGTGGACGTGCAGAAGAAGCTCGACGAGATCGTCGAAGCGGTCGGGAGCGCCCGATCCATGCCCATGTCGGCCTCGTGCGTGGTCAACCGCGCCGAGCTGCTCGCCATGCTCGAAGAGGTGCGCCAGGCCCTGCCCGGCTCGCTCGCCCAGGCCCAGGAGCTGATCGGCGGCCATGAGCAGCTCGCCGAGCAGGCCCGGCAGGAGGCCGAGCGGATCATCGAGTCCGCCCACGCCCAGCGCGGCTCGCTGATCTCCGAGACGGAGATCGCCCGGCGGTCGCAGAGCGAGGCCGACCGGATCCTGTCCGAGGCCCGCCGCGAGGCCGAGGAGGTCCGGGCCGAGGCCGACGACTACGTCGACAGCAAGCTCGCGAACTTCGAGGTCGTCCTCACCAAGACCATCGGCTCCGTGGACCGGGGCCGCGAGAAGCTCCTCGGCCGCGGCCAGGGCCTGGACGAGCAGGGCTATCAGGACCCCGAATTCGCCGAGGCCCCCGAGCGCAGCGCCGACCCGGAGGCCCTGCGGCAGCGGGCCGACGCCTATGTCGACGCCAAGTTCGGCGCCTTCGAGGCCGTTCTCGCGGGGACCCTGGAGGCGGTCGGCCGGGGCCGGCAGAAGCTGCACGGCCGGGTTGCCAGCGACGACCTCGGCGCGCACATGGCCGCCCAGGACGCCGCGGGCGGCCAGGGGCACACCAGTGACGCCGACTACCTGGCCGGCCTCGCGGAGCTCGCCCCGGAACCGCAGCAGGCGCCCCAGCAGTCCCAGTACCCGGCCCAGCCGCAGGCCGAGCCGAGCTACGCGCAGGCGACGTACGGCTACCAGGAGCAGCCGCTCCAGCAGGGCGTCCAGGACGCGTACGGCTACCAGCAGCAGTCCGACCCGTACGCGGCGTACCAGCAGCAGGGCAACTACGACCCGAACGGGTACCCGTCCCAGCCGGAGACCCAGCCGGAGACCCAGCCGGACTACGGCTGGCAGCAGGCTCAGGCGCCCGACCAGCAGGGCGGCGGCGCGCTGGACGAGACCAGCCTCTTCGACACCGGCATGATCGACCTGGAGCAGCTGCGCCGGTACGAACAGGGCCGCTGACCCCGGGACGGGCCGCCCCGATTGGGTGCTGGGCGGTCCGTCCAGTATCCTGAATCCTCGGTCGCACATAGGTCCGCGATCTCGGCTGCCCGTTTCGTCCGCGGACCGCAGACGGCCCTCCTTCGGCAGTACGACATCCATGATTCGAAAGCAGGAAAAGCCCTGAACGGCCACCTCGACCACCGAAACCCTCTCGTGTTCGATACGCACGAGCTGGGTCGGCGTCCCGGTGCCCTGAAGCGGCTGACCCGCTCGGTGGACGCACCCGGTTCACCGATCCTGGGCATCGACGGCGTCATCGGCGTGCCGGAAGGCGCACCCGTGGAGCTGGACCTCCGCCTCGAATCGGTCATGGAAGGGGTGCTTGTCACAGGCACCGCCCGTGCAACCGCCGAGGGGGAGTGCGTAAGGTGTCTGGAGCCGCTGACCGTTGAGGTCGACGCGGACTTCCAGGAAATGTTCTCGTACCCTGACGCCGATGACCGGGGCCGCAGCAGTGCTGCGGAACCGGCCGACGACGCCGAGGACGACGAGGACAGGTTCTTCCTTGAGGACGGCTTGTTCGACCTCGAGTCAATGCTGCGTGACGCGGTAGTGCTCGCACTGCCCATGCAGCCGGTGTGCAAGGAGACCTGCGCCGGTCTGTGTTCCGAATGCGGAATCAGGCTGGACGAGAATCCGGACCACCACCACGATGCCCTCGACATTCGTTGGGCGGCACTGCAAGGACTCGCCGATACCGTTCAGGACGGCGAGAAGGACAACATGGGCGGCGCCGAACCGGGCGTCGACGAGAAGCAGGAGAAGTAGCCGTGGCTGTTCCGAAGCGGAAGATGTCGCGCAGCAACACGCGCCACCGCCGGTCGCAGTGGAAGGCTGCGGTCCCCACCCTGGTTTCGTGCGAGCGTTGCCAGGAGCCCAAGCTCCAGCACATTGCGTGCCCGAGCTGCGGCACCTACAACAAGCGCCAGGTCCTCGAGGTCTGAGCGGCTGGTGAGAGGCCCGATGTCTGAGTTGTCCAGCGCCAAGAAGCAGGCAGACAACGTCAACACAGCCTCGTCCCACACGCTTCTGGAAGGGCGGCTCGGGTATCACCTCGAGTCCGCCCTTCTGGTGCGTGCGCTGACCCACCGTTCGTACGCATACGAGAACGGCGGTCTGCCCACCAACGAGCGGCTCGAATTCCTCGGGGATTCGGTGCTCGGCCTGGTGGTCACGGATACGCTGTACCGCACCCACCCCGACCTGCCCGAAGGCCAGCTGGCCAAGTTGCGGGCCGCGGTGGTCAACTCACGTGCACTTGCGGAAGTGGGCCGCGGCCTCGAACTCGGCTCCTTCATCCGGCTCGGCCGCGGTGAAGAGGGCACGGGTGGCCGGGACAAGGCTTCCATCCTCGCCGACACACTGGAAGCAGTGATCGGCGCGGTCTATCTCGACCAGGGCCTCAGCGCGGCCTCGGAGCTGGTCCACCGGCTCTTCGACCCGCTGATCGACAGGTCCTCGAACCTCGGTGCCGGCCTGGACTGGAAGACCAGCCTCCAGGAGCTCACCGCGAGCGAGAGCCTCGGGGTCCCCGAGTACCTCGTCACGGAGACCGGCCCGGATCACGAGAAGACCTTCACTGCTGCCGCTCGCGTCGGTGGTGTCTCGTACGGCACCGGCACCGGCCGTAGCAAGAAGGAAGCGGAGCAGCAGGCGGCCGAGTCCGCCTGGCGTGAGATCAGCGCCGCCGCAGAGGCACGGCAGGCCGCGGAGAAGTCCGCGGCCGACGGAGGGGCCGCCGACACCCCTGCCGTTCCGTCGCCGAACACGGACGCCGCTCCGGCCTGAAGCGAAACGGGAACCCCTCGGTGCCATGCGCACCGGGGGGTTTTCCCTGTCCCCGGGGAGCGGTTTCCGGAAGGACCCGCTCCCGTACCACCGTCGTCGTGTCTGGAGTAGTGCAACGTGCCTGAGCTGCCCGAGGTCGAAGTCGTACGCCGGGGCCTCGAACGCTGGGTCAGCGGCCGCACCGTCACCGAGGTCGAGGTCCTGCACCCGCGCTCGGTCCGGCGGCACCTCGCGGGTGGCGCCGACTTCGCCGCCCGGCTGCGCGGAGTCCGCTTCGGTACGGCGATGCGCCGCGGCAAGTACCTCTGGGTGCCGATCGACGAGGCCGCCGCCTCGCTGCTGGGCCACCTCGGCATGAGCGGACAGCTGCTGGTGCAGCCCGCGGACGCGCCCGACGAGAAGCACCTGCGGGTCCGGATGCGGTTCGACGACGCGCTCGGCACCGAGCTGCGCTTCGTCGACCAGCGCACCTTCGGCGGGCTCTCGCTGCACGACAACACCCCCGACGGCCTGCCGGACACCATCGCGCACATCGCCCGGGACCCCCTCGACCCGCTCTTCGACGACGCCGCGTTCCACTCCGCGTTGCGCCTGCGCCGTACGACGGTCAAGCGCGCCCTGCTCGACCAGTCGCTGATCAGCGGCGTCGGCAACATCTACGCGGACGAGGCGCTCTGGCGCGCCAGGCTGCACTACGACCGGCCGACCGCGACCCTGACCCGCCCCAGGTCCGCCGAGCTGCTCGGCCACGCCCGCGACGTCATGAACGCGGCGCTCGCCCAGGGCGGCACCAGCTTCGACAGCCTGTACGTCAACGTGAACGGGGAGTCCGGTTACTTCAGCAGAGAACTGAACGTGTATGGGCGCTCTGACCAGGCATGTAACCGGTGTGGAACGAGGATCAGAAGAGCCCCGTTCATGAACCGCTCCTCCTACTTCTGCCCGAAGTGTCAGCCCATTCCGAAGCGCAGCAGAGGGCGTTCTCCCAGGTGAGAAGCGGTTCTACTTCGCTGGTGGCGTGGGGTCGACGTCGGCGGAGTTCAATGTAGAGGTTGTGCCTGCACTGTCGCGGTGAGTCGGCCAGTTGGGAGGCCGGAGCGGGCTGTCGGCTCTGGTTAGCGAGGACGACGTCTGCGGCAAGCACCTCTGACGGACTGGGTCTGCGCACTAACCGCCGTTGCTGACAGCGCGAGCTCTACGGCACATATCAGACGTATGGGACCCCTGCGGTCGGCCTATGTCCCGGTCGATCCGATTCTCGCGCACGACGTATCGGCCGGGTGAGCTGGCCCGGTGCGACCTGTGGATTCCGAAGGCGGACAGTCGGCAGCTGGGAGGTGAGGTTGGGGTGTCAGGTCTCCCGGTGCCTGCTCAGAACAGTGCCAGGCCCTCGCCGCTGGTGTCCGTGATGACGGACCGGGGTTGGGCGGGGAGGCCGTCCAAGCAATCCGGACCGGCCGCGGCGGCCACGTCGGGGGCGGTCCCGGCCAGCCAGGTGCCGAACCGCTCGGCGGCTTCGCGGTAGGAGACTTGCGCCAGGATGCGGTGCTCGCCGGAGGGGCAGAAGTCGACGGTGACGGTGAGCAGGCAGGAGCGGGGCGCCTGCTGGCTGCCCGTCCAGGACACGCGCAGGACGCCGCAGGGCTTGCGTCCGCGGGGGACTTGGTGGGTCGGGCGCAGTGATCGGCAGGCTGTGTGGGCGGTCCATGCGGCGAGGTGTGGCAGGGGCAGGGTGGTGCGTGCGCGGCAGCCGGGGCAGCGGTGCCAGTGACGGAGCCAGTCGTCGGTGTCGGTGTGGAAGAGGCGTGTGTAGCGGTTCGCCACGCGGATGTCGTTGCTGTACAGGTGGTCGGGGCGTTCTTGTGTGTTGCAGGACTGGCAGACGGGGGCGCGGACGTAGCCGTGTTCGTGGCAGTGATCGAGCACGGTGGCGGGCGTGGTGCGGCAGACGGCGCACGCCCACCCGGTCACCTTGCGGGATGTGCCGGGCTTCTTGCTGAGTACCGAGTACAGCTGGCCTTCCAGTTCATTGTTGTACGGGCGCGGTGAGGCGGGGCGACCTTGGGGGCTTGTCGCCTCTCGGGTTTCGGCATCTCGGGGCCGCCGGGGGTGGGAGGGCGGCTCGGGGGCGGCCGCGCCGCCCTGGCGCCTTCGCGCGGCGCGCACCCACTGCGTTTCGGCGTGCTCGGCCGCATCCAGCAGTTTGACCACAGCGCGCGGCAGCCACCACGTTCGCCGCGTCCCGTCGCGGGTCTGCTCCACGAGTGTCTGTCGCCAGTCGATGCCCGCCAGATGGTGGGGCCGGCCGACGTCATGTCGTGCTGCCCGCTTGGGGCCGTCCGGTTCCTGCAGCAGTTCCTCCGTGATGCGCTGGCGCCAGCGCAGCGGCGTTTCCTCGTTGGGCTCCTGCCTCGGTGCCGTACGGAACGGGCCGATGCGGATCAGGTCGTGGCGGTCCATCTCAACCGTGTTCAGTTCCGCGGCTGCCTGGCGCACCGCAGTCTCCGGAACACTCCACTGACCGCCGCTTGGCTGCACCGTCGTCGCCAGATAGCCGCCGAGCAGGACGTAGCCCGCCCGGGCGTGGGCAGGGGGGCGGGTGAATGCATCAGGAGCCGTCGGCACAGCGCTGTCGGCCGTCAGATCAACCCACAGGGCGTCCGCGGTACCCAGGGTGATCAGGCCGTCCGCGCGACCGGGCATGACACGCTCTGACATGCCGACAGGTTAACGGCCCGCACTGCGGCAACTGGCCCTCCAGCACCTCGGTCAGCCGTGGACACGGCCCAACTCCGCTAGGCGCGCGGGGCTGCCGCTGGCCGCTCTCAGGGGAGGCTGCGCCGACGCGGTCTTCATGGTGCATCTGTTGGGCTTCGCGGGACTGAACGAGGGCGTCGGCCTCGTCGACGACGAAGACCATGGCCGAGTTGACGCGGGCCGACTCGGTGGTTCCCGCGTGCCGTCCGAGGCCTTTGTGGCGAGTGTGAGGCATCTCTGTCCCGATGTGATGCATGCGCTGTTTGGGGAGGTTGGCCAAGAGTCACCCAGTCGCCGTTTGGCGCCCCGTTCATGATCATTCGTTGAGTGCGGTCTGCCTAAACGTGCTGATAGTCATAGACCGAGGTGGGAACTGGTACCAGAATGTCCGTTTCGCGGGTCTGGACCGTGGGTTCCCCTCGTGTTTGAGTCGAGCGTTCGTTTCTTTGACAGGTATTCATGCTGTGGGTGGGGTGTGACGGATGGGGACGCGTATGCGTATGCGTATGCGTGGCGTCGGGGGAGCTTGTGCTTTGGCGTTGAGTGCCGTGCTGATGGCGGGACTACTGCCCTGGGCCGGTGTCGCTTCGGCCGCGGCCGGTTGCTCGGGCGCGGAGTCTGATTACAACGGCGATGGCGTGCGGGATACGGCGATTGCAGATCCGGAAGCGACCGTGGGCGGTAGGGCGGACGCGGGAAGCGTAACCGTGGTGTACGGCGGTGGCGCGGGCACGGTTCAGGTGCACCAGGACCGTGCCTGGGTGTCGGGTACGGCGGAGGCGGGCGACCGGTTCGGCCACGCGCTGGCTCAGGCAGACCTCAATGGTGACGGTTGCAGTGACTTGATCGTAGGAGCGCCGTACGAGGCCGTGGGCGAGGTGCGGGACGCGGGGGCGGTGTATGTCGTCCACGGCTCGCCTGAGGGGCTTGGAGGAGGCGCTGCTCCGACTAACTACAACCAGGGTCAGAGTCGCGTCGCGGGCTCGGCGGAGGCGGGCGATCTCTTCGGGTACGCCGTGGCCGCAGGCCGTACGAGTTCCGGTACGCCGTATTTCGCCATGGGGGTGCCGGGCGAGGACCTCGGCACCGTACGTGACGCCGGAGGGTTCTTCTACGTTCGGGGCAGCTCGGTCGCCTGGGTCGATCAGGCCTCGCCCGGTGTGCCCGGGGTGGCTGAGCAGGACGACCGCTATGGCGCGTCGCTCGCCGCGACACCGGTCCACCTTGCCGTGGGTTCCCCGGGCGAGGCCATCGGTGCGAACACCTTCGCGGGAGGCGCTGCGGTCTTCAGCCACACCACGGACACCTCGGGCAGACCGACGCCGTTGACAGGCCTGGACCAGGCGGCCCCGAAGGTGGGTGCGGCGGAGTCGGGCGACCGGTTCGGCACGTCACTGGCGATGGCCCCCATTCCGGACACGTCGGGAACTTACAAGGACGGCTCGTATCTGGTGATCGGCGCTCCTGGGGAAGACCTGGGCACGGCGGCGGACGCGGGCAGTGCCTCGGTCTACCGGGTCACCGCGTCGGGAACTGTGGCGGTGCTGGTCGCCGGTCTGAACCAGAGCGCGCCGGGCACCCAGGAAGACGCCCAGCCGGGCGATTTCTTCGGCCAGGAGCTGGCTGCCACGGTGCAGGGCGGCACGCTGAAGGTGGCCGTGGGTGTGCCGGGTGAGGAGTCGTCGGACGAGCACCTGGACAAGGGCGGGGTGCAGATCTTCGAGATCGCCGCTGACGGAACCCTCACGGACGCGTGGCTGGACCCCGGCTGGGGGATTCCGGGCATGCCTCAGCAGCAGATGTTCGTGGGAACCAGCCTCGCGGCGACGCCGGACACGCTTCTGGTGGGAGTGGCGTACGGGCCCGGTGAGGTGCCAGGTGCGGTCCATGGCTACGAGTGGACGGTGGAGAGCGGCGGTGCGCCATCGCTGACTCATAGGCCTGGCGAGGGTGGTCTTCCGGCGGGCGGCAAGGCGTTCGGGGCTGAAGTCCGGTGAGCCAGCGACTGCGTACGAGGTGGAGACCAGGAGTGGGGATGACAGCGGCAGGCGTGGTCGGACGGGTATGGCGTCCCGCCGTGGTGGTCAGTGCGTTGACGGCGTTGCTGGCGACCAGCACGGCCGCACTGCCGGGGACGGCTGAGAATGCCGCTGCTGCGGGGTTTGACGCGGCGGTGGCGAAGGCCCAGGAGAGCGGCGAAGCGCCGACGGAGGCTCTGGCCCGCGCAGCTGCAGCCAAGGCCGACCAGCCGGTCGAGGTCACCAGGTTGCGGGAGGAGCGCCGGGAGGTGTTCGCCAACCCGGACGGTTCGTTCACCGCGCAGGAGTACACGCAGCCGGTGCGGACGCGGCGTGGTGATAGGTGGGTCGCGGTCGATGACACGCTCGCCCCGCGTGAGGGCGGCGGCTTGTCGCCCAGGGCTGCGGTGGTGGAGCTGGAGTTCTCCGGCGGCGGGGACGGCCCGTTCGCACGCATGCGCAAGGCCGGCCGCGAGTACGCGCTGACCTGGCCGGCGGGCAAGCTGCCGAAGCCACAGGTCGAGGGGAACACCGCGCGCTATGCGGAGGTCCTGCCGGATGTGGATCTCGCCGTGCGCGCCGAGGTCGAGGGCTTCAGTCACTATCTGATCGTCAAGAGCGCCGAGGGCGCGGCCGGCGCGGAGCTGCAGGAGATCGAGTTCGGTCTGTCGACCAAGGGACTGGTGGTCGAGCGAACCGCGCAAGGGGTACTGCGGGCTGCGGACACGGCGGCGGGCGGCACGGTGTTCGAGTCGTCGCAGCCGGCGATGTGGGATTCCTCCGGAACGGACGGAGCGGAGCCGGCGACCGGGTCTCGGACGGGGGCATCGGCACCAGGACCGCAGGCGGTTTCAGCGGCCGGAGAGGTTCCGCTGGACGCCTCGGACGGTGGCCGGGTAACGCCGGTGGGGTTGTCCGTGACCAACGAAAAGATCACCTTGAGACCGGACATGGAGCTGCTGCGGGCCGACGACGCGGCGTATCCGGTGGTGATCGACCCGACACCGAAGACGACGTCACGTACGGCGTGGTCCTCGGTGATGTCGGGTATGCCGACGCACAAGGAGTGGAAGTACTCGGGTCACGCAGGGGTGGGCAAGTGCCCGTCGAACTACAACCCCACGCAGTGCGCGAACATCGGCGTACGACGGCTGCTGTTCACCTTCCCGATGGCGTTCTACCAGGGAAAGCAGATCCTGGGCACGCAGTTCTCCGCGAGGGTGGGCAGTGTGTACTGGGCGGACGCGAGTGCCGAGCCCATTGACCTGTACCGGATCGGTGGCAAGAACTACAAGGTCACGTCGTCCAGCAACTGGTCGAACACCAAGGACGACTGGTCGGACTACCTGGCGACGGTGGATAGGAAGATCTCACCCACGTCCTGTTCCAGCCAGGCGAATCTGCACTTCAGCAACGGCGAGTTGCTGGACGAGGCGAAGGCGGCGGCATCCGGGAACTGGTCGAGCATGTCGCTCGGCCTGAAGGCCAAGAACGAGAGCACGTACGCGGGTTGGAAACGCATCTGCGGTAATTCCTACCTGAAGATCACCTACAACTCTCCGCCCAAGCAGGTCGACTACCGGCTCATGTCCTCCAACCCGGGCGGCAAGTGCACGTGGGGCAGTGGGCGGCCCTACACCGATGTGCTGCCGCAGCTGCGGGCCGAGGCGCGCGATCCGGATCACAATTCCTCGGGCACGGACCGGGTGAAGATGCAGTTCAAGGTGGATTGGACAGACAAGAACGGTGTAGCGCGGTCGTACACCGCCGATACGGGCTACAAGTCTCCGAATCCGGGCACGTCGTTCGTTCATGCGGTGAAGCAGCGCCCCGCGGGAGAGCCGCAGATTCCGCAGAGCACGGTGATCTACTGGTCCTCCAGGGCGTACGACGGTGACGCCTGGGGACCGTGGAGCTACGACGGCAGCCCACAGCGGTGCGAGTTCATGTGGGACAGCACACGCCCGAAGGCGCCGGCGGTCGGCTCCACGCAATACCCCGCCGACGAGGCCTGGCATCACGGGGTTGGCACGGCCGGTGACTTCACCTTCACCGCGTCCGACAAGGATGTGCAGGAGTTCCGGTACGCCTTCGACGGCCAGCCGCTGAAGACCCTTCCAGCAGGCAGCGGAGGATCGGCAACCGTGACGTGGACGCCGCAGGCGGCGGGGCGCCACTGGGTCACGGTCGAGGCGTATGACAACGCGAACAACGCCAGTGTTCCGGCGCAGTACGAGTTCCTGGTGACGGACGGCAAGCAGGCCGCGGGCCAGTGGAATCTGGCCGATGAGGTCGGCAGTGAGCTGGCGCACGACGAGACCGGACGGCATCCGGGAAGGCCCGGTACCGGGGTGCTCTTCGGGGTTCCGGGGCCCGGTGGTGCGGCGGACAGCGCGGCCCGCTTCGACGGCAGTGCGAATGCGTATCTGGACGCGTGGGGCACGGTGATGGACACCGGTGAGAGCTTCACGGTCAGCGCGTGGGTGCGGCCCACGGCGCTGGACCGGGACATGGCGGTGGTGAGCCAGGACAGCACGGGCGAGCCGGGCTTCGTCCTGGGCTATGACGCCACCGAGAGGGCCTGGGCGTTCTCAGCCCCGGACATGGACGTGGACGCCATGGTCCGCTGGCAGGCCACGGCCTCGGGCGTTCCGGTGGTCAAGGACAAGTGGACGCAGCTGACCGGGGTCTTCGACGCCCATGCGGCCTCCGGGCCTGAGCTGCGGATCTACGTCAACGGCAACCAGGCGGGCAAGGCGGCCCGCCACACGGTGTGGTCGTCGCTGCGCAGCTTCCAGATCGGCCAGGTGCTGGCCAAGTCCGGCTACCGCGATCACTTCGAGGGCGACCTGGCGGAGGTGCGCGCCTTCGACCGGGTGCTGCCCGCCGCGCAGGTGGCCGGGCTCCTTGACATCAAGCCGCAGCGCAAGGGCTACTGGCCGCTGGATGTGGTGACGGACGGCGCCTCGGCGAACGTCCAGTCGGGTGGACAGCCGCTGACCCTTCAGGGCGGCGCGGCGGTCTACCAGCCTCAGGACCCGTTCTTCGATGAGGCGGCGCTGGTGGGCGACGGCCATCTGGTCCTGGACGGCGCGGGTGACTGGGCGGCGACCACGGACCCGGCGGTGAGTGCGGCCGACAGCTACACCGTCGCCGTGCGCGCGCAGTTGACCGCGCTGGATTCCACCGAGTCGCAGACCGTGCTGTCGCTTCCGGGGCAGAACGCGGACCGGGTGGCGGTGCGCTACCAGGCCGCCACCGGCCAGTGGGAGTTGGCGGTGACCGCCGCCGACAGCGCCACGGCGGAGGTGACCACGGTCGCCAATGATCAGCTGCTGCCGAGCAATGAGGGCTCGGGACAGCATCTGGCCGTGGCGTTCGACTCCTTCACCCACGAGGTGCGGTTGTACGTCGACGGGCAGCTGACCGCGACGGCCGTGGGCTCTGACCACAGCACCTGGCCTTCCAGCGGTGGCCTGCAGGTCGGCCGCTCCGCACAAGGCGGTGGCAGCGAGTACTTCGCCGGGGCCCTGGACGAGGTCCGGGTCTACGCCGGTGTGGTTGATCCGACCGGGGTCAGCCGGATGAACCAACTGACCGGCGACACGGACCTGTAGCCCCACTTCTCACCGGGTGACCGGGAGCGCCCCGCACGGGGCGCTCCCGGCCCCGCTCCCTGGTGCTCTACCCCTGACCTGAGCTCATTCGAACTTCTGTCTTCACGGAGCTGTCTCTGATGCCCTTCCGTGGCCGTTTGCTCGCCTCTCGCATGCCCCGGTACGCGGTGGGAGCCACCGTGCTCGGCGTACTGCTGTCGCTGTCCGCGGGTACTGTCCAGGCGCTGCCCGCCAAGCCCGAGCCGGCTAAACCACCGGGGGTGCAGGACAGCCCGGACCCGGCACGTGGAAAGAACGCCAAGCCCGAACCCAGACCGGTCGATGAGGCGGCGAAGGCCGCGGTCAAGAAGCTGGATGCGGCTGTGCTGCCCGAACGCGGCGTCGCCGAGATGGCGGTCGCGGCGAAGGGCGCGAAGCCGGTGAGGGTCGGCGGGCTGCCTGTCACGGTCACCGAACCGGCCAAGGCCGCCACGGAGAAGGCGACCGAGGCGAAGGCGACCACGGCGAAGGCAGCCAAGGACGACAAGCCTCAGGCGCGCTCGGCCGCCACCCCGGAGAAGGTCCGGGTCGAGGTGCTGGATCAGAAGCGCGCCGACAAGGCGGGCGCTGGCGCGCTGCTGCGGGTCCGGCCCGCCGACGGGGCCAAGAGCGCCGGCAAGGTCCGTATCTCTGTGGACTACTCGGCGTTCGAGGAGGCCTACGGCGGAAGCTACGGTGCACGGCTGCGGCTGGTGGAACTGCCTGCCTGCGCGGCCATCCGCGACCTGGGCAGCAAGAACTGCTCCGGCAGGCCGAAGGTTCTCGCCTCCGTCAACGACACCGACGCCGAGACCGTGACCGCCGATGTCACCCTCGCCGCCCCGGCCACCGCCGAGCCGGTCAAGACGCAGGCGACAGCCTCCGCCGCGCGTCAGTCGGAGGCCAGTACCGCGGGCTCCACGGTGCTGGCCCTGCAGGCCGGGGACTCCTCGGACAAGGGCGACTACAAGGCCACCCCGCTGGCTCCGTCGGCCAGTTGGAACGTGTCGAACTCCTCCGGTGGGTTCTCCTGGGACTATCCGCTGCGCACGGTGCCCACACCGGGCGGCCTGACGCCGTCGATCGGCCTGGGCTACTCCTCGCAGTCCGCGGACGGCCGCACCTCGGCCACCAACAACCAGGGCTCCTGGCTGGGTGACGGCTTCGGCTACGAGCCTGGCTATGTCGAGCGGTCCTACAAGTCGTGCGCGGAGGACGGGCACAAGACCTCCGCCGAGCAGTGCTGGGCGTTCGACAACGCCACGATCATGCTGAACGGCAGCGCCGCCCAGCTCATCAAGGACGACAAGAGCGGCAAGTGGCACTTCGCCTCCGAGTCCGGTGCCAGGGTCGAGCAGCTCACCGGGGCGAGCAACGGCGACAACAACGGAGAGCACTGGAAGGTCACCACCACCGAGGGCACCGAGTACTACTTCGGCCTGAACCGGCTGCCCGGCTGGACCTCCGGCAAGGAGACCACCGGCTCCGCCTGGACCACCCCGGTCTTCGGCGACGACGCCGGTGAGCCCTGCTACAACTCCACGTTCAGCGCGGCGCACTGCAAGCAGGCCTGGCGGTGGAACCTCGACTACGTCAAGGACACCCACGGCAATGTCATGTCGTACTACTACGGGGCGGAGACCAACCACTACGCCCTGAACGGCAAGACCGACGTCAACGGCACCGCCTACCACCGTGGCGGCTACCTCAAGCGCATCGACTACGGCCAGCGCGACGGCGCGGTGTACGACGCCAAAGCCCCGGCCCGCGTCATCTTCCGGACCGCCGAGCGCTGTCTGCCCACCGCCGGCTTCGACTGCGCCCCGTCGAAGATGACCAAGGCCAACGCCGCGCACTGGCCGGACACCCCGGTGGACCGTCACTGCAAGACGGGCACCAAGTGCGACGCGAGCCAGTCCTCCGCGACGTTCTGGACCACCAAGCGGCTGACCGGCATCACCACCCGGATGCGCACCGGTGCCGACACCTACGCGGACGTCGACGCCTGGACCCTCACCCACCAGTTCACCGACAACGGCGACGACACCAAGACCCTGTGGCTGAACAAGATCGACCACGAGGGCAAGGTGGGCGGCAGCAGCAAGCTGCCCTCCCTGGAACTGCAGGGCGCGCACCTCGTCAACCGTGTCGACAGCGACGACGACAACATCGACGCCTTCCACCGGCTGCGCCTCGTCACCGTCCTGAGCGAGACCGGCGCCCAACTCGATGTCACCTACGCACCCACCGAGTGCACCGCCACCGCGCTGCCCAAGCCGGGTGAGTCGACCAAGCGCTGCTACCCGGTCGTATGGTCGCCGCCGGGCAGCATCGAGCCGAAGACCGACTGGTTCCACAAGTACGTCGTCCAGGAGATCCGGGAAAGCGACCGCACCGGCGGCGGCGACGACCTGGTCACCCGCTACGACCACCAGGGCAACGCCGGCTGGCGGCACGCGGAGCCGGACGGCATCACCGACGCCAAGTACCTGACCTGGGGCCAGTGGCAGGGCTACGGCAGGACCACCGTCACCAGCGGCAACGGCGAAGAGACCGCGACCCGGGTCGACTACACGTATCTGCAGGGCCTCAACGGCGACAAGCTACCCGGCGGCGGCACCCGCACCGAGACCGTCAAGGACTCCACCGGCACCTCCTACACCGGACACAAGGAGTACACCGGCTTCGAGATCGAGTCCAAGACCTACGACCAGCCCACCGGCGGCAAGGTCATCGCCAAGACCATCTCCGAGCCGTGGAAGCACGACACGGCCACCCAGACCAAGTCCTGGGCCACCTCGAAGGCGACCGTCGTCCAGGAGAAGACCTCCCGCGGCTACGAACTTCTCTCCGACGGCACCTGGCGCGAGACGAATTCCGTCTCGCACTACGACACCGACAGCCCCAACGTCCGGCTGGCACGCACCGAGGACTTCGGCGACGTCGCCACCGCCGAGGACGACAGCTGCACCCGCCTGTGGTACGCGGACAACCCGTCCAAGAACATCTACGAACTGCCCTCCCGCAGCGAAGCCGTAGCGGTCGGCTGCAGCGCGACTCCCGACCGCAAGACCCAGGTCATCGCGGACGAACGCACCTCCTACGACGGCGGCGCCTTTGACGCCGCGCCCACCAAGGGCGACGCGACCAGAACCGAGCGCCTGACCAAGCACGACGGCACCAACGCCACCTACCAGACCACCGGCACCACCACCTACGACAAGTTCGCCCGCCCCACCGCACAGACCGACGCGGACGGCGCGAAGACCACCACCGCCTACACCGACGACAACGGCCTGATCTCTCAGACCAAGAGCACCAACGCGCTCGGCCACGTCACCACCACCGACTACGCACCCGCCTGGGGCCAGTCATCGGGCCAGAGCGACCCCAACGGCAAGCGCACCGACTTCGCCCACGACCCGCTCGGCCGCCTGACCAAGGTCTGGCTGCCCGACCGCGCCAAGACCACCAACCCGAGCATCAAGTACACCTACGACGTCCGCCGCGACAAGCCCGTCGCCGTCAAGACCGAGAAGATCGAGAACGGCGCCACGACCTACGGCACCGAGTACCAGCTCTACGACGCCCTGCTGCGCCCGCGCCAGAAGCAGACCGAGGGCCCCGACGGCACCCGCATGGTCGCCGACGTCTTCTACGACGGCACCGGCAAACCGAAGAAGACCAACGCCACCTACAACGCGACCGGAGCCCCCTCCAACGAGCTCCTCCTGGTCGCCAACGGCGAAGTCGGCGCCCAGACCGTCTCCGAGTACGACGGCCTGGGACGCCCCACCGCCTCGATCTTCCAGGTCGCGGGAGTCGAGCAGTGGCGCACCACGACCACGTACGACGGTGAGCGCACCCATGTGAACCCGCCCGATGGCGGCACACCGACCACCGCTTTCACTGACGCCCACGGCAACACCACCGAGCTGCGCCACTACAACGGCCCGGACACGGGCCCGTCCACGGGCTACGACAGCACCAAGTACACCTACGACGCCGTCGGCCGGATGCAGGCCGTCACGGACAGCAAGGGCAACTCCTGGGGCTTCGAGTACGACCAGCTCGGCCGCCGGACGAAGACCGTCGACCCGGATGCGGGCGCCACAACCACCACCTACGACGGCCTGGACCGCCCGGTGGTCGTGACCGACGCCCGCGGTGAGAAGACCTCCACGGTCTACGACAAGCTCAGCCGCCCGCTGACCACCTGGAAGGGCGAGCCGGACACCGGCACCAAGCTCACCGAGACCCGCTACGACAAGGCCGGCTGGCTCGGCCACGCGTACATGTCGCTGCGCTACACCAACGGCGCCGAGTTCTTCGGCTCGGTCGTTCAGTCCATGGACGCCTTCTACCAGCCGCTCAAGACGGCGTACGCGGTACCCAAGTCCGAGGGCGCACTCGCAGGCCTCTACACCTTCACCACCACCTACAACACCGACGGCAGCGTCAACGGCATCGGTATGCCCGCGGCCGGGGGCCTGACCTCCGAGTCGATCGCCTTCGGTTACGACGAACTGCAGCGCCCTACGTCGATGACCGGGAAGACCTCCTACGTCACCGGCGCCGTCTACTCCTCCACGAGCCAGCTCAAGCAGCTGCAACTGTCCACCGGAACAGGCAGGAAGACCTGGCAGACCTTCTCCCACGAGAAGGGCACCGACCGGCTGACCCGCTCCACCACCGATGTCGAGGGGGAAGTGGGCCAGCGCGCGGCTGTCAAGCGCAGCCACTACTCCTACGACCAGGCCGGGAACATCCAGTCCCTGTCCGACACCGCGGGCGCCGCCCCGGATGTGCAGTGCTTCGACTACGACGGTCGCCAGCGCCTCACCGAGGCCTGGACCCCAGCGGCCACCGAAGCTCAGGCCACCGGCTCCGGCACGGTCGGCAGCACACTGAACGGCTCCGAGCCCCAGGCATGTTCCACGGCTCCGGGCAGCGCCCCGCTGGGCGGACCCGCCGCGTACTGGACCTCGCACACGGTCGACGCGATCGGCAACCGCACCAAGGAAGTCGTTCACGACACCGGCCTGGACGCGTCCAAGGACACCACTCGCACCTACATCTACGGCGAGGGCGACGCCGGCCCGCACGCGGTCACCAAGGTCACCGAGAGGACCCCCACCGGCGACCGTCAGTCCACCTACGCCTACGACGCCACCGGCAACACCACCCAGCGGGTCCTGAGCGGCGACACCCAGACCCTGGACTGGAACGCCGAGGGCAAACTCACCAAGACCACCGAGGCGGACGGCAAGGAGACCACCTACGTCTACGACGCCGGCGGCAACCGTGTCATCCGCCGCGACGCCACCGCCACCACGGTCTACCTGCCCGGCATGGAACTGAGCCTGGCCAAGGGCTCCAGCACCGTGAAGGCCACCCGCTACTACTCCTTCGCCGGCGAGACCATCGCCGTCCGCCAGAACAACGGCGATATGGCCTTCCTGGCCTCCGACCACCAGGGCACCAGCAGCCTCGCCATCAACGCCGTCACCGGAGCCGTCGCGCAGCGCCGCTTCGACCCCTACGGCGGCCCCCGCGGCACGCCGAGCGGCACCTGGCCCGGCGAGAAGGGTTTCGTCGGCGGAACACTCGACAAGCAGAGCGGCCTCACCCACATCGGCGCCCGCCAATACGACCCGGGCCTGGGGAAGTTCCTCTCCCTCGACCCGCTCATCGACTACACCAGCCCACAGCAGATGAACGGCTACGGGTACGCCGACAACAGCCCCGTCACCCTGTCCGACCCCAGCGGCCTGGCCATCCCCGAATGCATGCAAGGCCTGATCGCCTGCCAGGGCGGCATCCCGATCTCCAGCAAGAAGGCACAGAACGAACACGAGGCGAAGCAGGCCAAACACGCGGAAGAGCAAGCCCACGGGAAGGTCGCGGCCGCCAAGTCGAACCTCAATACGTCAAAGCAGCAGGTCAAGCGGTCCGTCAAGGCCCTTATCAAGATCATCAAGCGTGAGATCGGCGTCGACGCGGCACTCGACTGCTTCTCCAGCGGCGACATCGGAGCCTGTGGCGAAACCCTCCTCAACGTCGCAGGCAGCTTCGCCGGCGGCCTCGCCGGAAAATTCCTCGCCAAGTACGCGAACCCCTTCAAGTGGAAGAAGGGCTACGATCTCGCCAAACGCGTCACGGGTCTGGTCGGAGACCTCATCGGCGGCATCAAGGGCTGGTTCAAGAACTCCAAGGCGCTCGGAAAGGCCAGAGACAAGCTCGACGAAGCACGAGCGAAAACCAAGGCAGCCGTCGCCAAGGCCAAGAAGAGCGAGTGCCACAGCTTCCAACCAGGCACCAGAGTCCTCCTGGACGACGGCACGACCAAGCCGATCGAGGACGTAGCGCTCGGCGACAAGGTCACCGTCACCGACCCTGAAACCGGCAAAACCACCACCCGCGAGGTCGTCGGCACCATCGTCACCGAGGATGACAAGCACTTCGTCGACCTCACCATCAAGACACAGAACGCCGACGCCTCCGCACTGATCTCCACCACCACCCACCCCTTCTGGGTGGAGTCCGAGAACAAGTGGATCAACGCCGGCGACCTCAAGCCCGGCATGACCCTCCACACCCCGGTCGGCACCACCGCCACGGTCGAACACGTCCGCCACTTCGACCAGCGCCAACGCACCCACGACCTCACGATCAACGACACCCACACGTACTATGTGCTGGCGGGGGCTACGCCGGTCCTGGTTCACAATTGCGGCGGCGGCGCTCTCGATCTTGACAACCTGCAAGACCGAGCAGACACCCTGCACGCGCTCATCCCGGCGGGGAAGGCGAACGACAGGGCGACCACTGGAGTCATGCACGCGGTAGGCGGTGGACCGGAATCTCTCGACGTTGTGGCCGTTGGAGCACGGAAGAATATCTCTCAGATTCAACGTGCACAGCTCCTCCCTCACGAGCTCGGGATATCGCGCACTGGCGTGGACGCATCAGGTAACTTCCCGCATGCAGAGGTCAAGCTCTGGGAGACAGCAGTCCATCTTGACCTAACGCCGACAGGCCTGGCAGTGAATAGACCGTTCTGCCCAGCATGTCGGGGTTTCCTGCAGGGCAAGGGTGCGACCCTGGTCAGCGATACACAGGCGATTTGGACTCCGTGAGGTGAATTGAGATGGGATTTCTCGAAGACGTCGAAGTCGTCCGTGTGGAGTGCGCACGGCTGACCCCACGCAAACGGCTGGCCGTCACGGCTCTGTGTGCGACGAAGGTGCGATCGATATCCATGGCGTTCCTTCATGATTCAGGAGAGGGAGACTCCTTTTACCGGATCAACAACGGACTGGATGCGGTGTGGCTGGACCTGCGCGGTATCCAGCAGGCCTCGGCGTCGGATCTCACGCGGGTCCGAGAGGAGGCAGAGTGCTGGATCACTCGCCTTGAGGATGTCGGCGGAGAAGCCGCCGGCTTCGCAGCGGATGCCATCTCCGTATCGGTGTCCGCGATGTCAAGCTTCCTTGAGACAGATCCAGAGTCCGCAGTGAACTCGGCGATCTCGATCGCCGAAATCCGCTCGGAGATCGCCGAATTCCTGGCGGAATATCAGAGTGCCGAAGGGGAGTACTTCCTGAAGGGTGGCGAGGCCGGGGAAGCATCCCTAGCCGAAACCAAGGGCGATGTGGATTTCCTTGGGGAGTTTCCCGCTGACGAGTTTCCCGCGACTCGGTTTATGCGTCGGGCTGGGGCTGCGAACCTTGCTCTCGCAGAGCAGATGAAGTTGGTGCTGAAGGTGGATCGGTTGCGTCTGCCCTGAGAGGTTCCGCCGGACTGCCCCTTGATGCCTACTGGCGGTGCGGCAACTGCCGCCGGGGTGCTGCGTCGGTTGGAGGGCGAGGTGCAACCTCGCCATCCGGGGCGACGCAAACCATGTTGGGTAGCAGTCGCAAATCTGAAGCCCCGCCAGGTATGTCCGACGCTGTTGGCTAATCCGGGGCCTGCCTACTTCGCCCCGTCGATCGTTTGGTCGGCGGGGCGAAGTGCTGCGAAGTGGCTGGTGCGGGTGCGGGCTCGTGGTTGGCCGGTGAGGTGGGCGTCGATGCGGGCGAGGTTGATCGCTGCGCCGGTGAGCTGGTGCTGGAGGCTGGTCTTCGCGAGGCCTCGGTAGCGGGATCTGCGCAGACCGCAGCGTCCGACGGCCTGGGAGATGGTGCCCTCGACACCGGCACGGATCTTGTACCGCTCCTTCCAAGCCTCGGTTCGCTGCTCGGCTCGGGCCGTGCGGACGGTTTCGTGTTCGTCGCGGCCCTGCCGGAGGTTGAGCTCGCGGCGTCGCGGCGAGGGTGAGTTGACGCAGTCGCGCAGGTGAGGGCAGGGGCGGCAGTCGGCCGGGCTGAAGCGGACCCGGATGACGGGCAGGCTCTGCTGGGAACGCCGCTCGGCCCACTGCGTACTGACGACACCGTTCGGGCAGGTCACCTGTTCGCGGTCCCAGTCGATGGTGAAGGCGTCCTGCCCGAAGGGCCCGTCGGCCGACGCGTCGGTGCTGGCAGCCATCGGACCATGCAGGACGACGCCGTGGTCCCTGCGGGCGGTGACGACCTGGCCGGCGGTGGGGTATCCGGCGTCGACCCAGTGCTCACCGGGCAGGCAGTCCCGCCCGGCCAGCGCATCATGGATCTCGGGGATGGTCACGCTGTCGTGGACGGTGGCGAGGGTGGTGGCCACGTTCGTGATCAGGTTCGGCGTCTGCGGCTCGCAGGTCTCGGTGAGGTGGACCTTGTATCCGTCCCATAGAGTGTCCCGCTTGACGCTGCCACGGGCTTCGGTGTCATAGAGGGTGACCAGGCGCAACGCGCCCGGCGTCCGGTCTTTTGGGTCCCGCCGCCTCACCTCGCCCTCCACCCGGTGGAAGTGCTGGACCCACATCTGCCGCAAGGTCTCCACCTCCGCCAGGACACCGAGACCGGCCGGTGCGTCCGCTGCGAAGACCGCTTCCAGCAGACGCGTCCCGTCACGGCCGATCCGCGCTCCCACCTCGTCGCGTCTGGTCCGGGCCTTGGGGAACCGGGAGTCCTCCGCGCGGGTGGCGTAGTGCTTGAACCAGTCCGGCTCCGCGATGTCCGACAGCCAGCCCGGGGCGGCCTGGGCGAGCGCGTTGAGCGCCGAGCGCAGGGTTTCGGCGACCATCTCCAGCCAGGACAGCTCACGGGCGGCCGACAGCACGTGCGTGGCGTCGGTGCGGGCCCGGCCCGCCGTCTTGAGCAGGCCCTTCTCCCGGGCCGCGATCAAGATGCCGTCCAGCACCCGCCGCCCGGCATCCGCCTCCACCAGCCGGTCCCTGAACTCCGACAGCACCGAGAAGTCGAATCCCGGGTCATCCAGTGCAAGGCCGAGGGCGTATTTGAAGTCGATCCTGGCCCGCACCGCCTATGCGGCCTGCCGGTCGGTCAGCCCCTCCACGAACTGGAGCACCAATACCAGCGCCAGCCCGGCCGGGGACCAGGCAGGCCGGCCCCGGACAGGGAAGAGGTCCGCGAACTCCTCGTCCGTGAACAGCGGCCCCAGC
>NZ_NEUE01000287.1 GCF_002910905.1 Streptomyces sp. SM11 | reverse complement strand
TCGAGGCACTCAACCCGGACCGCACCGTCGCCCGGCACCCGCTCTTCCAGCACATGCTGGTCCTCCAGAACAACACCGCCTCCACCCTCGACCTCCCCGGCGTGACGGCCGAACACCACCCGCTGGACCACCGCGTCGCCAAGTTCGACCTCACCTTCTTCGCCGAGGAACTCCCCAACACGGACACCGGGTTCGGCGGACTGCGGTGGGACGTGGAGTTCGCGACGGACCTCTACGACCGCTCGACGGTGGAATCCATGACCAGCCGGCTGATCCGGATCCTGGAAGCCGTCGTGGCCGACCCCGACATCCCCGTCACGGGCATCGGCCTCCTGGACCCCGCCGAGGAACACCGGGCCCTGCACGAATGGAGCGGATCCTCAGTACCGGCCGGCGACAACCGCCCGGTGCAGACGGTGTTCGAGGAACAGGCCCGCAAGACCCCCGACCGGATCGCACTGATCCAGGGCGACGAACAGATCCCGTACAACCTTCTCGACACCCGCGCCAACCAGCTCGCCCGGCATCTGCTGGCCCGGGGCGTGCGACGCGGCGACATCGTCGGCGTGTACCTGGAACGCGGACCCGCCCTGGTCACCGCCCTGCTCGCCGTACTGAAAGCGGGAGCCGCCTACACACTGCTCGACCCGGCCTTCCCCGTGGAACGGCTCACCGCCGTCATCGCCGACGCCGGCGTACGCCACGTGGTGTCACGACGCGAACAGGCCGCCGAACTGGGCGAGGGCCCGGCATACGTCCTGCTCGACACCGACGAGGACGGCAGACGGATCGACCAGCTGGACGGCAGCGGCCCCGGCACACAACAGACCTGCGGCCCCGACGACGCGGCCTGCGTGATGTTCACCTCCGGCTCGACCGGCCGCCCCAAAGGCGTCGTGGCCCCGCACCGGGCCCTGGTCTCCACCTTCGTCGGACCCGACTACCTGGAGTTCCGACCCGACGACGTCTACCTCCAGTCCTCACCGGTCTCCTGGGACGCCTTCGCCCTGGAGATCTTCTCCCCCCTCCTCCACGGCGGAACCTCCGTCCTGCCCGTCGAATCACGCACAGACCTCACAGAACTGACCACCCTGGTCACCGAACGCGGCGTGAGCGTCCTCCAGCTCTCGGCAAGCCTCTTCAACGTCCTGGTCGACGACCACCCACAAGTCCTCACCCACCTGCGCACCGTCATGACCGCCGGAGAAGCCGCATCCGTCTCCCACGTCGAACGAGCCCGCACCCTCCACCCCCACCTGCGCATCCTCAACGGATACGGCCCCGTCGAATCCATGGGCTTCACCACCTCGTTCACCGTGGACGAGATCCACACCGGAGCCACATCGATCCCCATCGGCTCCCCCCTCGCCGGCAAACACGCCTACGTCCTCGACACACTGCTGCGCCCGGTACCACCCGGCGTCCCCGGCGAACTGTACGTAGCCGGCTCCGGCCTGGCCCGCGGCTACGCAGGCCGGCCCGGCCTCAGCGCCGAACGCTTCGTCGCCAACCCCCACGAACCCGGCAAACGCATGTACCGCACCGGAGACATCGCCCACTGGCGAACAGACGGCACCCTGGAATTCGTCCGCCGACAGGACGACCAGGTCAAGATCCGCGGCTTCCGCGTCGAACCCCGCGAAATCGAAGCAGCCCTCGCCCGCTTCCCCGGCGTCCTACAGAACACCGTCACAGCCCGCGAAGACCGCCCCGGCGAGAAACGCCTCATCGCCTACGCCGTCCCGGCCACGGGCAGCACACTCGACGCGGACGAACTACGCCGCTTCATAAGCCAGACACTGCCCGAATACATGGTCCCGGCAGCCGTCGTCGTCCTGGACGCACTGCCACTCACCCCCAACGGCAAACTCGACCGCAAGAAACTCCCCGAACCACCGATGAACGGCTCAGCCACCGGCCGCGGCCCACGCACCCCGACCGAGGAAGTCCTCTGCGGACTGTTCGCCGAAGTACTCGGCATCCCACGAGCCGGCGCCGACGACAGCTTCTTCTCCCTCGGCGGACACTCCCTCCTCGCCATCCGCCTCATCAGCCGCATCCGCTCAGCCCTCGGCGCCGAAGTCACCATCCGCACCCTCTTCACGACACCCACCCCCGCCGGACTGGCCACCGGACTCAGACCACCCACCGAAACACGCCCCGCACTGACAGCAGCACAAACACGACCCGACCCACTCCCCCTGTCATTCGCCCAACAACGACTCTGGTTCCTGGGCGAATGGGAAGAAGGCGGCTCGACCTACAACATCCCCCTCGCCCTCCGCCTCCACGGACCACTCGACCAGAACGCACTCAGCACAGCACTCGACGACGTCGCCCAACGCCACGAAGCCCTACGCACCATCTACCCGGCCGAAGGCGGAACACCCCGGCAGCACATCGTCCCCGACGCCCGGATCCCGCTGACGGTGACGGCCTGCCCGCCGGTCGAGATGACCGGGCGGATCTCCGCCGCCGCGGCCCACCTCTTCGACCTCAGCGACGAACTTCCCTTCAGAGCCGAACTGTTGGAGATCGGCGAGCAGGACCACGTACTTCTGCTCGTCCTGCACCACATCGCCGGCGACGGCTGGTCCATGGCCCCGCTGGCCCGCGACCTCTCCACGGCGTACGCGGCCAGGGTCGAGCGGCACGCCCCGGCCTGGACCCCGCTGCCGGTGCAGTACGCCGACTACGCGCTCTGGCAGCACGAACTGCTGGGCGGGGAGGACGACGGGAACAGTCTCGGCGGCCGCCAGCTCGCCTACTGGACGCGGACCCTCGACGGCCTGCCGGACCAACTCGAACTGCCCACCGACCGCGCCAGGCCCGAAGTGCCCAGCGGGCGGGCCGAGGCCGTGCACGCCTGGATCCCGGCTGAGCTGCACGCCCGGCTGGCCTCCCTCGCCCGGGAGTCGGGCGCGACCGTGTTCATGGTGCTGCAAGCGGCGCTGGCGACGCTCTACTCACGGCTCGGCGCGGGCACGGACATCCCGCTGGGCACAGCGACAGCCGGACGCACCGACGAGAAGCTGGACGACCTGGTCGGCTTCTTCGTCAACACCCTCGTACTGCGGACGGACACCTCCGGCGACCCCACCTTCCGCGAACTACTCGACCGGGTACGCACCACCGACCTCGACGCCTACGCCCACCAGGACCTGCCCTTCGAACGGATCGTCGAGGCACTCAACCCGGACCGCACCGTCGCCCGGCACCCGCTCTTCCAGACGATGATCGTCCTCCAGAACACCGACGACGGCGTGTACGAGCTGGCCGGGACCGCGGCCGAGGCGCATCCCCTCGAACACCGCGCCGCCAAGTTCGACCTCACCCTCGGCCTCGGCGAGAGCTTCGACGACGAGGGCCGGCAGGCCGGCATCAGTGCCGAGTTCGAGTACGCCACCGACCTCTTCGACCAGGCGACCGTGGCCGCCATGAGCCGCGGCTTCCTGCGGGTCCTGGAAGCCGTCACCGCCGACCCCGATGCGCCCGTCAGCCTCGCCGAACCGCTCGGCCCGGAGGAGCTGGACCGCATCCTCACCGAGTGGAGCACGTCCGTCCCGCCCGAGCTCTGGCGGGAGCTGGCGGTGGCGGACGCGACCGACACCCGTGCCGCCTACCTGCTGGACGACTCGCTCCGGCCGGTGCCGGCGGGAGTGGTGGGCGAGGTCTATCTGGCCACCGCCCCGCAGGCCGCGCCGGCCCGCGCCGGGGACCGCTACGTCGCCAACCCCTACGGCGGCACCGGATCGGTCATGTACCGCACCGGCCGGCAGGGCCGCTGGCACAGCGACGGCCGACTCGACCTGGGCTCCGGTGGACCCGCCCCGGACCCGTCGCCCGCGACGCCGGCGGCCCCCCGCTCCCGCGCGCCGCGCGGTCCGGCGGAGGAGGTGCTGTGCGCGCTGTTCGCCGAGGCGCTCCAGCTGCCGAGTGTCGGGGTGGACGACAACTTCTTCGCGCTGGGCGGCTATTCGCTGATGGCGACCCGGCTGACCAGCCGCATCCGTTCGGTGCTCGGCGCCGAGGTCGGCATCCGCACCCTGTTCGCCAACCCCACCCCGGCGGGGGTGGCCGGTGTCCTGCGCGAGGCCGGCGAACGGCGGCCCCCGCTGGTGGCGGCGGAGGTGCGACCCGACCCGCTGCCCCTGTCGTTCGCACAGCAGCGACTGTGGTTCCTGGGCGAATGGGAGGAAGGCGGCTCCTCCTACAACATCCCGCTCGCCCTGCGCCTGCGCGGACCGCTCGACCAGGACGCACTGAGCGCAGCACTCGACGACGTGGCCGAACGCCACGAAGCCCTGCGCACCATCTACCCGGCCGAAGGCGGAACACCCCGGCAGCACATCGTCCCCGACGCCCGGATCCCGCTGACGGTGACGGCCTGCCCGCCGGTCGAGATGACTGGGCACCTGGTCCGCGCCGCCCGGCACCCCTTCGACCTGGCAGCCGAACTCCCGGTGCGGGCGAACCTGTTGAGCGTGGGCAAGGACGACCACGTGCTCGCCCTGGTCCTGCATCACATCGCCGGTGACGGCTGGTCCGTCGCCCCGCTGGCCCGCGACCTGGCGACCGCGTACACGGCCCGCACCACGGGCGGGGCGCCCGACTGGGCCCCGCTGCCCGTGCAGTACGCGGACTACGCGCTCTGGCAGCACGAACTGCTGGGCGGGGAGGACGACGGGAACAGCCTCGTCTCGCGGCAGACCGCCTACTGGCGGGAGCGGCTCGCCGGCCTTCCCGAAGAGCTGGGCCTGCCCGCGGACCGGCCCCGGCCCGTGGTCCCCAGCGGCCGGGCGGGCGGTACCGCCGACCGGATACCCGCCGAGCTGCACGCCCGGCTGGTGGCCCTGGCCCGGGAGACCGGCACCACCCTGTTCATGGTCGTCCAGGCGGCGCTCGCGGCTCTGTACTCACGGCTCGGCGCGGGCACGGACATCCCGCTGGGCACGGCGATCGCCGGCCGTACCGACGAGGCGATGGACGACCTGGTCGGCTTCTTCGTCAACACCCTCGTACTGCGGACGGACATCTCCGGCGACCCGACCTTCCGCGAACTACTCGACCGGGTGCGGTCGGCCGACCTGGACGCCTACGCCCACCAGGAGCTGCCCTTCGAGCGGGTGGTCGAGGCGCTCAACCCGGTCCGGAGCACCGCGCGGCACCCGCTCTTCCAGACCATGCTGCTGTTCAAGAACGGTACGGGCGACTCACTCGTCCTGCCCGGACTCGACACCTCCGAGCACCCGCTCGACCTGCACACCGCCGAGTTCGACCTACTCTTCGGCGTGACGGAGAACGCCACCCCGGAGGGCGAACCGGACGGCCTCGACCTCTCGATCGAGTACGCCACCGACCTCTTCGACACCGGAACCGTCGAACTGCTGGCCGCACGGCTGGTTCGGCTGCTCGCGGCCGCCGCCGCCGAACCGGACGCGCCGGTCGGACACATCGATCTACTCGGCACGGACGAGCGGGCCCGCGTCCTCGGTGACTGGAGTGGTTCCACCGCCCCCGACCGGGGCGCGGCCGCCGACCGGCCCGTCCACACGTTCTTCGAGGAGCAGGCCCGCCGCCGGCCGGACCGCACCGCGCTGGTCCTCGACGACCAGCGGCTCACCTTCGCCGAACTCGACGCCCGCGCCGACGAGCTGGCCGCGGAGCTGGTCCGCAACGGCGCGGGACCCGAGCGGCGGGTGGCGGTCCTCCTGGAGCGCTCGGTGGAGTCGGTGGTCGCCCTGCTCGCCGTACTGAAGGCGGGCGCGGTGTACGTGCCGCTGGACACCGGCCACCCCGCCGACCGGATCGCCTACATCCTCGGGGACGCCGCTCCCCGGCTGCTGCTCACCTCGTCCGGGGTCGACCCGGCCCGGTACGCGAGCCAGCCCGCGGAAACAATTCTGCTCCTGGACCGCCCGGCCGCCGACCCGGGTGGCGTGCCCGGCGGGCCGGCGTGCGCCCTCCGGCCGGCCCATACCGCCTACCTCCTCTACACCTCCGGCTCCACTGGGCGCCCCAAGGGGGTGGCGGTCGAGCACCGCGCACTGACCAACCTGTTCCACAGCCATCAGGAGACGCTCTTCGCTGACCACCTCGCGGCCACCGGCCGGGAGGCGGCCACGGTCGCTGTCACCGCGCCGCTGTCCTTCGACGCCTCCTGGATGGGTGTCCTGGCCCTGTTCGCCGGCCACGAACTGCACCTGCTGGACGACGCGACCCGGCGCGACCCGGCGGCCATGGTCCGCTACACCGGCCGGCACGGGGTGGACTTCCTGGACACCACGCCCACCTACGGCCTGGAGATGCTGGAGCACGGCCTGCTCTCCACGCCGCGCCTGACCCCGCGCACCCTCACCTTCGGCGGGGAGGCCGTCCCGGAGCCGCTGTGGCGCCGGCTGCTCGACGTGCCCGCCACCACCGCGCACAACTTCTACGGACCCACCGAGTGCACGGTCGAGACGCTCACCACCCCGCTGGAGGCGACCGACACCCCGGTCATCGGCCGGCCCATCGCCCACGCCCGGGTGTACGTCCTGGACGAGGCGCTGCGCCCGGTGCCGGCCGGCGTCATCGGCGAGCTGTACATCGCGGGCGCCGGACTGGCCCGCGGCTACGCGGGACGGCCGGCGCTGACCGCGGAACGCTTCGTCGCCGCACCCTTCGGCGACGGGGAGCGCATGTACCGCTCCGGCGACCTGGCCCGCTGGCGGCGCGACGGCAGCGTGGAGTTCTGCGGGCGGGCCGACGACCAGGTCAAGGTCCGCGGTTTCCGGATCGAGCTCGGCGAGATCGAGGCGGTGCTCACCCGGCACCCCGGGATCGCGCACTGCGCCGTCGTGGTCCGCGAGGACCGCCCCGGCGACCGGCGGCTCGTCTGCTACCTGGTGCCGACCGCCGGCGCCGCGGCGCCGGACCCCGCCGGACTGCGCCGGTTCGCGGCCGGGGAGCTGCCCGAGTACATGGTCCCCGCCGCCTTCGTCCCGCTCACGGTGCTGCCGGTGACCGGCAACGGGAAGCTGGACCGCCGGTCCCTGCCGGCGCCCCGGTACGGCGGCCTCGGCAGAGCGCCGGAGACCGCGCTGGAGCACGCGCTGCACCGGATCCTCGCCGAGGTCCTCGACGTGCCCCGGATGGGCGTCGACGACAACTTCTTCGACCTCGGCGGACACTCCCTCCTGGCCACCCGCGCGGTGGGCCGCATCCGAGCCGAACTGCCCGGCGCGCTCCCCGGCCTGAGCGTGCAGGCGTTCTTCCGGAACCCCACGGTGGCCGGGCTCGCGGCCGGCACCGTCGACCCGGCCGCCGGACCCGCTCTCCTGGTCCCGCTGAGCACCCGGGGCGACCGCCCGCCGCTGTTCTGCGTGCATCCCGTCACCGGACTGAGCTGGGGGTACGCCGGCCTGGCCGGATCCCTGCCGGACCGTCCGGTCTACGGTCTCGACGCCGACCGGGACCCCGCTCACCGGCCGGAGGACCTGACGGCCCTGGCCGACGCGTACCTCGCACGGCTACGGACCGTACAGCCCGCCGGGCCCTACCACCTGCTGGGCTGGTCGCTGGGCGGCAACATCGCCCACGCGATGGCCTGCCGGCTCCAGGAGTCGGGCGAACGGGTCGGCGTGCTGGTGCTGCTCGACTCCTACCCCGTGCGCGGCGGCGACGGGCCGGCCCCGGGGCCGGAGGACATCGCCGCGTTCCTCGGCCGGGAGGGCGCGGGGGCCACCCTGGAGCCCGCCTTCGTCTCCGCCCTCGCCGAGACCGCCGCCCGCACCGTGGCCCTGGTGGAGGCCGCGCGCCCCGGCCGGTTCACCGGCGACACCGTCCACTTCACCGCTGCCGCCGGACGCGAGCCGGGCGCGCCGGTCCCCGCGGACTGGGCCGCCCACCTCGGCGGCCGGTTCACCACCCACTCCATCGACTGCGAGCACCTGGACATGACCCGGCCGGCCCCGCTGGCCGCCGTCGCCGGACTGCTCTCCCAAGACCCCCGCCTGGCCTGAGGGGCCGCGCCGATCCGCACCGTCGCGGCCTGCGACACGGCACCACCGACGAACAGCGCACGCACCCGCATCCAGATCCCGGCGCCAGACGCCATGGCCCGTCCAGGAAGAGCCGAAGCCATGATCGAAGAGACCCTGACCCAGTACGAGCTGTCCGCCACGGAGGTGGAGCAGCTCAGGGACGGCGCAGCGCGGCTGGCCGTCACCCTCGGCGACCCGACCGCGCCCGGAGACTACGACGACGAGTACCACCGCTTCGCCGACGCGGGGCTCCCGCCCCGGCTGCGCACATTCCTGGAGACCTTCCGCCGCACCGAGGCCGCCGCGGGGCTGCTGATCCACGGCTTCCCGGTGGACGACGAGTCGGTCGGCCCGACCCCCGACCACTGGGAGCACGTGACCGGGCCGAGCACCACGACGGAGCAGGAGATCATGCTGGCCATGTGCGCCACCGCACTGGGCGAGCCGTTCACCTTCTCCACCCTCCAGCTCGGCCGCATGATCCAGAACATCCTCCCCATCCGCGGCGACGAGCTGCGCCAGAGCGGCCACGGCAGCGAGACGCTCCTCGAGTTCCACACCGAGGACGGTTTCCACCCGGGCCGCTGCGACTACCTGCTGCTGTTCGGCATCCGCAACGACGACCAGGTACCGACGATCATCGCGTCGGTCCGGGACGTGAAGCTCAACGACGAGGACATCGACGCCCTCATGCGGCCCGACTTCCAGATCATGCCCGACGACGAGCACGTCCGGCAGTTGCAGTTGCGCCACCCCGACCACCCGGCGCTCGCCCAGGTCGAGGAGATGCAGCGCAACCCCGTCGCGGTGCCCGTCCTCTTCGGCGACCGGAACCGGCCCTACCTCAGGGTCGACCTGCCGTTCATGCGCTGCGCGGCCGGCCGGCCCGGCGCCGAGCACGCGCTGCACGCGCTGATGGCCGAACTCCAGCGGGTGCAGCACTCCGTGGTGGTGGAGCAGGGCAGCCTGCTGGTCGTCGACAACTACCTCGCGGTGCACGGCCGCAAGCCGTTCCAGGTCCGCTACGACGGCCGCGACCGGTGGCTCAAACGGATGATCGTCAGCCGCGATCTGCGCAAGGCCGCCCAGGCCGGCGCCGGCGGCATGCCGGGCAGCAGCCGGGTCCTCTTCTGACCCCTCGCCACCACTGAGCCGCCCTCCGCACGTTCCTCCACTCTCCCCCTCTCCCCTTCCACCTCAGTCAAGGAGTCGTCTTGCGCACCGTCGTCATCTCAGGGGCCTCCAGCGGGATAGGCCAGGCCACCGCCGCACGCTTCGCCGCCGCCGGGGACCGGGTGTTCAACCTGGACGTCGCACCGCCCCAGGACCCGGCCCCGGCCCGGCCGGTCACCTGGCTCAAGGCGGACACCGCCGACTGGACGGCCGTGGACCGGGCCGTGCGCCAGGTCCACGAGGACAGCGGCCGGCTCGACGTGGTGATCGCCAACGCGGGCATCAGCGTCCGGCACGGCGTGCTGGACATCAAGGAGGCCGACGCTCGGCGGATCACCGACGTCAACCTGCTGGGAGTGCTCGGGCTCTGGCAGTCCGCCGCCCGCCTGATGGCGGCGAGCGGCGAGGGTGTGCTGCTCGCGACCGCGTCCGTCAACGGCCGCCGCGGCTACCCGTACTACGCCGACTACAACGCGACCAAGGCCGGGATCATTGCGCTGACCCAGACCTTCGCGCTGGAACTCAGCCCTGCGGTACGGACGGCGTGCGTCAGTCCCGGCGGGGTCCTCACGCCGATGCAACTGGCCGAGTACACCGACGAGATGCTCGCCGACACCAACGCCCGCATCCCGGCCGGCCGGCACGCCGACCCCGAGGAGATCGCGGCCGCCTTCTTCTACCTCGCCTCCGCGGAAGCCGGGTTCATCACCGGTCAGGAGCTGGTCGTCGACGGCGGCGAGACGGCGGGCGCGACCACCTCGGTCCACGGCACCGCCGTGCCGGCCCACCACTGACCGCACCGGAGCCGAGCGGAAGATTCGACAACCTCATGCACACCGTAGTCACCACCACCTCGTCCGACGCGCACACGTGGAACCTGATCTACCTGGAACTCCTGCTCCGCGAATGGGGCCACGAGGTACTCAACCTGGGCGCCTGCGTGCCCGATGCCCTGGTGGTCGACACCTGCGTCGAGCACCGCCCCGACCTCCTCGTCGTCAGCAGTGTCAACGGCCACGGCGCCAACGACGGGCTGCGGCTCATCAGACGCGTCCGGGCCGTCGAGGAACTGGCGGACACCCCAGTGGTGATCGGCGGCAAACTCGGCACCGCGGGCAACGTGGCCACCTGGGCACCGAGGCTGCGCGAGGCGGGCTTCGACGCCGTCTTCGACGAGAGCGGGGGCATCCCGCCCTTCCGCGGCTACCTCGACAGCCTCACGGCCGGGGCGAGAGTCTGATGGCCCGGGGAGGTCCGGCCCTCGACTTCGGCTCGTTCGTGCGCGACGCCCCCGAACTCGTCGTACAGCCCCGGATGGGGTTCAGCTCGCCGGTCCGGATGCGCGCCGGGCTGCTGGCCACCCGGAACGCCGACGCCACCACCGTCGGCACCCTCACCATCGACAGCTACACCCGGGTCGGCGACGAGGCCGCCGCCCGGCGGGCCGTGGACGAGGGCGTCGACCTCAACGGCTTCCCCCTGGTCACCCACGGTCCCGGGACCACCGCCCGGATGCTCGACGGAGTCGCCGCACCCGGGTTCCCGGTCCAGGTGCGGCACGGCTCGCCCGCACCGCAGGCCATCGTCACCGCCCTGGCCCGGACCGGGTTGCACGCCACCGAGGGCGGCCCGGTCTCCTACTGCCTCCCCTACAGCCGCACCCCGCTCGCCGAGTCGGTGCGGAACTGGGAGGAGGCCTGTCGGCTCCTCGCGGCGGCGGGCGGGCCCGGGCAGCGCCCGCACCTGGAGTCCTTCGGCGGCTGCATGATGGGCCAGCTCTGCCCGCCGTCCCTGCTGGTGGCCCTCTCCCTCCTGGAGTGCGTGTTCTTCGCCCGCCAGGGCCTCAAGAGCGTCTCGCTCAGCTACGCCCAGCAGATCGACGAGGAACAGGACGAAGAGGCCGTCCGGGCGCTCCGCAGCCTCGCCACCGAACTGCTCCCCGGTATCGACTGGCACGTCGTGATCTACACCTACATGGGGGTCTACCCGCACTCCCCCTCCGGCGCACGGGGCGTGCAGGACCGGGCGGTACGGCTCGCCGTGCGCACCGGCGCCGAGCGGCTGATCGTCAAGACCGCGGCGGAGGCCTACCGCATCCCCACCGTCGCCCAGAACGTGGAGGCTCTGGAGACCTCCGCCCGGACCGCCCGGCGGACCGCGCCCCGCCCCGGGGCGCGCGACGCCCGGGACAGCGAGGTGTACGCGGAGGCGCGGGCGCTGGTGGACGCGGTGCTGTCGCTCAGCGACGACCTGGGGACCGCGCTGGTACAGGCGTTCGCGCGGGGCTGGCTCGACGTCCCGTACTGCCTGCACCCCGACAACGCCGGCCGGGCGGCCTCCTTCATCGACGAGCGGGGGCGGCTCGCCTGGAGCTCGATCGGGGCGATGCCCCTGGGTCACGTCACGACCCCGCGGCCCGCCGCCGCGCTGACCAGCAGCGGACTGCTGGACGCCCTGCACCACGTGGAGACCCGGCTCGGCCTCGGACAGTTCTCCGGGGCCGGGGCGTGAAAAGAGACAAGAAGGAGTGAGGACAGATGAGTTCACTGCACGCGGACGGCTACCCCGAGGCGCTGGTGCGGGCCCGGGCCCGGGAGGGCACGGCCCAGGTGTTCCCGCCGGCCACCTCGTACGGGCACGAGCTGTTCGGCGCGGCCCCGGCGGGCCCGGGACCCGCCGCCGACGCCCTGGACCGCGCCCGGCTGGTACCGCCGGCCTTCATGCCGCTGCGGCTGGAGAAGCTGATCGAGCTGGCCCGCGAGCCGCTCTACCGGGACGTGGGCCTGACCACCGTCCTCGGCGGCTTCTCCGCCGCCCTGCCGCTGTACGTCTCGGCGTTCGGGTCCACCCAGGTCGCCAGCCGGGACCTGGGACTGGCAGCCGGGCGGCAGGCAGCCCGGCTGGGCATCCCCATGGTGATCGGGGAGAACGTCGGCCCGGTCAACGGGACCGGGCGGCTCGGGGAGCGCGAGGGCCGCACCCTGCTGGGCCGGATCGGTGCGTACCAGGACGCCCTGGAGGGGCCCGGCGGCGGGATCGTCGTCCAGCAGTCCACGGAGGACGCCGATGCGGAGATCTGGAACCTCATCTACAGCGACCCCTCCGTGCAGCCGCTGCTCGCCTCCGGCCGGCTCGCCTTCGAGCTGAAGCTCGGCCAGGGCGCCAAACCGGGGCTCGGCGGCATGACGCTGGTCGACGCGGAGTCCGCCCGCCGTCTGGAGGAGCAGTACGCCGTCGAGCCCGTCGCCGGCGGGGACGGGCTCAACGGGAGCACGGCCAAGGTACTGCGTTCGAGCTGCCCGGGGACCTTCACCCAGGACATCCTGGCCCACCAGGTCCGGCTGATGCGCAACAACTTCCCCCGGGCCCGGATCTGGGTGAAGCTCCCGCCGTCCCGCGACGTCCGGGAGGCCACGGCCGTCGCCTGGGCGGCCGGGGCGGACGCCGTCACCGTCGACGGGGCGGAGGGCGGTACCGGCTGGGCGCCGCTTTCCTTCCTGGACTCCGTGGGGCTGCCGCTCGCCGAGTGCCTGCGCCGCGTGCGGCCGGGCCCGGGGCAGTGCCTGCTGGTCAGCGGCCGGATGTGGGAGGGGGCGCGGGCGGTCAAGGCGCTGGCGTCCGGTGCCACCGCGATCGGGCTCGGGCGGGCCGCGCTGCTCGCGGTGGACGAGGATCAGGACCGGGGTCTGGAGCGGCTGGTGCGTGCGCTGGCGCTGGAACTCCGGCTGCTGATCAGCGCGCTCGGCAAGTACCGCCCCTCCGACCTGGGGGCGGAGGACCTGTGGCAGCCCGACGCCCCGCAGGAGGCGCCGGCCCTCGTGCCCGAGTACGCGCCGGGGTAAGGACACGCGCCGGAAGGAGGGGCGCGCCGGGCGCCTGAACTGCCCGCCACCTGCCGAATCAACTGCCGCTCCCCCGGTCCGCCCGCTCCTAGGCTCCAGGAGAGCCACCGCTCCACCCGGCCGCCCGACCAAGGCCGTTCGACAGAGAACGCGCGCCACGAAGAGCGCCGTTCGCGACAGAGGGAAGAACTCATGGCGAACCCCTTCGAGAACGAGGAGGGCCAGTACCTGGTCCTCGCCAACGACGAGGAACAGCACTCCCTGTGGCCCGCGCAGATCGCCGTGCCGGCCGGCTGGCGCACGGTCCACGGGGTGGACAGCCGCGCCGCGTGCCTCGACCACATCGAGCGGACCTGGACCGACATGCGGCCGGCCGGACTGCGCCGTGAGATGGACGGGGTGGCGCAGTAGCCATGGTCAACCAGTTGCTTGCAGACGCGTCGGTGGTCCGGCCGGTCAGCCGGCCGTCCGCCACCCGCACCCTGGTCTGCCTCGGGTTCTGCGGCGGCGGGACCGGCCCGTACCGGAACTGGCTCGGGGAGCTCGACGAGTCCACCGAACTGGCGCTGGTCTGCTACCCGGGCCGGGAGGGCCGGTTCGCAGAGGACTGCGCCACCACCTGGGACGAGCTCGCGCGGGACGCCGCCGAGTCGGTGCTGCGCGCGGCGGACGGCCGCCCGTACACCCTCTTCGGGCACAGCATGGGCGGCTGGATGGCCTTCGACGTGGCCGCCCGCCTGGAGGCGGACGGGGCGCACGCCCCGGACCGGCTCATCGTCTCCGCCTGCAACGCCCCGGACCGCGGAGTGACCGACCGCGACCGCTTTCCACGGATCGAGGACGCCGACGGACGGCTGCTCGAATGGATGCGGGAGATCGGGCTGCTGCCCGCCTACGTCCTCGACGACCCCGACCTGAGCGACATGGCCGTCGAGCTGATGCGCGCCGACATCGTGGTGCGCGACTCCTACCGCCCGACCCCCGGCGCCACCGTGTCCATGCCCGTCCAAGTGCTCCACGGTGAGGACGACGCGGTCATCGAGCCCGCCGTCGCCGAGCAGTGGGGACGCTGCGTCCGCGGCGAGCTGCGGGTGGACGCGCTGCCCGGCGGCCACTTCTACACCCAGCCCCTGTGGGAGGCCCTTCCCCAGCACTTCGCACCGCGAGAGGACCCGTCATGACGCTCCAGTGGATCGAGGAGCCGGGCGCACCGCTCACCGTGGTGATCGACGGCGTGCGGACCATGGACGCGGCGGGCGCCTGGGTGCGCGAGCACCACGCCGAGCTGCGCGAGGCGCTCACCCGGCACGGCTCGCTGTACCTGCGCGGGCTACCCATCGTCTCGGCCGGCGACTTCGCCACCGTGCGCGACGAGCTGTTCGCCGCGCGCGCCAAGTACCAGGAGAAGGCGACCCCCCGCAGCGACTTCGGCGACGACGTCTTCTCGTCCACGGACCTGCCCCCGGCGCAGGCCATCCGGATGCACAACGAGAACAGCTACACCCTGTCCTTCCCCGGTCTCCTGCTGTTCTGCTGCCTGACCGCGCCGGAGGAGGGCGGAGCCACCCCCGTCGCCGATGTCCGCAAGGTCCTCGCGGAGCTGCCGCCCGAGCTGGTGGAACGCTTCCGGGAGCACGGCTGGGCCCTCACCCGCAACTACGCCGAGCACATCTCGCTGGACTGGCGCACCGCCTTCGCCACCGGCTCCCGCGCGGACGTGGAGCGCTACTGCGCGGACAACGGGATCGGCTGGGAGTGGGGCGAGGACGACACCCTGCGCACCCGGCAGGTCCGCTCGGCGCTCGTCCGGCACCCCGGCACCGGTGAGGAGGTGTGGTTCAACCACGTGGCGTTCTGGAGCGAGTGGTCCCTGGACCCCGACATCCGGGACGTGCTGGTGGGCGAGTTCGGCCGGGACGGGCTACCGTTCAACACCGCTCCGGGCGACGGGAGTCCGCTGACCGCCGACACGGTGGCCGCCCTCGACGCGGCCTACGAGAAGGCGACCGTCCGCCGGTCCTGGCAGCGGGGCGACCTGCTCCTGGTGGACAACATCCTCACCGCGCACGGCCGCGACCCCTTCCACGGCGACCGGAAGATCGTCGTCGCCATGGGCGAACCGGTGGCGCTCGCCGACTGCCGGCCGACCGTCCCGGTGGCCGAGTCGGCCCTCACGGGCTGAGCCCCCGTACCAACGCGGCGGCCGCCCACCCCCACCTGCCCTGATCAAGGAGCCTGTGATGCACGCGAGTTCCCCCGGTCTGACCGAGGCCGAAACTGCCAGGGCGGTCCCGGACCGGGCCGCCGACGATCCGCTGCTGCGCTTCCAGCGCGCGGTCACCGCGCACCCGAACCGCACGGCGCTCACCACCCCCGCGGGCGAGCGACTCACCTTCAGCGCCCTGGACGCGCGGGCCCGGCTGCTGGCGTCGGCCCTGGCCGCCGCGGGGGTCCGTCCCGGCGCGGCCGTGGGCGTCAGCCTGGACCGCGGCCCCCACCTCGTCACCGCGCTGCTCGCGGTGTGGCGGGTGGGGGCGGCCTATGTGCCGCTCGACCCGGCCCACCCTGCCGAGCGCTTGGACCACATGGTCGCGGACGCCGGCATCTCGGTGGTCGTCGCGGCCGGTGAGGGGCACGACCGGGCCGGCCGGGTACGGGTCGTCGCACCCGACTCCGGCGCGGTGTTCCCGGTGCCGGAGGCCGCCGTGCCGCCCGGCGCACCCGCCTACGTCATCTACACCTCGGGGTCCACCGGCCGGCCCAAGGGCGTGACGGTGACCCGGGGCGGCGTGGCCCACCTGATGCGCTCGCTGGAGGAGGGCGGCGTCTACGCCGACACTCCCGGCCGGGTCGCCTGGAACGCGAGCATCTCCTTCGACGCCTCCGTCCAGCAGTGGGTCCGCGTCTGCCGCGGTGACGGACTGCTGCTGCTCACCGACGAGCTGCGCGCCGAGCCCGAGGCGCTGGGCGCGTATCTCGCGGAGCACGGCGCCACCGATCTGGACACCACGCCCGCGCACTGGACGGCGCTGCGCGACCAGGTCGTCGCTGCCGCCGCGCTGCTGCCGGACCGTCCGCTGCGGCTGTTCGTCGGCGGCGAGGCGATCCCGCCCGCGATGTGGGCGGACCTGGCCGAACTGTCGGACCGCGGCCTCGTCAGCGCGGTGAACCTCTACGGCCCCACCGAGTGCACCGTCGACGCCACGGCCGGCCGGGTCACCGGGGACGGCCCCCACATCGGCCCCCCGCTGCCCGGCGTGGGCGCGTACGTCCTCGACGACGCCCTGCGGCCCAGCGACGAGGGGGAGCTGTACCTGACAGGCCCCGGCCTGGCCGAGGGCTACCGCCACCGGCCCGCGCTGACCTCCGAGCGTTTCCCCGCCGACCCGTTCGGCCCACCGGGAAGCCGCATGTACCGCACCGGGGACCGCGCGCGGTGGCGGGCGGACGGCACTCTGGAGTACCTCGGCCGGGTCGACCACCAGGTCAAGGTGAACGGGTTCCGCGTCGAACTGGGTGAGATCGAGACCGCACTGACGGATCATCACGAGGTGTCGGCCGCCGTCGTGGTGGTGCGGCGCGACACCGCCGGCGCGACCCTCGCCGGGTACGTCGTCCCGCGCGCCGGTGCCGTGCTCGATCTGCCGCGGCTCCGCGAGCGGCTGGCCGCCCGGCTCCCCGCGTACATGCTCCCCTCGCTCACCGGGCTGGCCGCACTTCCGCTGTCGGTGGGCGGGAAGGTGGACCGGTCCGCGCTGCCCGAGCCGGCGATCGACGGCGCCGGGGACCCGGCGGGGACCGGCTCCGGCGACGTCCTCCCCGAGGGGGAGTTCGAGACCACCGTGGCCACGGCCTGGGAGGAGGTGCTCGGCCGGACCAAGGTGCTGGCGACGGACGACTTCTTCGCCCTGGGCGGTCACTCCCTCATGGCGCTGCGCGTGGTCGCCGACCTCAAGCGGCGACTGGGCGTGGTCATCCCGACCAAGCTCGTCTACCGGCATCCGGTGCTGCGCGACCTCGCCCGGGAGGCTGCCGCCCTCAAGAACCGCTGAAGGGCACCGGGCGGTCCGCGGCGTACGGGAGGATTGCCGGGCCGGGGAAGCCGTGATCCCCAACTCCCCCGGCGGGGTCACGGAAAGCACGCCTGCTCCCCCGGCGGGATCACGGATGGCCACCCGCCCCGGCCCCGCCCGCACCACGACGAATGACGGAGAGGTTCGCATCGATGCCCCACCAGACGCCCCCCGGGAGCGGCGTAGCCCCCCAAGGCAAGCGAACATCCCTGTACGGCCTGATGACCGCGTACACGGTCTCGCTGTTCGGCACCAGACTGACGATGATCGCGCTGCCCTGGCTGGTCCTGGTCACCACCGGCAGCGCCACCCAAACCGGGCTCGTCGTCTTCTGCGAGGCCGTCCCCCTGGTCGTCGGCAAGACCCTCGCGGGCCCGCTGATCGACCGGATCGGGTCCCGGCCGTTCTCCGTGGCCGCGGACCTGCTCAGCGCCGTCGTGGTCGGGCTCGTTCCGCTCTTCCACCGGCTGGACATGCTGCCCTTCTGGGCCCTGCTCGTACTGGCCGCGGGCATCGGGGCGGTGCGCGGACCGGGTGACATCGCCAAGCGCACGATGACCCCGGAGGTCGCCGAGGAGGCCGGGATCCCGCTGGAGCGGGCCAGCGGCCTCGTCGGCACCCTGGAGCGGCTGGCCGGCACGGCCGGACCCGCGGCGGCCGGCGCGCTGGTCGCCTTGCTCAGTCCGCTCTGGGCCATGACCGCCAACGCCCTCTGCTTCCTCGTCTCGGCGGCGGCCATCGCGCTGACCAGCCCCCGCCGGGAGAAGCGGACGGCCCGGGTGAAGGAGGCGGTCGAGGAGGAGCTGGAGAGTTACCGCGAGCGGCTGGCGGCGGGCATCCGGTACCTCCGCAAGGACCGGCTGCTGCGCTCCATCGCGGTGATGCTCAGCGTCACCAACCTGGTGGACGCCGCGTACGGTTCGCTGCTCGTCCCGGTCTGGGCGGACGAGATCGGCGGCGGCCCGGCGGCGATCGGGGCGCTCGGCTCGGTCTTCGGCATCTCCGCCGTCGGCGGGTCCGCGCTGGCCACCGGCTTCGCGCACCGCCTGCGGCGACGACCCACCTACGTGATCGCCTTCCTGATCGCCGGCCCGCCCCGGTTCCTGGTGATGGCCTTCGACCTGCCGCTGTGGTTGGTGCTCGCGGTGGCCGCGTGCGACGGCCTGGCCATCGGCTTCGTCAACCCGATCCTCAACGCCGTGATGCTGGAACGGATTCCGCGCCCGCTGCTCGGCCGGGTCTCGGCCCTCACCGACTCCGTCGCCTCCGCCGGGGTCCCGCTCGGCCCGATGCTGGCGGGCGCCGCCGTGACCGCCGCGGGCCTCGCCCCCGTCCTGTTCGCCTGCGCCGGCCTCTACCTGGTCAGCACGATCCTGCCCGCGATGCGTCCCCACTGGCGCGAGCTGGACATCCGGGGGCCCGCGCCCGGTTCCGGAGCCGGTCCGGCAGAGAAGGACCCCGGGCCGGCGGGCGAGAACCCGGTCCCGGTCGGCGCGCGGCGGGCCGACGAGGCAGCGGAGCCGGGGGCGGCGGACACGGAGGCGGCCACCGGCCCCGGAGCTGCCGCCGGAACTGCCTCCGATACCACCCCGTAGCACTCGTACCGGTGGATAGCGTCGTCGACGGGCGTACTGCGGCCGGCAGTCCGGAGACCCGCCCGCCCACCGCCCCCGTATCCCCTGTGACCCACGCACCTGAACCCCGGACAACCGACTCCCAGAAAGAGGCGTTCCCATGTCGAGTGGCACGTTCGCTGCGATACAGCTCAAGGGCGAGTACGACGTAGACCGGCTGCTGGCCGAGCTCCAGGAACTGGAGCGGACCCAGTGGGCCGCCCAACGCACCTACGGAGAGAGCCTGGAACCGGGCGATGCCACCCTGCTCGACTGGCGGGTCCTCTCGCTCCGCAGCCCCGAGGGCGACGGCGAGCGCACCGACCCGGGCGGATTCGGCCTCGTCGAGTACGCGTTCACCCCCTGGCTGGACAAGGCCCCCTACATCGCCTCCATCCTCGACGCCATCCCCACCGAGCTGCGCTCGGTCCGGCTGATGTCGCTCGGCGTGGGCGCGGAGGTCGACGAGCACCGCGACGTCCCGTACGGCCTGCCCGCCGGCTGGGTGCGGCTGCACATCCCGCTGGTCACCAACGACCGGGCGGTGTGCACGCTCGGCGGCGAGAAGCACACCTGGCAGCCGGGCACGTTCTGGTTCGGCGACTTCTCCCGGCCGCACTCGGTCCGCAACGACGGCGACGAGCGCCGGGTCCACCTGGTCATCGACGCCTACGTCAACCAGGAGCTGCTGGAACTCTTCCCGGCCGAGTTCCGGGACGCCGTCCGCTGGTCCGACGTGCTCCTGAACCGCCCGGAACTCCCCCTGGACGAGAACGAACTGCCGTCCTTCGCCGGCACCTTCGCCCTCCCCGACGCGTTCCTCTACGGCGAGTCCGAGGAACTCGCGGCGGTCGGCGACCAGCACACCGCGGACGCCGTGGCCGCCTCGGAGGACCGCGAGGGCCGCATCCGCGTGGAGGGGAAGCGGCTGGTCCTCGACGTGGACGGGGAGCCCCGCGCCGTCCTGGTGCACCTGGGCGAGGGCGAGTTCCGCGCCATGGGCTGGACGGCGGAGCGCACCCTGAAGATCGAGCCCGCGGGCACCGGCGGACCGCGCGTCCGGCTGCGGATGCGCTGGGGCAGCCGCATGGAGGAAGTCGTCCGCGCGTCCACCCCGGCCGCGGCCTGACCCGGGCGGACAGCAACCGGCGTTCCGCTCGATCCCGTCGAGTTCGTCCCGGACGGGCTCGCCCCGGCCCGGCCGGACCCGGCGGCGGGCGCCCGCCGGCCGGCCCCGCCCCGGGTGGGAGAAAACCCGCACCTCTGGCCGCCACGCGCGGAGCGCCACCGCGCGTTCGCACCGCGCACACCGCGCCAGACGTGCTGGTGACCGAGGAGCGGAGCCCTGCGGCGACGCCCAGGGCCCCGGCGGAGCGCGCGTGCTACACCGCGTGCTACATCGGAACCAACGTGGCGCGCCAGCCGCCGCTCGGCACGTACCTGGGCGTGGCCCCGGTGTCCGTCCCGCCACCGCGGCCCGCCCACCCTTCCGGCGGCGGCCCGTACGGCCGCCCCTCGGTGGCCGGGCACCCGCCTGCACTTCTCGCTCTCACCCAGCGGCAGCCTGGACCTGCCGGCCTTCGCCTCGACGCCGGTGGGCGTCGACACCGAGACGGTGCCGTCCTCCGCGGCCTCATGCGCACCTCATGCCATCGAGGAATCCGCAGGCATGCTCTCGCACAACGCCACAAACGCAGTACGGACGTCCGCTTCGGTGGTCCGCCAATTACTGAACGCGGCACGCAACGCCGGAACACCCGCGTACACGGTCGGGGTGAGGAACACGCGACCGGCCGCCTTCCCGGCGAGCGCGGCCAGCCGGGCGGGAGTGGGGTTCTCGGCAAGGGTGAAGCACACGACATTGAGCCGGACCGGAGCCAGCATCCGCAGCCCGGGAGCGGCATCGATGGACGCGGCCAGGGAGCGCGCGCACGCCATGCACCGTTCGACGATCTCCCGGTGCCCGTCCCGCCCGTAGGCACGGAGCGTGAACCACGTTGCCAGCGCACGCAGCCGTTGGGAGTTCTCCGGCGTCCGGTGCACACGGTCGACCCCGTCCCCCGCGGGATCGAGGTGGGCCGCCGTATCGGGACCGAGGTAGGCCGCAGTGTTGCGGAAGACACGGACCTGCAGATCCTGACGGCGGGTGAACTGCACCGCACTGTCGTAGGGCACGTTCAGCCACTTGTGGAGGTCCACGCAGACCGAGTCGGCATCGTCCATGCCGTCCACCAGGAATGCCGACGCGGGGGAGAGAGCGGCGAACCCTCCGAAAGCGGCATCCACATGGAGCCAGAAGTCATAGCGGTTGCGCAGCCGCACGATGGCGCGGAGGTCGTCGAAGTCGCCCGAGTTGACCGTGCCCGCGTTCGCCACCACGACGCACGGGCCGTCGGCCTGTTCCAGAGCGGCCTCCAGCGCGACAGGGTCCACCGCCTCCCTCCCGGCCAGGGTGGGGACCAGGACCAGCGACGCCCTGCCCAGACCCAGCATCGACAGGCTCTTGGGCACGCTCGAATGAGGGCTTCCGGACAGCACCCGCACCGTTCCCAGCGCGCCTGCTCCCTCTTCGGCGGGAGAGACGCCGAGCCGCTCCCCGAGCCATTCCCGGGCCACGGCGAGACCGACCATGTTGGACATCGTCGCCCCGCTGACCAAGGTCCCTTCCTGCTCGCGGGAGAGCCCGAACAGATCGCGGAGCCAGGAGACCGTCTCACGTTCCAGTTGCTGCCCGGCACCGTCGAGCGAGGAAAAGGAGTTCTGGTCCGCCGCAGCTGTCAGCCAGTCCCCCGCGAGCGCGGCGGGGGTCACCCCGCCGGTGACGAAACCCCAGTATCGCGGGCCCGCGCTCGCCGACAGGTTGGGCTCCCAGCGCTCCGCGAAGTCCACGAGCGCGGCCTGCAGTCCGCTCCCCCGCTCGGGAAGGCCGGCCGCCCGCGAGCCCCGGAACAGCGGAACGACCTCCCGCTCCTCCAACCCGTCAAGGAAGGCTGTCACGTGCTCCCTCACGGACTGCAGAAGCGAGGGAAGACGCACCAGATCCTCCGCCAGGTCAGAATGCACGCTGCACTCCGTTCGTCACAAGCGGAAAGGTAACGGCGCTTGGCGCACCATCACCTCCAGGACGACCGGCTCCCGCAGATCCGGGCCGGAGGCCGCCGTACCCTGGCCGACCCGACCCACAAGCCATTTCCGCAGCAGCCGAGTTGACCGGCCCGTCCGGCCCAGCTTCTCAGCTCGGCTCGGTGCGTGGCAATCGCGACGGCCCGGCCCGGCCCGCCCTCAGGGATGGCGTCTTCGGAAGGCGTTCGGTCCAGCGGGCCGCACCGCCGGTCACCGGCCGACCTGACGACCGTCACCCCCGGGCCTTCAGCAGCCCTTCGGGCGTGGCGAAGACTTCGCCGGGCTGAACTTGTTCCGCTTTGACGGACCCCATCGGTGTGGTGGTCGGGCTGCGAGTGCGGTTCCCCGACTGATCCGCCCACGCGCCCGTCGAGGCTGCCGTCCACTCACGCGAGCCGGACGGCAGCACTGCCCGATCAAGGACATGCCTGGCCCGTCGGCGACGGACCGGCCCGGAGGCGGTCCGCACCTGTCGGCGCCGGCCGTTACTTCCGTCGGGGAACCCCGTTACCACTCGGATCATCAAGATCTTCTTCTGGAACGGGTTGTACGGCATCAATGGAATCGACACTGACGGCGGTGCGAGCTCCCGCGCCCGTACCCATGCGCGCCCCCAGCCATACGGTCCTGCCGGGTGACTGGTCGGACTTCGGGTGCCGGGTCAACGCATGGACTCCCGCGGAGCTCTTCGACCGGTACGGAAGCTCGCGCTTCCTCTACCCGGGCAAGCGGGCAAGGCTCGCCCCGTACTGGCCGGTGATCCTCGACAACTGGCAGCGCGCCCGGCGTGCCGGGGAACTGCTGCACTGGGTGGGGTCGTACGACGACCCGAACGGCGGCTGGGCATCGATGACGTCCTGGCGGTCCACCCACGGCGGCTGGCAGACCCAGCACCTGGTCAGCCACGGCACGCTGGTGGGTGCCCGCGCCGTGATGCTGGCAGGCCTGGCTGTCCGCATGGCCGAGAAGCGGGATGTGGCACAGCAGGACTGGTTCAGTCCCGGCAACCGGTTCGCGGCCGTCGCCTTCGGTGGCATGGTGGGCAACGTTTCCCCTGGGCAGGCAGCGGTGGTGCCGGGGGACTACGTCATGGTGCCGCTGCCTCTCGCCCGCTCCCTTGGCGCCTTGCAGGCCAGGGCGGAGCGCGTGACCGAGCTGGACGACGCGGCGTGCCCGGAACTGGCCGCCCTCGCGAGCCGCTGCCGTGGAGATGTGTACGTACGGGCCGAGGGGCTGGACCGCGGTGATCTGAGGCTGAGCGACGTCGACCGGCTCTACCGGTTGGTGGGACTTCGCCGCTATCGCAGGATCTGGGCCGCCTACGACGCCACCGGCCGGATGCTGGCGGCCGCGCTGGCCTACCGGGGCCCGCTGGGCTTCAACTTCTCGTTCCTGGAGAACCGGTGCGACCTGCTGGTGGCACCCGGTCTCGACACGGACGAGGCGCGGCGGGCGGTGGACGCGGTGCTGTCCGCCGCGTCCACCGCTTACGAGGGATTCGAGCCCGGTTGCCTGCCCGTCGCCAGTTCCCTGTCGCTGGACCGGCTCGTCACGGCAGGCGCGGAGCGTGTCCGCCCGTACACCCAGGCCCTGTGGCTGGCCGAGGCGCACCACGATTTCTACCAGTACATCGACGACCTCTACGAGCGGCGCCTGCGCGGCCGGGTCGCACACCCGAGGAGGACCACATGAGCGTTCCGTACCTGATGGAGGACCGCCGCGAGGTCGGCCGTCTGGTCGCCAAGGTGGACGCCGATGCATGGGTGCGGGAGTACCTTGCGCCCGTGATGCCCACGGGGGCGCCGGAGGTCCTGGACGTGGGTGCGGGGCCGGGACACATCGCGCAGGCCGTGTGCCGGGCACGGCCCGACAGCCGGGTCGTGGCCTTCGACGGCAACCCCGAGCGGCTGGCCGCCGGCTCCGGAAGCCCGGATGGTGCCGCGCTCGTACGCCGCTGCGGCGACGCCCGGGAACTCCCCTTCGAGGACGGCGTCTTCGATGTCGTCTACTCCCGGCTGATGCTGCAGTACGTCGCCGAACGAGGCCGGGCCGTCGCGGAGATGGCCCGTGTCACCAAGCCGGGCGGCGTGGTCGTGCTCTTCGACCTCGACGGCCAGCTCGTCTGGCACGATCCGGTCCCTCCCGCGCTGAGTGCGGTTCTCGACCCGGTCGTGGCGGCTCTGGAGGCGACCGGATTCGACCCGCACACCGGCCGTCGGCTGTACCGGCTCGCCCGTGAGGCCGGCCTCACCGATCTCGCCGTACGCGTCGATCCGTACCACCTGATCGCCGGGCCGATCGACCCGGCCGAACGTGAGCAGTGGCATCTGAAGCTCGACATCGCCCGCCCCGCCATCGCCCGTGCGCTGGGCTCGTCCGGGGCCGCGGACGAGGCCGTCCGGATCTTCCTCGACCACCTGGACAGCGAGGACACCCTCACCTACTCCGTGGCGTTCACCGTCACCGGCCGTCGGAAGCCGGGCGTACGTCTGCGCTGACATGGCCACAGCGCGTGGGAGAAGATCCGCCGGGCGCATCTGCCGCAGGTCAGCCCATCGCGCGGCTCACCCGTAGTGCATGCTGCCGACTCCGTTGCCGCTTCTCCCCCTGCCAAGAAGACCCCATCATGATCGTGCTACGAGCTCGTTGTATCCAAGTTGCCGTGGTCGCGACCGGATCGTGTGATGGAAGCAAGTCCATACCAGCCCCGAGCCTCTCGGTGCTGTGTGGGAATCCGGACGAACAGCGGGAGAGAAGATGACTATGGCCGATCAGCGCATGACCGGAGCGGTGGTGGTGGGGGTGGTTGACACCGCGGAGCAGAGGCTGGTCGTCCGCCAGGCCGCCGAGGAGGCGGTTCGGCGTGGGGCAGTCCTGCGGATTCTCCATGCGGTCGAGTGGCCTGCGCCCCCGGGATCGGTTGAATCGGCCGGTCGGGGCGCGACTGCGGAGCAGGCGGAACAAGTGATCGCCTCGTTCTCCGAGTCGGTGGCTCAGCAGTTCCCGCAGCTGGAGGTCCTGCCCGACGTGGTGTCCGGGTCGCCCGCACGAGCACTTGTCGACCGGTCCTCCGCAGGGGCGTTGATCGTTGTCGGCCACCGGGGCACCGGAGGGTTTCCCCGGTTGCCCCTTGGCTCGGTAAGTCTCCAGATCGCCACGCACTCGGCGTGTCCTGTTCTCGTGGTCAGGCCGGGAGATCGTGAGGAGCCGAGGGAGAACCGAGTGGTGGTAGGCGTCGATGTGGACGATCTCCCGTCCGGTCTGATGGAATTCGCACTGGAGACGGCGGAGGCCCGCAACGCTGCCCTTGAGGTGGTGTACGTGGCCACGCGTCCAGAGCTTCTCGGTACCGGCCCCACTGGACCTGCGCTCATGGACGACGAGGCGGTTTCGAGCAGTGCGCAGGAGAGGCTGGAGAACATGCTGGCCTCCTACCGGTCTGACCACCCCGGCCTGGACCTACAAGGGCACGTCAAGCGGCACCACCCCGCAGAGGCCCTGGTGGATGCCTCACGGCACGCGAGCCTGCTGGTGGTCGGCTCCCATGGCCGAACCGGGCTCAAGAGGCTGCTGCTCGGCTCGGTGAGCGGCAAGGTGCTGCACACTGCCCTGTGCCCGGTAGCCGTGGTCCCGACCGCGCATCAAGGCCGTGGAGGAGATTGAGACGCTGCTGGACTCCACCCACACCAACACGCCGGAGCCTTAGCCTTGATCCACCGACGTGATGTCTGTGGATGACTCTTCCGGAAACGAGGAAGTGCCTTGTGACCTGTGATGATGGGAGTTCTTCAGGCTTCCAGCACGCACGATCGGCAAGGCACTTCCGAGATGCAAGTTTCCCATACGCCGGCGGCGGTCTCCGCTGCGTTCGATGATCCGAATCTGGTCGCGCTGGCCGGGCTGGTTCCGGTGATGCGGCTGGCCGAGCGGTGTGGTCTTTCGCGTCTGGTGGCCCAGAAGGTGAGGCTGACCGGGACAGCGAACGGCGCGGGGGCCGCGGCGGGTGCCAAGGTCAGCAGCATCGTGGCCGGCATGGCGGCGGGGGCGGACAGTATCGACGACCTCCACGTGCTGCGGCACGGTGCGATGCCGGCCCTGTTCCGGGGGATCCGCGCGCCGTCCACGCTGGGCACGTTCCTCCGCGCGTTCACCCACGGCCACGCACTCCAACTCCACGCCGTCCACCGCAGGTTCCTCGCCGGTCTGGCCGCCCACACCCCCCTGCTGCCCGGCTCCGGCACGACGGCGTTCATCGACGTCGACTCCACCCACAAACGGGTCTACGGCCGGGCCAAGCAGGGCGCCGAGTACGGCCGGTTCAAGGGCATCCGCACCATGCACCCCCTGCTCGCCACGATCTGCACCCCACAGTCGCGCCCGGTGATCGCCGCAGTACGGATGCGCCGCGGCAAGGCAGCCGATTCCCGTGGAGCCCCGAAATTCGTCAGCGAGGCACTCGCCACCGCCGCCGAGGCGGGCTGCACCGGCACCCGGATCCTGCGAGCGGACTCGCAGTTCTACAACGGCGGGGTGATCGCCGCCTGCCGCCGGGCCGGAGCCCGCTTTTCGATCACCTGCGGGATGAACCCCTCCATCAAACGGGCCGTCCTGGGCATTCCCGACGGGGCATGGCAGCAGATCACCTACCCCACCGCGGTGCCCGACCCGGAGACCGGCGAACTCATCTCCAACGCCGAAGTCGCCGAGATACCCGCCTACACCGCGTTCACCGGCCGCAAGAAGAGCGAACGGGTCACCGCCCGGCTGATCGTGCGCCGGGTCCGTGACCTGGCCAAACCCGCCGTTGTGGGCGAACAGGGCGAGTTGTTTCCCGTCTGGCGCTACCACCCGTTCTTCACCGACCAGCCCGCCCCGACGCTCCAGGCCGAGCAGGAACACCGTCACCACGCCGTCATCGAGCAGGTCATCGCCGACAGCAAAGCCGGGGCTCTGGCCCACCTTCCGTCCGGAAACTTCAACGCCAACGCCGCCTGGCTCACGCTGTGGGCGATGACCTACAACCTGCTGCGGGCCGCCGGCGCGCTGGCCTCCACGTTCCACGCCAGGGCCACCACCACCACGATCCGCACCCACCTCGTCCACGTTCCGGCCCGGATCGCCCGCTCAGCACGGCGCATCACCCTGCACCTGCCACGCAACTGGCCCTGGCAGCACGCCTGGACACACCTGCTCGACACCGCCCACGGGCCACCCGGCTGACACGAACAGCCCCCGTCCACCCGCCCGCAAGGGCCCGACCGGAACCACACCGTGGAAAAGCTGGGCAAACCAGCGGATACAACCTGCCCATACCCAGCCACCGACCCGAACCGGCCCAGAAACCGATCAGAAGATCACACTCAAACCACTTCGGTGGATCAAGGCT
>NZ_NEUE01000286.1 GCF_002910905.1 Streptomyces sp. SM11 | reverse complement strand
GAGCGGCTCTGTCCCGTAGTCGGTGGTGACGTCGAGTAGCCGTCCATGATCATGATCTTGTGATGGATGTCAACTCCCTTGTCGGGACGGTGTTTTCCGGGCTTTCGGCGCTGGTCGTCGAGGATGTGGCGGATGGCGGTGACGCGATAGTGGTCACGGCCCGCACTCGGGATGTGGCGGTGCCGTGTCCGGTGTGCGGATCGCCGACGGCGAAGGCCCATGGATATCACCGCCGGACGGTGGCGGACGTACCGGTCGACGGCCGCCAGGTCGTCGTTCACCTGCGCGTACGGCGGCTGGCCTGCCCGATCCTGGGCTGCCGGCGACAGACCTTCCGCGAGCAGATTCCCGGACTGCTGGAGCGCCATCAGCGCCGCACGGTTCGGCTGGCGGGCCAGATATCGCAGGTGGCACGGGAGTTATGCGGTCGGGCGGCGACCCGCCTGGCCGGCCTGCTGGCCGTGCCCGTTTCCCGCAGTACCGCGCTGCGCAATCTGCGTCGCCTGCCGCTGCCCCGGCGGGAGGTCCCGCGGGTGATCGGAGTGGATGACTTCGCGCTCAAGCGACGTCACCGCTATGCCACCATCGTGACCAACGCCGAGACTGGCGAGCGGATCGACGTGCTGTCCGACCGCACCGCGGACACCCTGGAGACGTGGCTGCGCGAACATCCTGGTGCCGAGGTCGTATGCCGGGACGGATCGGCCACCTACGCTGAGGCCGTCCGCCGTGCTCTGCCCGACGCGGTACAGGTCAGCGACCGCTGGCACCTCTGGCGAAACTTCTGCGACAAAGTCCAGCTCGAAATCCGCGCACATGCCGGCTGCTGGGCCACCATCAATCCGTCCCGCCCCGGCGGCATACGCGAGCAGACCACCCGCGAGCGCTGGACCAAGATCCACGATCTCCTCGGCCAGGGCGTTGGCCTGCTCGAATGCGCCCGCCGCCTCAGCCTGGCCCTGAACACCGTCAAACGCTACGCCCGCATGCCCGAACCCCAGGCCCTGCGCCTCACCCCCGCCTACCGGCCGACCCTCGTCGACCCCTACCGCGACCACCTTCGCGAACGACGCCGGGCCGACCCTGCCGTCCCCGTCACCCACCTGCTGCGCGAGATCCGAGACCTGGGCTACACCGGCAGCGCCAATCTGTTGGTCCGCTACCTCAGCCAAGGCCGCGCCGAAGGCGACCGACCCGTCACCACGCCGCGTCACGCCGGCCGCCTCCTCCTTACCGACCCCGAAAACCTGCGCCCGAAGGAAACGGCCCTGCTGGAGAAGATCACCGCGGCCTGCCCGGAGATGACCCAACTCGCCGATCTCATAAACGTCTTCGCCACCCTGCTGAAGCCGGCCGAGGGAAACGACCTGAAGCTCACCGAGTGGATCACGACTGCCCGCGCACGGACGCGCCGGATTCGACCTCCTCCGCCACCGCATCCTGACAGGCACCCACCATCACCACCGACTACGGAACAGACCCGCTCGTTTGACAGACCCTGCTTCGGCAGGTGCGGAAGCGGCCATGGGAGCCGCCCGGCCTGGTGCCGACGGTGACCACCAGTTCGCCCGACCGGCCAGTTGCATGAACGCAGGGACCAGGACGCCTCGTACGACGGTGGCGTCGATGAGGACGATGGCCGCCATCGTCGCGCCCAGCACCACCAGGAGGCTGATCTGGGAGAGCATCAGCGCGCCCATGCTTACGGCGACCACCAGTGCCGCGGCGGTGAACAGGCGGCCCGTGTGCTCGATACCGAAGACGATGGCGGCCGTGTTCTGCCGGGTACGCCGCCACTCCTCCGCCATGCGGGAGACGAGGAAGACCTCATAGTCCACGCACAAGCCGAAGGCCAGCGCGGCGGCGAGCAGCGGCATGGTGATCTCCAGCGTGCTCGCCCCTCCAGTGTCGGGCGGTCCCAGGACCTGGAGGCGCTGGAAGAGCAGGACCATCAGGCCGAGGGCGGCGCCGATGCTGAGCGCGCCTAGGACGGCGGCCTTGAACGCCACCAGCACGCTCCTGGTGAACAGCAGCAGCATGATGAACACGCCGCACGAGGTGAGCCCCGTCCACCAGGGGAGCGCGTCCGTGACGGCTTGTCGGGTGTCGTCGAGGTGGGCGGCCGTACCGGTCACGAGGGCCGGGCCCGGGGCCGGGGTGGCGCGTACGGCGTCGACCAGGGCGCTGGTCTCGGAGGACTGGACCGGGTCCGCGCCGAAGACCGTGACCAGAGTGCCGAGGCGAGGGGCCGCTTCCGTGTGTCGTTCCGCGACGCGCCGCCCCCCGGCGTACTCGCCTGCCGCCGTGCTCACGCGTGCCGCGCCGGGCAGTGCGGCCAGCGTGCGGGCGTACGCGTCAAGTTCGGCGGCCCGGGACGCCGCGTCCGTCCGGGGCAGCACCACGGTCAGCTGCCGTTCCGGTGCGAAGGGGAAGTCCGCGCGGACGGCCACGGCCGCCGTTCGCGCCTCAGCGGTGGGCGGGAGGATGGACTCGTCGGTCAGCGCGGGCCGCAGCCCCACGACGGGCAGGGCCAGGCCGAGCAGGAGGACGGCCCCGGCCGTTCCCCACAGCCAGGGCCGTGCGGTGACCGCGACGGCGGCCCGTCGCCAGGCCGGGCTGACCGAGAGGTCGCCGGAGCCTCGGCGCCAGGGTCCGCGACGCGGCGGGCGCGTGCCGTCGAGCCGGCCGCCCAGAGCGGCGACCAGGGCGGGAAGGAGGAACAGGGTGCCGGCGGCGCAGAACGCGACGACGATCAGCGAGGCAATCGCGAGGGAACGGATCAGCCCCAGCGGGAAAACGAGCAGGCCCGCCATGCACCAGGCCATGGTCAGGGCACAGAAGACGACGGCCCGGCCTGTGGTGGACATCGCCCGCCCCACAGCCTGTTCGGCGTCCAGGCCGCGGGCGCGCTCCTCCCGGTAGCGGGCGAGGGTGAACAGGGCGTAGTCGACAGCAAGGCCGAAGCCGAGGGCGCAGCTCAGGTTCACGGCGAAGACCGAGATCGGCAGCAGCTGGGTCACGACCGCGAGCAGGGCCAAGGCTCCCGAGGCCGCGGTCGCGCCGATCGCGGCGGGGACGAGGGTGGCGCTGAACGAGCGGAAGGACAGTGCCAGGACCAGGAACGTCACCGGCAGGACGAACAACTCCGAGCGGAGCAGGTCGCGCTCTGCCTGCTCGGTCGCGGTCACGTTGACCCAGGCGGGCCCGCTCACCGCCAGGTCGAGCCCGGGGGCGGCGGCCCGCAGGGAGGGCACCAGGGCCCGCGCGGTGCGGGCGGCCCGCGACTCGTCGCCCTCCAGATCGATGAGCAGCAGGGCGCCCCGGCCGTCGTCGGACCGGAGCGGTTCCCTCCCGGTGTTCCAGTAGGACAGTGCGGCGCTGACCCCTGGCGTGGCGGCGGCCTGTTCGGTCAGCTGTCGTCCCTGTGCGGCAGCCTCGGGCGAGTCGACCGGCCGGCCGAAGCGGAGGTGCAGGACGAGGTCGGGTGTCCCGGCACCGAACTGGCGCGCCGCGCTCTCGGCCCGTTGTGCGGCTGTGCCGTCCGCGGTGTAGCCGCCGTTGGACCATTCGCCCCCGACGCCCAGCCCCAGACCCGCCAGCAGCACGATCAGACCGGCAACAGCACCGAGCACCGACCGGCAGTGCCGGAAAGACCAGCGCGCCACATGACCGAGCAGAGGCATCCCGCTGCCCTTGTCGCTCTCCGCGGGCCCTTGCGGACAAGGGCGTACCAGGGAGTCGGTGGGATCGCACTTCCCCGGATCGTGGCCCTTCGCGAGGGGGGTGGCTGCGGCAGCACCCGCGGCGGACGCGACGAAGGGCGCTGGCGTCTCGGACGGGGTGGGCGGGTCGGGCATGGGTCGGGACGTCCCTTCGAACGGCAGCAATCGCCGCCGCACTCTCGGTCGGCGGGCGGCTACGTGTACAGAGTTGTGGCCGATCTCGGAGCCGGTACGAGATCGGGTCCGGGGCCGGCCCCATCTGCCCGCCTCGGGGCGTACGTGTGCTGTCGACAGAACCTGGCCTGAACGTGGACAGGGAAGTCTCTAAGTGGAGGAGCTAGGCGTGCCGTCCTGACCTCGGCGGGCTGGGACTGTGGATACGCTTCCCCATGGGCGCACCCCAACTGGGCAGGACACGCCGTGAGGCGTCGGAGAGCTCCGCGCCGGATGGGGGGCACCGTCCGCCCGACGCCCGTCCACTGGACGGGGACGGACGCGGCGCGGCGCACGGCGAGGGAGCGTGCGGGTGAGTGTGGACAGTCCGACGATGCGCCGGGGCGCCGCCCCGCGTCCTGCGCCGGTCCGTGGACGGAATAGCTCGTACTCGCAGCAAGTGAGCGGAAGACACCAGTTCGGACGCAGGCGCTGCGGAGTGAGGTGGACGGGCGACGGCCTCCCGGAAAGTGCGCGAGCCCGAGGAAGTGCGCGGCCCGGGAGTTGCGGACGGCGGCCGGGAGGGTGCCCGGGGACCGTCCTGATCCGCGACGGTGCCCGTTCTGGCCGTCCTGGGGCATTTGCTGTCGATGAGTTCCTGCCGGGCTGGCCAGGGCCGGCACCCGGTCGTGCCTACCGGCGTCCCGCGGTCCGGCGCACTTCAGCCGGGTGCCTTGATCTCCGGCTCCGTCGTGGACTTCGGTGCTCAGCGCGGGCGACCCGTCCTGCGTGAAGGCGCCGACCGGACGACCTCCGCCGCCGCTTCGGACGCACGGGGTGCGTCTGCGAGTTCCCGCACAGCTGCCACCCAGTGCTCGCCCAGGCATGGCATCCCCGTGAGGGAGCCGTCGTGCACGACGGTCAGGCGGGCGTGGGAGTCGTAGCCGGTCAGGGCGGTATAGCAGCGGAGTCCGTCCGCCGGAGCGCTGAACAGCTGGGCTTGTGACGCCGGTAGTCCGAAGAGGGTGAGAGTGGGTCCGCAGTCCATGTTGGACGCCAGAAGGCCGACAGGGCCCGCGCCCGCCACCCGCAGGGCGAGCCTTGCGCCTGCCCTGCGGGGAAGGGCGTCCAGGACGAGGCGCGCGGACCCGCGGTAGTCGATCGCGCGCAGTCGGCGGGTCTGGGCGGTCACCGCGTGCAAGGCTCCCTCGACTCCGCCGCTGTCCTTGCAGGGCAGGGTGAGTCGTACGCCCACCAGTGCGTTTCCCACCAGGGTGGCCTGAGCGCGGCCGCGTACGGAGAGGGGCACGGTGACAGGCATCGGCGGATGCCCCTGGTGTGTGCCTTCCTGGTGCCGCCGGTGCACTGCTTCGGACAGGGCGGCCAGGTACACGTCGTTGACAGTGGCACCGTGGGCCCGTGCCGCCCCGCGCAGCAGAGCCATGGGGAGGTCTCGGTGGAACAGCTGTGGAGTGCCGGACTCCGCGCCGGCGAATGCGGGGGCCGGGGTCAGGGGGCGCATGGCCCTGGCGCTCTGGCCGAGAGCTGCGGCGACACCGCGGAGGCTGACGCGCGCCGACTGGGGGGAGCGCGGCGACCAGTGCCCCGGCTCGTCCTCGATGAGCAGACGAAGGATGGACGCCGCGGCGATCCCGTCCCGCAGGGCGTGGTCGGAGCGGAAGCATACGGTGAAAGACTCCTCCGCGCACCGGATCAGCCAGACGTCCCACGACGGCCGGTCTTCCGGCAGCGGGCGGGTGAGTATCTGCCGCCGGGCCGCGTCGAACTGCCCGCGGCGCGACACGAGCACTTGGAGGACGTGCGTCCCCGGTTCGAACCTCCCGGCTGCGTACGCCTTCCTGTCGCTTCGCCGAAGGCGATAGCGCAGCGAGGGGATGTGGTGGGCGCGGGTGGCAATCCGAGCCCGCAGGGAGGCCAGGGGCGGCGCCGCGCCGTCGAAGTCGAACATGACGCCCATGATGAGCGGGCCGCCCGCCGCCCTGCGGAACGAGAGGTCGACAGCACGCAGCGGGAAAGGAGGACAGGGGGCACCGTTCAGACAGGCCGGACGCACAGGAGCGCTTCTCTCTTTGTTTACAGCCGGTGGTGGACGGTCCTCCACATACCCCGGTCCTTCGCCCTGCACTGCCTTCTCTCCGCATGCGACAGCGGATTCATTCCATCGGCGGCGTCGCTCGGCTGCACGGACTTCATGTATCGGACAAGGCTCGCATCGGCGCTCACCCGGATGACTGCCGTGCCTTGCACGCCGGGAGCGGAGACCGCAGGGTCTGAAGGGTCCTCAGGTCTGAGCCGCTCGTATATACCGACCCGTGTCACGCCCGGCCCCGTCCTGGCTGCGCAGCGGTCACACGCCCTACTTTCCCGCAGCGACACCTGAAGAGGCGTTCCCCTGGACGAAAGGCCGATCGCACATGTCCACCACCGTGTACGACATGCTCGTCACGAAGATGACGGAGAACCTCGGTGTGGACGCCTCACGCGTCCGTCCCGACGCCACCTTCCCCGACCTCGAACTGGATTCCCTGGCTGCTCTGGAGCTGGGCGTCATTCTCGAGGAGGACCTCGGTGTGACGTTCGACCTCGATGAGCTGAAGGGCGAGGAGATGACCCTCGGCCAGTTCAGCGAGCACGTCGAGCGTCTCGTGGCGGAGAAGCGGTCCGCGGCGGTGGACGCCGTATGACCGCCTCAGACGTCGCCGTCACCGGTCTCGGGCTGGTGACCCCTGCCGGACTCGGTGTGGCGGCCGCGTGGGAGGGGCTCTGCGCGGGCATGCCGACGGCAGAGAAGGACCCGAAGCTGGCCGGCCTGCCGGTCGACTTCTCCTGCCGGCTGCCTGGTTTCGACCCGGTCACCGAACTCGGCAGACGCCTCACCTGGCGCATCGACCTGTTCACCGAGATGGCGCTGGTCGCCGCCCGTGAGGCCGTGGCCGACGCGGGCCTGGACCCGAAGACCTGGGACGGCGCACGCGTCGGCGTGGTGATCGGCAACGGCAGCGGCGGGAACGTCAGCCTGGAGGCCGAGTACGGCAAGCTCCGCGACAACCGCATCAGCGCGATCTCGCCCCTGACGATCCCACGCTCCGTGCCCAACATGGTCGCCGGTGAGATCGCCATCGACCTGCAGGCGCTCGGGCCGAACCTGGTCACCGCGACCGCGTGCGCGTCCGGGGCCACAGCCCTCGGCACGGCGCGTGACCTCCTGCGGCTCGACGCCTGCGACATCGTCATCACGGGCGGCAGCGAAAGTGTCTGCTCGCGCATCGCCAGCGTCGGATTCAGCCAGGCGGGGGCGCTCTCCTCCCGGACCCACGACCCGGCAGGCTCCTCCCGGCCCTTCGACGCGGACCGCGACGGATTCGTGCTCAGCGAGGGCGCCGGCGTCCTCGTCCTGGAGCGGGCCGAGCACGCACGGGCGCGTGGTGCGCGCGTTCATGCCTACTTCTCCGGTTACGGTGCCACGGCGGACGGCCACCATCCCACCGCGCCCGACCCGGCCGGCGGCGGCGTCCGCCGGGCGATCGCGGCGGCGCTGGCCGACGCCGGACTGAGCGCCGCCGACATCGACCACGTCAACGCCCATGGCACCTCGACCCAGAAGAACGACCTGGCCGAGGGGAGGGTCCTGCGTACGGTGTTCGGCTCGCCGCCTCCCGTGACCGCGAACAAGAGCATCATCGGGCACTGCGTCGGGGCTGCCGGCGCGATCGAGGCGGCGGTGACCGTGCTGACCCTGCGCAACCAGCTGATCCCTCCCACGGCCAACCTGGACCGTCTCGACCCGGAGATCGACCTGGACGTCGTGACCAAGACCGCCCGGCCCCACCGGATGCGGGCTGCCCTGTCCAACTCTTTCGCCTTCGGCGGGCAGAACGCAGTCCTCGTGTTCAAGGCTGCGTGACCCGCGCTCGCCACGGACGGCCCCGCCCTCTCCTCCGCGCCACGGGTGCCCCTCCGCCGCACCGGATGACCGCCCTCGCAGTTCCGCGACCCCTGTGAAGGAACAGAACGTGATCGCCTACGAATCGCTCTCCGACCACGAGGCCGCGGCTGCGGTCCCCCTGGACGTCGAGGACCTCGTCTGTGTCTCAAGGCCCTACTTCGCCCTGGAGGATCTGCGCCGCATCGCGCCGGGGCGGGTCATCGCCACCGTTCCGATCGAGTCCGGCTCCGGGCGACAGGCGGCGGTGATGGGCGTCGGGGAGGTCGGCCGCCACCTCGCCATCCTGGGTCTCTGCGCCGCGTCCACCATCAACCGCCGACCCGGCCGCTTCGCCTACCTCGCCCGCGGCGCGCGCGTCGAGTGGCTCGCCGGCCCGACCCTCGCACCGCAGGAGGGCCCGCTGATCGGCCACGCGAAAGCCGCCTTCACCACCCCACGCAAGGCCACCGCGGACGCACGGCTCACCGACGCCTTCTCCGGCGAGATCGTCGCCCACATGTCCGTCTGCTACGACGTCCTCCCCCACCGGCTCCTCACCCGCCTGCTCGACGCCCCGCCCTCCGAGGACACCTCGACATCCTCCGAGGTCATCTCCTTCCGCGAGACCGCCCCATCCGCCCGCCCCTACAGCGAGCCGATCCCCCTGGAACGGTTCCATCTCGAACCGGCCACCGGTACCGTCTCCGCCGAGCTGCCCGTCACCGCCGCGCTGTGCCCCGGGCACTTCGACGGCCATCCGGTCCTCCCCGTCGCCGTCGCCGCGACCGCGATGACCACCCTGGTCGACCAGGCCGTCGCCGAGCTCTATCCGCACGCCCGCTGGCTGGCCGGACCACTCACCCTCCAAGCAGACGGATTCGCGCGCGCGGGCGAGACCGTGACCTTCACGGCGACGCCCACCCGGGCGATGACATACCGGTGCGTCGCCCGTACGAAGACCCAGACCGTCGCCTCCGTCGACATCCAGCTGATCCTGGTCGATCCCGTCACGCTCGACCAGTCCGCGCCGCCCGTCGTCACCTCGGTCCGGTGACCCGACGACCAAGTCGCGCCCGCCCGGTCCTCAGACACGGAGGCGGCGGTCGTGCGATGTCCCGACGGCACGTCTCATGCTCCCCGACCACGGCCGCGACGGCCCTGGCACACACCGACAGCACCGGACCCACTGGGGCGCTTCTACGGCCTGTTCGGCCAGCGGCGACCGTCCACCCATGTTCCTCTTCCCGCGCACCGAAGTGAGCTGACCCATGTCTCTGGCCTTGGTGACCGGCGCCACCGCCGGAATCGGCCGCGCCTTCGCCGAACGGCTCGCCCGCGACGGCCACGACCTCGTCCTCGTCGCACGTACCGAGGCAACCCTGGACCGTGTCGCCTCCGAGATCCGCGCCACCTTCGGCGTCTGCGTACGTGCGCTGCCCGCGGACCTCGCCACCGTCTCCGGCTGCCGAGCGGTGGAGAACCTGGTCCGGGGCGGGACCACAGTCGACGTCCTCGTGAACAACGCGGGGATCGTGCTGCGCGGGCCCTTCCCAAGCAACGGCCTCGATGAGGAGGAGGCGATGCTGGACCTGAACGTCCGGGCGGTGCTGCGCCTCACGCACGCCGTGCTGCCCGGCATGGTGGCGCGGCGCTCCGGCAGCATCGTCAACGTGTCGTCGTTCACGGCGGCCGGACCTGGCGCACTGTCCACCACGTATCCGGCCGGCAAGGCATGGCTGCTGTCATTCAGCGAAGCACTGGGCCGCTCACGGCAACTGCGGGACGCAGGGGTCCGGATGACGGTGGTGCTCCCCGGCTTCACCCGGACCGAACTGTTCGACCGATCCCGGTTCGACGCCTCCAGGCTTCCCGGCTGGCTGTGGCTGGAGCCCGAAATGGTGGCGTCCGCGGCCCTCCGCGACCTGGCACGTGGCAAGGCCGTCAGCGTGCCGACCCTGCGGTACAAGGCCGCCGTCTGGGGTCTGCGGCATCTACCCCGACTGCTCCTGCAGCCTTTCTCCTGGGACCTCGCGGCACCCGGTAGGCCGGGGGCTGCGCCTGCGCCGCTTCATCCGGCCGCCCCGGCGCGCGGGGCCGCCGCCGCTAGCTCCCATCCAGCGCGGCGGGAGCCGGCCCGAGGGCGCAGTGCCGGTAGCCGTTGAGGAAGACATGGATGCCGGGCGGCGATCCTGTTATCGATGTCCTCCGGTGGGGACACCGGAGCCTGGGCGGGAGGGGACCGCAGCCGGGACCAGCAGCATGAGGTAGACGGCTGCCCGGAGCAGGTCTGTCGGCAGCCGCGCCCGGCCGCAGCGTCGGCAGTTCTCCAGGTGTGCGGCAACCGGCGCACGGTGGTCTCGTCCCTTTCGCTGTCGAGACAGGACTGCAGCACTCGGGCGACTTGCAGGCAGCTCGTCCGGAAGCCGGACAGGTCCTCGATCGTCATCCGGTCGGCCAGCTGGAGGGCCTGCTCGATTTCGTCCTCGCCGACCTCCCTGGGTGCCAGGGACTCGGGGCTGCGGACCTCGTCGGGCCACTTCATCGAGTGCAGCACGATCGCGCCTTCCCGGATCCGGATCGGGCCCAGGCGCTCACGCCCGTGCCACGCGAACTTCGCGACCGCGACCTTCGAGGACCGCTCCAGGGCCTTGCGCAGCAGGGTGTACGGCTTCGCGGCGACCTGCCCGTCGGCGGCGAGGTAGTAGGAGTCGCTGATCCGCACCGGATCGACGGTGCCGGCGTCGACGAACGCTGCGATCTCGATTGCCTTCGCCGTCGGCAACGGCATGGCGTCCAGTTCCTCGTCCGTCACCGGGACCGTCTGGTCCTTCGCGATCTCGTAGCCCTTGCCGATCTCGTCCTGGGAGACGACCTGGTCGTCGAGCTCGCAGACCTTCCGAGTCCGAACCCGGCCCATGTCCGCCAGGTGCACCCGGTGGAAGTGGACGTCGTGGTCCTCGGTCGCGGACACGACCTTCACCGGGATCGTGACCAGTCCAAAGCTGATGGCCCCGGTCCACAGAGGTCGCGGCGTGCGTCGGCGTGGAGATCTTCACCCACACCTTCAGCCGTGAGGCTGTGGTGCTGAACAACTGCTCCAGCTCGCAGCGTGTGAAGGTGCTCTGGGCCTACGCCGCGGACAGCTCCTGCATGGTCATCCCTGCCGGGAGCGCGCGCAGCGACAGCGCCGCGAAGCCGAACCGCTTCGACGGTCTCGTGAGCTGCTGACGAGGTCGGATCTCGGGATGCGACGCGGGTCGCCTGAATCCGCGCCCGCCACAGAGACACCCTGCGCGGCTGTAAGCTCTTTTCGGGATGCCTGTTGAGGGTGCGTTCCCAGCCAACTATGGCGCTATCGCACCCTGGTCGCTCAGAAGTGCCGCATCCGCGCTACAAGCACAACCACTAGAAAAAAATCGGCCGGTTCGCGAAAGCGAATCGGCCGATTTTTTCTTCCTCTATATAGGGGTGACTTTAAGGAGTCTGAGTGGTGGCTGAATAGCGTTGCTGCGGAGGGCTTGATTCCCGGCAGGTTGGCTGCAAGCTACCTCCATAAGGATGCGTACCCCGGGCGCCTCATCCACGCCTGAAGTCCGCAGAGCGCGAGAGCCGCTCCTCCCAGCCACTGCCACCGTTGCCGCGCCGCCGCCCAACCGTCGGACGCCGGGTCGGTATAAAGTGCGGCGCCGTCAGGTAACGCGATGAAAACAAGGACCAGCACGGCCAGGCCAGGGGCGGCAACGGAGCTGCCTGACGTGCCGCCCGATCGATTGAGCCCGAACAGGACAAGGGCACAGCAGATGGCCATAAGGATGCCGGCTTCGACTGCAAGGTCAGTGACGGGCAGGGGCTCTCCGGTGGTGCTGTTGACCGTGGTCTTCACGACGCTCGCGGAGACAACCCAGGACGGCACGAACAGGACCAGTCCCAGCACCGCCCGTAGGGCCTGCCTGATCCATCGGGGGACCGGCTGGACCTCGGTGCCCGCGGCGGCGGGATCGTCCATCAGAAACACCATCCCGCCGATGGCAGCGACTGTCGCAATACGCAGCAGAGTTGCTCCCACAGCTGACTCCAGACTGGCTAAGCCTTGATCCACCGACGTGATGTCTGTGGATGACTCTTCCGGAAACGAGGAAGTGCCTTGTGACCTGTGATGATGGGAGTTCTTCAGGCTTCCAGCACGCACGATCGGCAAGGCACTTCCGAGATGCAAGTTTCCCATACGCCGGCGGCGGTCTCCGCTGCGTTCGATGATCCGAATCTGGTCGCGCTGGCCGGGCTGGTTCCGGTGATGCGGCTGGCCGAGCGGTGTGGTCTTTCGCGTCTGGTGGCCCAGAAGGTGAGGCTGACCGGGACAGCGAACGGCGCGGGGGCCGCGGCGGGTGCCAAGGTCAGCAGCATCGTGGCCGGCATGGCGGCGGGGGCGGACAGTATCGACGACCTCCACGTGCTGCGGCACGGTGCGATGCCGGCCCTGTTCCGGGGGATCCGCGCGCCGTCCACGCTGGGCACGTTCCTCCGCGCGTTCACCCACGGCCACGCACTCCAACTCCACGCCGTCCACCGCAGGTTCCTCGCCGGTCTGGCCGCCCACACCCCCCTGCTGCCCGGCTCCGGCACGACGGCGTTCATCGACGTCGACTCCACCCACAAACGGGTCTACGGCCGGGCCAAGCAGGGCGCCGAGTACGGCCGGTTCAAGGGCATCCGCACCATGCACCCCCTGCTCGCCACGATCTGCACCCCACAGTCGCGCCCGGTGATCGCCGCAGTACGGATGCGCCGCGGCAAGGCAGCCGATTCCCGTGGAGCCCCGAAATTCGTCAGCGAGGCACTCGCCACCGCCGCCGAGGCGGGCTGCACCGGCACCCGGATCCTGCGAGCGGACTCGCAGTTCTACAACGGCGGGGTGATCGCCGCCTGCCGCCGGGCCGGAGCCCGCTTTTCGATCACCTGCGGGATGAACCCCTCCATCAAACGGGCCGTCCTGGGCATTCCCGACGGGGCATGGCAGCAGATCACCTACCCCACCGCGGTGCCCGACCCGGAGACCGGCGAACTCATCTCCAACGCCGAAGTCGCCGAGATACCCGCCTACACCGCGTTCACCGGCCGCAAGAAGAGCGAACGGGTCACCGCCCGGCTGATCGTGCGCCGGGTCCGTGACCTGGCCAAACCCGCCGTTGTGGGCGAACAGGGCGAGTTGTTTCCCGTCTGGCGCTACCACCCGTTCTTCACCGACCAGCCCGCCCCGACGCTCCAGGCCGAGCAGGAACACCGTCACCACGCCGTCATCGAGCAGGTCATCGCCGACAGCAAAGCCGGGGCTCTGGCCCACCTTCCGTCCGGAAACTTCAACGCCAACGCCGCCTGGCTCACGCTGTGGGCGATGACCTACAACCTGCTGCGGGCCGCCGGCGCGCTGGCCTCCACGTTCCACGCCAGGGCCACCACCACCACGATCCGCACCCACCTCGTCCACGTTCCGGCCCGGATCGCCCGCTCAGCACGGCGCATCACCCTGCACCTGCCACGCAACTGGCCCTGGCAGCACGCCTGGACACACCTGCTCGACACCGCCCACGGGCCACCCGGCTGACACGAACAGCCCCCGTCCACCCGCCCGCAAGGGCCCGACCGGAACCACACCGTGGAAAAGCTGGGCAAACCAGCGGATACAACCTGCCCATACCCAGCCACCGACCCGAACCGGCCCAGAAACCGATCAGAAGATCACACTCAAACCACTTCGGTGGATCAAGGCT
>NZ_NEUE01000285.1 GCF_002910905.1 Streptomyces sp. SM11 | reverse complement strand
CCCGCGGGCCGTGCCGCCCGCTGCCCCGCTCTGCGTCATGTGCGTCCCTCTTTTCCTGAGAGGGCGCCTCGCAGCCCCGGACCCCCATCTTCCGGCCTCCCGCCATCGTGCCACGCCCCGCCGACACTCCCGGCTCCGTCGTGGGCTCGTGACAGCAGGGCCCTTGAGGGCAGGGCTCTTCACGGCCGGGCGACGCGCCGGTTCAACGCTTCGCCCCGGCGGGCACGCGATGCCTACCCTGGGCCGCACGGCGAACGCGATCACCGCCGGTGGACCACGCCCCGGCTGGCCCCGCGCGGACTGCGGTTGTCCGTGCCCGGTGCAAGACTCGGAACGAGAGGAATCACCCCGGCAGTACCGACGAGCAACACCACCCGGACCGACTGAGGAGTGCGCCATGATCAGCCCCACCTTCCTTGACGGAGCGCCCAGCTGGGTCGATCTCGGCACTCCCGACCTCGAAGGGGCCACCGCCTTCTACGGGGAGCTGTTCGGATGGGACCTGATCCCCGGCGGCCCCGAGGTCGGCGGTTACGGCATGCTCACCCTCAACGGCCGGTACGTCGGCGGTGTGATGACGGTGTCCGATGAGGAGTCGCCGAGCGCTTGGTCGGTCTCCTTCCAGTCACCCGACGTCGCCGCCACCGCCGCGGCGGTGGAGCGGGCGGGCGGCAGCGCCGCGTTCGAGCCGATGGACGTCCTGGACTTCGGCAGCATGGGCGGATTCACCGACCCGGCCGGAGCGTATTTCGGTGTCTGGCAGCCGAAGGAGCACCCCGGCTTCGGCGTCGTCCAGGAGCCCGGCTCGTTTCTCTGGGCCGAGCTGTACACCCCCGACGTCCCGGCGGCGGCCGCGTTCTTCGGGAGCGTCCTGGGCTGGGGGACCGACGAGCTGAAGGTGGAGGGCACCGACTACACCTACACCACGGTCCACCCGGCCGGCGCCGGCCCGGACGCGTCGTTCGGCGGCCTGGTCCGGATGGGCGACGTCCCGTCCGAGGCCGCCCGCGGCCCCCACTGGCTGCCGTACTTCGACGTGGCCGACGTCGACGCCACGGTGGCCGGGGCGAAGCGGCTCGGCGGCACCGAGACGCTGGTCGCCATGGAGGTGCCCGGCGTCGGCAGGATGGCCAACGTCGCCGATCCGTACGGGGCGGTCTTCGCGGTCATGAGGCCCGAGCCGAGGCAGTAGACGCGAGGCCGGAGACTCCGACGCGGGGCGGCGACCGCGGAGGCTCCGGCGAAGACTCCGGTGCCGCCCCGGCGCGGATTGATGAATCGTTGAGCAGTCGTTTATCGCCACCGGGCACCGTGGGCTCCATGCTGATCAACACCGTGACCGACGACGCGCCCGCCTGGCAGGAGACCGCGTTGTGCGCGCAGGCCGGGCCCGAGTTCTTCTTCCCGGCCCCGGGCAGCTCGACCCGCGAGGCCAAGCAACTGTGCAACGCCTGCGAAGGGCGTCTGGCCTGCCTGGAGTACGCACTCGCCAACGACGAGCGGTTCGGCGTCTGGGGCGGGCTGTCCGAGAAGGAGCGCGGGCGGCTGCGCAGAGACGGGCGCGACCTGGTCTGAAACACCCCCGGTCGCACCCACGCACCGTAAACCCGTGGGGTGTTCGGTCGGGGCCCGGCACAATCGGGCCCAGGGCCCAGGCTCCGCCGCTGTCCTCGTCGCCGGCCTCCTCGACGCGCTCGAACCGCTGCCCCACCCCGGGGCGCATGAGTGAACTGGCGGTGCGGGCAGGCCGGCCGGCTGCCCAGGGATCGCTGCGCGCCGTCCTCGACGAACTGGAGGACGGCGACCCGGAAACCCTGCTGCTCGTCGTCGCACGGCCGGCGGGGACGGGGGACCCGGCCGAGGGCCTGCTCGCCGCCGAACTGACCGTGGCGTACGGGCCGCGCACCGGGTGGGCCGGCCCGTGGCGCACCCAGCCGCGGATGCTGCGCCAGCACTCCTCGGACGATGTACGTGACGTGGTGTGCGCCGAGGCCACCGCCGAGGAGTGATGCCCGGGCGCGTCGGGCCCGGGGGCGGTTCAGGGCGCCGACCGGGGATCAGGGCATGTCGTCCGCGTCATGCCGGGCTCGCGGGGTCCGGGGGCGCCGGGTGGGATCAGGCGCGGCCGCGCGCCGCCATCCGGACCTTGCGGGCGGCGAGCTTCTCGTCGAACTTCGACGCCTCGCTGTCCAGCCCGCCCATGTACAGACCGAGCTCCTCCTGGGCCTTCGCACCCTCCGGGCCGAGCCCGTCGATGTCCATCACCTTCAGGAAGCGCAGCACGGGCTGGATCACGTCGTCGTGGTGGATGCGCATGTTGTAGATCTCGCCGATCGCCATCTGGGCGGCGGCCCGCTCGAAGCCGGGCATGCCGTGTCCGGGCATCCGGAAGTCGACGACGACGTCCCGCACGGCCTGCATGGTCAGGTCCGGGGCCAGCTCGAAGGCGGCGCCCAGGAGGTTGCGGTAGAAGACCATGTGGAGGTTCTCGTCGGTTGCGATCCGGGCCAGCATCCGGTCACAGACCGGGTCGCCGGACTGGTGGCCGGTGTTGCGGTGCGAGACGCGGGTGGCCAGCTCCTGGAAAGCGACGTACGCGACGGAGTGCAGCATCGAGTGCCGGTTGTCCGACTCGAAGCCCTCCGCCATGTGCGCCATGCGGAACTGCTCCAGCTTGTCCGGGTCCACGGCGCGCGAGGTGAGCAGATAGTCGCGCATCACGATGCCGTGGCGGCCCTCCTCGGCGGTCCAGCGGTGCACCCAGGTGCCCCACGCTCCGTCGCGGCCGAACAGCGAGGCGATCTCGTGGTGGTAGCTGGGGAGGTTGTCCTCGGTCAGCAGGTTCACCACGAGGGCGATCTTGCCGATGTCGGTGACCTTGGACTGGTCTGCCGCCCACGCCTCGCCGTCGTCGAAGACGCCGGGGAAGTTGCGCCCGTCGGAGAACGGAACGTACTCGTGCGGCATCCAGTCCTTGGCGACCTTGAGATGGCGGTTGAGTTCCTTCTCCACCACCTCTTCCAGCGCGTACAGCAGCTGGGCGTCGGTCCACGCCTTCGAACTGCCGAGGTGGGGAGAGGTGATCGTCACGGGGAGCTCCTGGGGACGGGAGAATTACCTACGGCTTCGTAGGTTACGTGACCGTAGGTTAAAGCGGCGTTAAGGACAAAGCCAAGCCCGCTCCCGGCAGTGGTCGGTTACACAGGGTCATGTGTCCAGGTGGTGAGGTGTGTGAGGGGCCCTCTCGGGCCTTCCCGGAGCCCCTTTTCGCTACGCTGGAGTCAGTGATTCCCCCCGGATCCCGGCGCAGATACCGCCCGGTGACGGATGTCGGATGCGCGAGCAGACCGGCGGGCGTCCCCTCGAAGACCAGCGCCCCGCCGCCCTTGCCGCCGTCCGGGCCGAGGTCGATCACCCAGTCCGCCCGCTTGACCACATCCAGGTTGTGCTCCACGCAGATCACCGTGCTCCCCGCGTCGACCAGCCGGTCCAGCAGATCCACCAGCGCGCCCGTGTCCGCCAGGTGCAGTCCGGTCGTCGGCTCGTCCAGCACGTACACGCTGGAGGTGCGGTGCAACTGGGTGGCGAGCTTGATCCGCTGACGCTCGCCGCCCGACAGCGAGGAGAGCGGCTGCCCCAGCGTGAGGTAGGTGAGCCCGACCGCGTCAAGGGTGCGCAGCTTCCGCAGCAGCACCGGATCCTCGAACAGCCCGGCCGCCCGCACCGCCGTCATGCCCAGGACGTCCACGATCGACCGGCCCCCGACCCGGTGCTTCAGTACGTCGTCGTGGAAGCGGCGGCCCTCGCACTCCGGGCAGGTCGTGGTGACCGGATCCATGAACGCCAGATCCGTCGAGATCTCCCCGCGCCCCGAGCAACCCGCTCAGGCCCCGGCGGAGTTGAAGCTGAACAGCCCCGCCTCCACGCCGTTCTCCCGGGCGAACACCTTGCGGATGGCGTCCAGCGCGCCGATGTACGAGGCGGGGGTGGAGCGCGACGAGGCCGTGATCGCGCTCTGGTCGATCACCACCGCCTGCGGGTAGGCCGCTGTGAACAACCGCGACACCAGGGTCGACTTCCCGGAACCCGCCACCCCCGTCACCGCGGTCAGCACCCCGGTGGGGAACGACACGTCCAGATCCTTGAGGTTGTGCAGATCGGCTCCGTACACCGGAAGCCGGCCGGTGGGGGAGCGGACGGTCTCCTTGAGCGGGGTGCGGCGGCGCAGCGACCGGCCGGTGAGCGTGTCGGCCTCGCGCAGCCGCTCGAAAGGCCCCTCGAAGACGACGTGACCGCCGTCCGCCCCGGCCCGCGGCCCCATGTCGACGACATGGTCGGCGACGGCCATCACATCCGGATCGTGCTCGACGACCAGCACCGTGTTGCCCTTGTCGCGCAGCCGCACCAGCAGATCGCCCAGCCGTCCGACGTCGCGCGGATGCAGGCCGACGCTGGGCTCGTCGAAGACGAACGTCAGCCCGGTGAGCGAACTGCCCAGATGCCGCACCTTCTTGAGCCGCTGGCCCTCGCCCCCCGACAGGGTCGTGGTCTCCCGGTCCAGGCTCAGATACCCGAGCCCGATGCCGGCCAGCCGCTCCAGCCGTTCCCGGGCGGCGGTGGCGACGGGCCCGCCCACCGGATCGTCGATCCGCTCCAGTACGCCGACGAGTTCGGCGACCTCCATCCGCCCGTAGTCGGCGGGCGAGAGCCCGTCGATCCGGGTGGCGAGCGCCGCCGCGTTGAGCCGTGCCCCGCCGCAGGCCCCGGACATCCGCTCCACGGTGAACCGGGCGGCGGCCTCGCGCCGCTTCTCGGACAGCGAGGCGGTGTCGCGTTTGAGGTGCAGCCGGTCGAAGCGCGTCACGACCCCCTCGAACCGCATGTCGGCCGAGGCGGTCCGCATGTCGACGCGGACCGTGAACCCCGAACCGTGCAGCAGGAGCCGTCGCTCCTCCTCGCCGAACTCGGCCACCCGGTGCACCTCCTGACCCCGACCGCGGACCTCGGGCACCGGCCGTTATCGTCGCACGTCTACCCGGTGTCACCCGATTCCCCAGCAGGAAGCATGTGTCATGACCCAGCGGCAGTTCCTTGAGCGCGTCAGCGGATACGAGCGTTGGTTCAACAGGTTGTTCGAGGAGTACTTCGCCACGCTGGGCACCGCGCTCGACGTGCCGTCGTTCAGCCGGTTCACCCCCGAGTGCCTCGGCCTGCTGCGGGAGTTGTCCTTGCGGGGCGGGAAGCGGATGCGGGTCGTGCTGCTGCACGAAGCGACGCGTCTGGTGACGGACCAGCCCGTCGAGGGTCTGGACGCCGCCGCGCTGAGTATCGAGCTGCTGCAGACCCACGGACTGGTGCACGACGACCTCATCGACGACAGCCCCGTCCGCCGTGGGGGCCCGTCGACCTACTACGCCTACCGCGGGCGGTTCCCCGACCACCCGCAGGCGGCCCTGGGGCTGACGGTGCTCGCGGGTGACCTGGCGCTGGCGCTGTCGCTGCGGGTGCTGTTGGACGCGAAGGTGCCGACCGGTGTGCGGCAGTCCATGGTCGAGGTGCAGACGCGGGCGGCGGCCGACACGTTCGTGGGCCAGATCATCGACCTGGAACGCGACTTCGCCACCGCTCCGGACGAGGAGGTCCTGCACAGCGTGGCCGACCACAAGTCCGCCCGCTACTCGATCCTCGCCCCCCTCCAGCTCGGCCTGCTGGCCGCGGGCGAACAGCCGCAGCTCTTCGAGAAGGAGCTGCGGGAGTACGCGCGGTTGGTGGGGATCTGCGGGCAGATGCGCGATGACTACCTGGACCTGTTCGGGGACGCGGACACCATGGGCAAGCCGACCGGAACCGACCTCCGCGGCGGCAGGCACAGCTACACCGTCCGTGCCCTCCTCGCGGCCGTCGACGACGTCGAGCGGCGCGTGGTGGACACCGCGCTCGGTGACGCGTCCTGCACATCGGAGACGGTTGCCGCCGTCCGTGAGATCGGCGAGCGCCGCGGCGTGGCGGACCGCATGCGGGCGGACATGCGGCGCTACGCGCGGCAGGCGTCCGAGGTGGCCGCCGGCTGGCGTCCGCGGTGGCGGGAGGAGGCGGTGGGCTTCTTCGAACAGCTGCCGCTGTGGAGCGTTGAGCGATCACGGTGACCGGCGACCCCCTGTCAGCGCCGGGGAGGGCGGTGTCGATGCGGAAGCACACGTGGTCGTGCCGCCGAAGACCGTCGTCACGACAGCGAGGGGCTACCAGCGGGACCGGGAGGCGTGAACCACGTCGTCGTCTCACCCCAGGAGCGCGTACACGGGTGCGCCGACCGCCGCGCCGATCAGCATTCCGACGGTGACCTGGCTGATGGTGTGGCAGCGCAGCCGGACACGGGACCAGCCGATCAGCGCCACGGAGGGAGCCAGCACGAGCGTCCAGGGACCGAAGACCGCCATGAGAGCGGCGAGGGCGCCGGAGGCGACAGCCGAGTGCACCGACACCTTCCAGAAGAAGGTGATCGCCAGCAGGGCGAGCAGGACGGAGGCCATCGTCACCACCAGCGCCCTCACCGCTGCGGGAGCGTTCCCCACGTACAGCAGCGTGGTGCCGGCGAGGACCGACGCCATCTCCTCGGGGGCCGCCACGAGTCGGTCCTGCCTGCGCCGCACGTGCCGGTCGCCCCAGTAACGGCGCCGCTCACCGAGGCGAAGGATCAGCGTGGGCAGCACCGCGGTGAACAACGCGGCGAACGCCCCCCAGCCGAGACCGGCCCAGCCGTCGGCGTGCAGGCCCAGCAGCGGGGCCAGGACGAGCATCCAGTTCCGGGGCTCGCCGACGTCGCTGAGCAGCCACGCCCGGCGCGCCTCATCGTGCGGCACCAGCTCCTTGGAGGCCGGCTCGGCTGGTCCGCCGCCGGCAGGGACCGGAACCACCGGTGGAGCGGCCGACGCCTGGTCGGATCGCGACATTCGGTCCCGCCCTCCGAATGGGGTTGTCGCCGAGTGCGGCGTCCAGCAGGCGAACGACGCGCTCACCGGGCCGGTCACGGCACCGGCGGCGGACAGGCCGCGGCCAACGGCGTCCGCACCGCCGCGGGCCGGGAGGGAGTGTACGCGCCGGGTGCCCGCGTACGGGCTGACCAGCGGGTTCCGCGGCACCGGACCGACAGGTCCGAACATGGCGTCGGGGAACCTGCCGACGGGGACAGCCGGTGCGCGGTCTCAGCGGCCCTCGCGCACCGCCTCCGCCGTCGTGTCCCGCAACCCGCCGTCGAGCCGGAGCCAGCGGGTGATCCCGATCGACTCAAGGAACGGCACGTCGTGGCTCGCCACGATCAGCGCCCCCTCGTACGCCTCCAGTGCCTCGGTCAGCTGCCGTACGCTCGCCAGATCGAGGCTGTTCGTCGGCTCGTCGAGCAGCAGCAGCCGGGGCGCCGGGTCGGCCAGCAACAGCGTCGCCAGCGTCGCCCGGAACCTCTCCCCGCCCGACAGGGTCCCCGCCGGGCGGTCCGCCGCGGCCCCCTTGAACAGGAAGTGGGCCAGCCGCGCCCGGACGGCGTTGTCCGTGCTGCCGGGGGCCGACCGCGCCACGTTCCGTGCCACCGACGCCGCGTCGTCCAGCACGTCCAGCCGCTGCGGCAGGAACCCCGTCGCGACCAAGGGACTCACCTCGCCCGAGAGCGGCGTCAGCTGCCCCGCGACCGTCCGGAGCAGCGCCGTCTTGCCTGCCCCGTTCCGCCCGGTCAGCGCGATCCGCTCGGGGCCCCGAACCATCAACTCGCCCCGCAGCGGCGGGCCGTAGGGCGGCACCGGGTCGCGCAGCAGCAGCACCTCGCTGCCCGGGTGGACCAGGGGCACCGGCAGCTCGACCCGGATCTCCTCGTCCTCCCGCACCGCCAGCTCCGCCTCGTCGAGACGCTCCCTGGCCGCGGCCAGCCGCTCCGTGTGCAGGATGCGGTGCTTGCCGGCCGACTCCTGTGCGGAGCGCTTGCGCTGGCCCATCACGACCTTGGGCTCGCGCTTGGTGTCCCACATCTTCTGCCCATAGCGTCTGCGCCGGGCCAACTTCACGTGGGCATCGGCCAGTTCGCGCTTCTGCCGCTGTACGTCCGACTCGGAGGCCCGCACCGTGCGCCGCGCCGCCTCCTGTTCGACGGCGAGCGCCTCCTCGTACGCCGAGAGATTCCCGCCGTACCAGGTGACCGTGCCCTCGCGCAGATCCGCGATCCGGTCCACCCGCTCCAGCAGCTCCCGGTCGTGGCTGACGACGAGCAGCACCCCCGTCCAGGCGTCGACCGCGTCGTACAGCCGCCGACGGGCGTACGCGTCCAGGTTGTTCGTCGGCTCGTCCAGCAGCAGCACCCCGGGCCGGTCCAGCAGCAGCGCGGCCAGCCGCAGCAGGACGCACTCGCCGCCGGACATCTCCCCGATGGTGCGGTCGAGCCCGATGTGCCCGAGGCCGAGCCCGTCCAGGGTGGCGAGGGACCGTTCCTCGATGTCCCAGTCGTCGCCGATCACCGCGAAGTGCTCGGGCCGCACGTCGCCCGACTCGACCGCGTCGAGCGCCGCGCGCCGGTCCGCGATGCCGAGCACCTCGTCGACCCGCAGCGCGGTGTCCAGGACCAGGGTCTGGGGCAGATGGCCGATTTCGCCGCGCATCCTGATCACACCGGACTGCGGGGCGAGTTCACCGGCGATCAAGCGCAACAGGGTTGACTTGCCGCAGCCGTTGAGGCCGATGAGCCCGGTTCGGCCGGGACCGACGGCCAGATCGAGGCCCGTGAAGACCTCACTGCCGTCGGGCCAGGAGAAGGCGAGGGAGGTACAGCTGATGTGGGTGTCGGAAGCAGACATACGGATCTCCCGTGGACGTCGGGAACGACAAGGACGGCTGGAAGCACTGAGATCGCACACGGGCGCTCCGGCCACGGCATGGCGTGGCGGGCGCTGCACGGTGTGCACAGGACCTCAGATCAGCAACGTCCTACTCCGATCGACGACGACAGGGACATCACGAAGGTAGGGCCGGGGCGCGGGCCCGGCAACCGGAATTACGGCAGGGGCCCGCCGAGCAGGTCGCTCAGACTCCGGTCCAGGTCCAGATACCGGTGCTCGTCCCCGACCGGGACCAGCTCCTGTGCCCGCTGGAGGAAGCGCCGCAGCTCATCGGTGTGCACATGGACCATGGCGATGCCCTCGGGGGCGTGGAACTCCAGCACGGTCCGCTCGTACCCGAACGGCCGTACGCGCACGTCTCCCTGCCCGGTGGGGGAGTCCACCCCGGTGGTCAGCAGCTCGCGGGAGAACTCCCAGGACACCTCGGTGCCCTCCAGGGTCGCCGGGGCCGGGAACGCCATGCGTACGGCGAAGGGGTACTGACGGTCGTAACTCAGAGTGGCAGGCAGGGTCTCCATCCGCGGTGCGGACGCGACCATGCGGGCCTGCACGGACTGCTCGATAACGCTGGACAAGACCTGCTCCCTCTCCCGGCCGGGTGAACGGTTCCCGGCATTGGAGTAGACGACGGAACTCCTCGTTTCGTGCACCGGCGCGCGGCGTGAGCTGCGTCACCGGCTTCTGGCGGTCCCGTCCGGACCTCCGCGCACCCAGCTCTCCTGCCCGGTCGGCTGCGACGCACCCTGGACGGGCCGGAACCCGTGGGCTAGCTTCCAGCGCCATGAAGGCCATGGGGAACACGGGACGGCTGATGGCACTGGTGACCGGCGGCGCGGCTCTGGCCGCCGTACTGGTCGCACCGGGCGCACACGCGGCGCCGGCGGAGATCCGGGCCGGGGCGCCGGGCGAAGCGGCCGGGGGCGCCGAGCCCGGGGAGGCGACGGGCCGCGGACTCCTGCCCGGCTGGCAGCTCACCGACACCGGCGCCGACGTCCGCTTCCGGGGACTCGCCGCGGTCAGCCGCACCACCGCCTGGGTCGCCGGGTCGAAGGGCACGGTCCTGCGTACCGGCGACGGCGGCCGTACCTGGCGGAACGTGTCACCGCCGGGCGCCGCCGGACTGGAACTCCGGGACATCGAGGCGTTCGACGGCCGCCGGGCCGTCGCCCTGGCGATCGGCGAGGGCGAGGCCTCCCGGGTGCTGCGCACCGACGACGGCGGAGCGACCTGGACCGAGTCCTTCCGCAACACCGACCCCCGCGCCTTCTTCAACTGCCTGACGTTCTTCGACAGCAGGCACGGCCTCGCGGCGGGTGACCCGGTGGACGGGAAGTTCCGGGTCCTGTCGACGGCGGACGGCGGCCGTTCCTGGCGGGTCCTGCCCGACGCCGGGATGCCTGCGGCCCTGCCCGGCGAGGCGGGCTTCGCCGCGAGCGGCCAGTGCCTGGTCGGCTCCGGCTCCAAGGACGTCTGGCTGACCACCGGGGGAGCGGCGACCGCCCGCGTCCTGCACTCCCGGGACCGGGGCCTGACCTGGACGGCGAGCGCGTCGACCCTCCCGGCGGGCGACCCGGCCCGCGGGGTCTTCGCCGTAGCCTTCCGCGACCGGGGACACGGCATCGCCGTCGGCGGGGACTACCGCCCCGACCAGGCCTCCCCGAAGGCCGCAGCCGTCACCGGGGACGGCGGCCGGACCTGGCGGGCGTCCGCCACCCCGCCGCCGGCCTACCGCTCCGGCGTCGCCTGGCTGCCCCACAGCCGCTCCGCCGCCCTGGCCGTCGGCCCGACGGGCACCGACCTCACGCTGGACGGCGGGCGCACCTGGCGCACGGTCGACTCCGGTTCGTACGACACCGTCGACTGCACACCCGACCTGGGATGCTGGGCGGCGGGCGAGAAGGGGCGGGTGGCCCGGCTGGGCCGGTAGCGGGCGTCCGGGCGGACGCCGCGGCCGGACGCCCCCACCCCGGCACCGAGCCCTACGGGGCGCCGTCGAGCACCTCCCGCAGCCGCCGCCCGAACTCGTCCGGTTTCCCCGGATAGCCGAACTCCCCGTCGAGGAAGCCGCCGTGATGGCTCGGGAACACCGTCACCCGCTGCCCGAGCAGCTCGGCGGTCGCGACGGACGTACGCCCGGTCTGCACGTTCCGGGACTCCTCGCCCACGGCGATCACCACCCGGGTGCCAGCTTCGGCGATGGCGTCGACGTCCGGCCGGTAGTCGCTGATCGCCCAGGACCGGTCGGACAGCAGCGGGTCGTCGCGCGTGCCGTCGTCCTCGGTGGGCATGCCGAACGCGGCGGGATCGGGCTCGGGCAGGGCGAAGTACGCGTCGGTGAACTCGCCCTCCCACGAGGTCATGGCCACGAACACGGCCATCCCGGCGCCCCAGCCCCGCTTCTCGTACGCGTCCCGGACCCCGGCCCGCGCCCGGACGGCCGCCGGGCCGTCCGGGATGAGCGTGGTGAGCGGCGGTTCGTGCGCGACGAGGGTGGTCACGTCACTGGGGTGGCGCGCCACGAGGGCGAGCGCGGTGACCGCCCCGCCACTGCTGGCGAACATCTCGACCGGCCCGGCTCCGAGCGCCTTGATGACGGCGTGCAGATCTTCGGCCTGGGTCTCCGGTGTGTGGTCGGTCCGCTCGTCCTTACGGGTGCTGCGGCCGAGCCCCCGCGGGTCGCAGGTGACAACGGTCCGCTCGGGAAAGTGAGCCGCGAGTGCGACGAACCCGGAGGCGTCCATCGGGTGCCCGATCATGAACAACGGCGGCCGGCCGTCGCCGGTCGGCAGGGGCCCGCGAACGTCGTGGACGAGGTCGGCGCCCGCTGTGTCGAGTGTGTGCGTCTTCATACCCGTGCAGACCGGCCCCGTCCCGGAAACTCATCGGTCGCAGGACATCCGCCCGCTACGGCAACCGCTGCCGGTACGGAGCGAGTCCGGGCGCCGTCCTGGTGGCGATGAACTCGGTGATCCGGTACGCGCACACACCGTGCTCGGCGAAGGGATCGGCCGCCGCGACCTTCTCGACCGTCGCCCGGTCCTCCCCGACGGCCAGGATCACTCCGCCGTCCCGGGGGCTCTTGCGGCCCGAGGCGATGAAGACGCCCGCCGCGTACTGCTCGTCGAGCCAGGCGATGTGTTCCCCCATCAGCGCGTCGACGCGCTCGACCGGAGCCGTGTAGGTCAATTCGAGTACGAACATGATCGTCAGGCTACGGGATTCCGGGCGCCGCTCCGGAGCCTCGTGGCGGGCGGCCTACGGCGCACCGCGTAACGGGCACGGGTCCGGCACGCATAAGCTTCCGGACATGACGACCTCCCCCACCCCCGCCCATGAAACCCCTGCTGACGAAGCCGAGGGCCGGGCGATCCAGGACCGGCTGCGCGGCCGGGTGATCCTGGACGAGGCGGGGCCGGAGCCCGGAACCGGGCTGGTCACCGGGGTGGACGTGGCGTACGACGATGTGAAGGACGTCGTCGTCGCGGCGGCCGTGGTGCTGGACGCCGTGACCCTGGAGACGGTCGACGAGGCCACCGCCGTCGGCCGGATCACCTTCCCGTACGTCCCCGGGCTGCTGGCCTTCCGGGAGATCCCGACGGCGCTGGAGGCCCTGGAGCAGCTGAGCGTCGACCCGGGCCTGGTCATCTGCGACGGCTACGGTCTGGCGCATCCGCGCCGCTTCGGACTCGCCAGCCACCTGGGCGTGCTCACCGGGCTCCCGGTGATCGGCGTCGGAAAGAACCCGTTCACGTTCACCTACGAGGCCCCCGGACCCCGGCGTGGCGACTTCTCCCCGCTGCTGGACGGCGAAGAGGTGGTCGGCCGGGCGCTGCGCACCCAGGAGAACACCAACCCGGTGTTCGTCTCGGTCGGCCACCGCATCAGCCTTGACAACGCCTGCGCCCACACCCTCCGCCTCGCCGTCCGCTACCGCCAGCCGGAGAGCACCCGCAGGGCGGACGCGCTGTGCCGGCAGACCCTGCGGGAAGCGACTGCCTGACGCGGTCCGGGCGCCTCGGGGCGGACGGCCCGCCTCGACGAGCGGGGCCGCGCGGGATAGCGTGCGTCGCCATGACGCGTGTGTGGAGGCTGCCCGTCCTGTTGGCGCTCAGCGGCGCGGTCGTCGCGACGGGGCTCACCCTCAAGGGCGACCCCGTCATGGCGGCCGTGCTCCTGGTGCTGTTCGTGCTGTTCGCCGGGGTGAACTCGCCCCTGATCTTCCCGAGGCCGGTCCCCGCCGCCGAGGCCCGGCGCCGCAGCGCGGCCGACGGCCGCCCGGTCGTCTACTGGCGGCCGGGCTGCACGTACTGCCTGCGGCTCCGCCTCCGCCTGGGCCGCGACGCCTCCCGGCTGCACTGGGTCGACATCTGGCGCGATCCGGCGGGAGCGGCCGTGGTGCGGGCGGCCAACGGCGGCGACGAGACCGTGCCGACCGTCGTCGTGGCGGACCGGCCGCACACCAACCCGGACCCCGCGTGGGTACGCGAACAGCTCCCGCCCGCCGCCTGAAGGTCCCGGGCGTGGAACAGCCCTGCAACTGAGTACCCGTACGGTTGGCGTATGTCTGCCCGGCTGGGCAGGCTGAAACGCATGAACACCTCTCGTACGGCTGTCCGCACCGCGCCCCTCGACCCCGCCCAGCGCCGCGCGGTGCTCGGCGCCGTCCTCGGCGGCGGCGTCGGGCTCGTCTGGCTGGGCGCGATGCTCTACACGCTGGCCGACTGGATCTTCTAGACCTCCTGGGCCATCCCCGGGGCGTCGGCTACCGCACCGCCGCCACCCGGAACCGCAGCCCCGCCGCCGTCAGCCGTTCCAGGAGCGCGTCGCCCATGGCCACCGCCGAGGTGACCTGCCCGGAGGTCTCCGGCAGCTCGTCCAGGGCCAGGCACACCGCCGACTCGGCGAGAATCTTCGCCGTCTCGCCGTAGCCCGGGTCGCCGCCGGACACCTCGGTGAAGACGCGCCGCCCGCCGCCCTCGCCGACGAAGCGGATGGTGAACCAGCTCCGCTCGCGGCGCTCCTCGTCCGGCCCCCGACCCGGTTCGTAACGCCCCATCAGCCACTCCCGTACGCCCTCCATCTGTGCGGCGGCCACCAGCGCGCCGATCGCCACCGGGGCGCCGAGGGCCATCGGCAGGGTCTTGACCGAGGCGAAGTGCCGGTAGCGGAAGTCGGGGCCGTACCGCTCCAGGGCCCGTGCGGAGCGGCCCACGATCGTCGGGTCCACCGTCGGCAGCGGCAGCGCCCACGTGCCGGTGGCTCCGCTGAAGTGCGGGTGGCCCGCAGGGGTGCGGACGCGGCGGCCCGCCAGGCGCGGCTCGTGCAGTCGGCGCTCCCGGGCGGCGGCCAGCATCTGCGGGCCCCGGCCCATCGCGGTCAGCGCCGAGGCGAAGGTTCCGCCGGAGAACACCGCGTCGGTACGGACGAAGCCGTCGACGGTCAGGGGCACGTCCTCGGGCAGCTGCTTGACGGTGAAGTACGCCCCCAGATCGTGGGGGACGGAGTCGAAGCCGCAGGCGTGCACGATGCGCGCCCCCGTCTCGCGGGCCCGTGCGTCGTGCTCCAGATACGTCCGGTCGATGAACTCCGCCTCGCCCGTGAGGTCCGCGTAGTCCGTCCCGGCCTCCGCGCACGCGGCGACGAGCTTCTCGCCGTAACGGATGTACGGCCCCACCGTCGTGGCCACCACCCGGGTGGAGGCGGCCAGTTCGGCCAGTGCCTCCGCGTCGTCCGCGTCGGTCTCCAGCAGCGGCAGATCCGCGCAGCGGGGTGCGATCGCGGTGAGCCGTTCGCGCAGCCCCTCCAACTTGGCCCGGTTGCGTCCGGCCAGCGCCCAGCGCAGGCCGGCGGGGGCGTGGGCCGCCAGGTACTCGGCCGTGAGCGTCCCCACGAAGCCGGTGGCACCGAAGAGGACGACATCCAAAGGGCGTGTCGCGTCGTTCTGCCTGTTCACGAGTACCTCCGCTGCGAGCCGGGTGCCGACGTGGCAGGCAGAGGGTAGCGGAGAGCGCCGTGGCGGCGCCCGGCCGGGCGGCCGGATACGAGAGGATCGGGTGGAAGAACTAAGCGCTTGCTCGGCCCGAGGGGTTGTGCGGAGCCGGGCGCGTTCTTAGCATCATTGATGTTACATCGGTTGTGTCACACCCCTGGGGGGCTCACAGATGGCGAAAGGCCCAAGGCCCGGACACGGTCCGCTGACCGGTGTCCGTGTCGTCGAGCTGGCGGGCATCGGCCCCGGACCGTTCGCCGCGATGCTGTTGGCGGACCTCGGGGCCGACGTCGTACGCGTCGACCGACCGGGCGGCGCGGGGCTCGGCATCGATCCCGCGTACGACCTCACCAACCGCAACAAGCGCTCCGTCCTCCTGGACCTCAAGAGCGACGAGGGACCGGCCCGCGTCCTGGACCTCGTCGAACGCGCCGACATCCTGGTCGAGGGCTACCGCCCCGGCGTCGCCGAACGCCTCGGTGTCGGGCCCGACACCTGCCTCACCCGCAACCCGAAGCTCGTCTACGGCCGGATGACCGGCTGGGGCCAGAACGGGCCGCTCGCCGACCGCGCCGGGCACGACATCGCCTACCTCGCGCTCACCGGCACCCTGTCCATGATCGGCAAGCCGGACGAACCGCCGACCGTCCCCGCCAACCTGGTCGGCGACTACGCGGGCGGCTCGCTCTACCTCGTCGTCGGCGTCCTCGCAGCCCTCCAGCACGCACGCGCCCACGGTGAGGGGCAGGTCGTCGACGCCGCCATCGTGGACGGAGCCGCCCACCTCGCCACGATGATCCACGGCATGCTGGCCGCCGGGAGCTGGCAGGACCGGCGCGGCGCGAATCTACTCGACGGCGGCTGCCCGTTCTACGGCACCTACGCCACGTCCGACGGCGGCCACATGGCGGTCGGCCCGCTGGAGGGGCGGTTCTACGCGGAGTTCATCGGCCTGCTCGGCCTCGCGGACGCCTTCCCCGACCGGTGGGACCTCGCCCGCTGGGACGAGTTGCGCGCCGCCGTGACCGAGCGGTTCCTGACCCGTACGCGCGCCGAGTGGACCGAGGTCTTCGACGGCACCGACGCCTGCGTGGCCCCCGTGCTCTCGCTCACCGAAGCGCCGCACCACCCGCACCTCGCCGCCCGCTCCACCTTCGTCGAGCACAGCGGTCTCACCCAGCCCGCCCCCGCACCGCGCTTCTCCGGCACCCCCGTATCCGTACGCTGCGGGCCGGCGCGGCCCGGCGCCGACACGGCCGCCGTCGCCGCCGACTGGGACGTACCGGCACTGCGGCCCGACTCGACCGACACCCCCTAGGAGCCCCCGTTGCAACGGCAGATCTTCACCGAGGAGCACGACGCGTTCCGCGAGACCGTCCGGGCCTTCCTGGCCAAGGAGGTCCTTCCGTACTACGAGCAGTGGGAGCAGGACGGCATCGTCTCCCGCGAGGCCTGGCTGGCCGCCGGGCGCGCGGGGCTGCTGGGCCTCGCCGTCCCGGAGGTGTACGGCGGCGGCGGCAGCGACGACTTCCGCTACAGCGCCGTCCTCGCCGAGGAGTTCACCCGGGCCGGGGCCGCCGGCCTCGCGATCGGCCTGCACAACGACATCATCGGCCCCTACCTCACCGGGCTTGCCACCGACGAGCAGAAACGGCGCTGGCTCCCCGGTTTCTGCTCCGGCGAGACCATCACCGCGATCGCGATGACCGAGCCGGGCGCGGGCTCCGACCTCCAGGGCATCCGCACCACCGCCGAGGACAAGGGCGACCACTGGCTGCTCAACGGCTCCAAGACCTTCATCTCCAACGGGATTCTGGCCGACCTGGTCGTCGTCGTCGCGAAGACCACCCCGGAGGGCGGGGCCAAGGGCCTCTCGCTGATCGTCGTCGAACGCGGCGCGGCAGGCTTCGAGCGGGGTCGCAACCTCGACAAGATCGGCCAGAAGTCCCAGGACACCGCCGAGTTGTTCTTCAACGACGTCCGCGTCCCCAAGGAGAACCTCCTCGGCGAACTCGACGGCGCGTTCCTCCACCTGATGACCAACCTGGCCCAGGAGCGCATGGGTATAGCGGTCGCCGGGATCGCCGCCGCCGAACACCTGCTGGAGATCACCACCCAGTACGTCAAGGAGCGTGAGGCCTTCGGACGCCCGCTCTCCAAGCTCCAGCACATCCGCTTCGAGATCGCCGAGATGGCCACCGAATGCGCCGTCACCCGGAGCTTCCTCGACCGGTGCATCGTCGACCACTCCGACGGCGTCCTGGACGCCGTCCACGCCTCCATGGCCAAGTGGTGGGCCACCGAACTGCAGAAGCGGGTCGCCGACCGCTGCCTGCAACTCCACGGAGGATACGGCTACATGAGCGAGTACAAAGTGGCCAAGGCATTCACCGACGGCCGCATCCAGACCATCTACGGCGGCACGACCGAGATCATGAAGGAGATCATCGGTCGCTCGCTGCTCGCCTGAGCCCCGGGACCGACACGACACCTCCTGGCCCCGGGCCGACAACCCACCCTCGAAAGGCAGCTGTCTTGAGTACCGAAGCATTCGTCTACGACGCGATCCGCACCCCGCGCGGCCGCGGCAAGGCCAACGGAGCCCTGCACGGGACCAAGCCGATCGACCTGGTCGTCGGACTCATCCACGAGATCCGGGGCCGCTTCCCGGACCTCGACCCGGCCGCGATCGACGACATCGTCCTCGGCGTGGTCAGCCCGCTCGGCGACCAGGGCTCCGACATCGCCCGCATCGCCGCCATCGCGGCGGGCCTGCCCGACTCCGTCGCCGGGGTCCAGGAGAACCGCTTCTGTGCCTCGGGCCTGGAAGCGGTCAACCTGGCGGCCGCCAAGGTCCGTTCGGGCTGGGAGGACCTCGTCCTTGCCGGTGGCGTCGAGTCGATGTCCCGGGTGCCGATGGGCTCCGACGGCGGGGCCTGGGCGATGGACCCGATGACCAGCTTCGAGACCGGCTTCGCCCCGCAGGGCATCGGCGCCGACCTCATCGCCACCATCGAGGGCTTCAGTCGCCGCGACGTCGACGAGTACGCGGCCCTCTCCCAGGAGCGCGCCGCCGCCGCCTGGAAGGACGGCCGCTTCGCCCGCTCCGTCGTCCCCGTCAAGGACCGCAACGGACTGCTCGTCCTCGACCACGACGAACACCTGCGCCCCGGCACCACCGCCGACTCCCTCGCCGGACTCAAGCCCTCCTTCGCGGGCATCGGAGAGATGGGCGGCTTCGACGCGGTGGCGCTGCAGAAGTACCACTGGGTCGAGAAGATCGACCACGTCCACCACGCGGGCAACTCCTCCGGCATCGTGGACGGCGCGGCCCTTGTCGCCATCGGCTCGAAGGAGGTCGGCGAGCGCTACGGACTCACCCCGCGCGCCCGGATCGTCTCCGCCGCCGTCTCCGGCTCCGAGCCCACCATCATGCTCACCGGCCCCGCGCCCGCCACCCGCAAGGCGCTCGCCAAGGCCGGTCTGACCATCGACGACATCGACCTCGTCGAGATCAACGAAGCCTTCGCCGGAGTCGTCCTGCGCTTCGTCAAGGACATGGGCCTGTCCCTGGACAAGGTCAACGTCAACGGCGGCGCCATCGCGCTCGGTCACCCCCTCGGTGCGACCGGCGCGATGATCCTCGGCACCGTCATCGACGAACTGGAGCGCCGCGACCAGCAGTTCGGCCTGGTCACCCTCTGTGTCGGCGGCGGCATGGGTGTCGCCACCGTCGTCGAACGCATCTGACCTGTCCCCGGCCCCACCTGCTTACGGAGAAGACACCGACATGACCGAGAGCACGACCATCCGCTGGGAACAGGACGAGACCGGCGTCGTCACCCTCGTCCTCGACGACCCCGACCAGTCGGCCAACACGATGAACCAGGCCTTCAAGGACTCCATCGCGGCCATCGCGGAGCGCGCCGAGGCCGAGAAGGACACGATCCGCGGCATCATCTACACCTCCGCCAAGAAGACCTTCTTCGCCGGCGGCGACCTCAAGGACATGATCAAGGTCGGCCCGGAGAACGCCCGTGCCGCGTTCGACACCGGCAACGCGATCAAGCGCTCGCTCCGCCGGATCGAGACCCTCGGCAAGCCCGTCGTCGCCGCCATCAACGGCGCGGCCCTCGGCGGCGGTTACGAGATCGCGCTCGCCTCCCACCACCGCGTCGCCCTCGACGCGCCCGGCTCCCGCATCGGCCTGCCCGAGGTCACTCTCGGCCTGCTCCCGGCCGGTGGCGGCGTCACCCGGACCGTACGGCTCATGGGCATCGCCGACGCGCTGCTCAAGGTGCTGCTCCAGGGCACGCAGTACACCCCGCAGCGGGCACTGGAGAACGGCCTGGTCCACGAAGTCGCGGCCACCCGCGAGGAGATGATCGAGAAGGCCCGAGCCTTCATCGACACCCACCCGGAGTCCCAGCAGCCCTGGGACGTCAAGGGTTACAAGATCCCCGGCGGCACCCCGTCCAGCCCGCGCCTCGCCGCCAACCTGCCCGCCTTCCCGGCCAACCTGAAGAAGCAGCTCGCGGGCGCGCCCATGCCGGCGCCGCGCAACATCCTGGCGGCGGCCGTCGAGGGCTCCCAGGTCGACTTCGAGACCGCCCTGACCATCGAGGCCCGGTACTTCACCGAGCTGGTGACCGGCCAGGTCGCCAAGAACATGATCCAGGCGTTCTTCTTCGACCTCCAGGCCGTCAACTCCGGTGCCAGCCGCCCCAAGAACATCCCCGAGCGCCCCGTCCGCAAGGTCGCCGTCCTCGGCGCCGGGATGATGGGCGCCGGCATCGCCTACTCCTGCGCCAAGGCCGGCATCGAGGTCGTCCTCAAGGACGTCTCCACCGAGGCGGCCGCCAAGGGCAAGGCGTACAGCGAGAAGCTGCTCGCCAAGGCGCTCTCCCGGGGCCGTACGACCGAGGCGAAGCGCGATGAACTGCTGGCCCGGATCACGCCGACCGGCGACGCCGCCGACCTCGCGGGCTGCGATGCGGTGATCGAGGCCGTCTTCGAGGACACCGCCCTCAAGCACAAGGTGTTCCAGGAGATCCAGGACGTCATCGAGCCGGACGCGCTGCTCTGCTCCAACACCTCCACCCTCCCGATCACGGTCCTCGCCGAAGGCGTCTCGCGCCCCGTCGACTTCATCGGGCTGCACTTCTTCTCGCCCGTCGACAAGATGCCCCTCGTCGAGATCATCAAGGGCGAGCGGACCGGCGACGAGGCGCTCGCCCGCGCCTTCGACCTGGTGCGCCGGATCAAGAAGACGCCTGTCGTCGTCAACGACTCGCGTGGCTTCTTCACCTCGCGCGTCATCGGCCAGTTCATCAACGAGGGCGTCGCCATGGTCGGCGAGGGCGTCGAGCCCGCTTCGATCGAGCAGGCCGCCGCGCAGTCCGGCTACCCGGCCAAGGTGCTCTCCCTGATGGACGAGCTGACCCTGACCCTGCCGCGCAAGATCCGCAACGAGACCAGGCGCGCGGTGGAGGAGGCCGGCGGCACCTGGCCCGGACACCCCTCGGACGCGGTCATCGACCGCATGGTCGACGAGTTCGGCCGCCCCGGGCGCAGCGGCGGCGCGGGCTTCTACGACTACGACGAGGACGGCAGGCGCGCCGGCCTGTGGCCGGGCCTGCGCGAGCACTTCGCGAAGCCCGACGTGGACGTGCCCTTCGAGGACATGAAGGAGCGGATGCTCTTCTCCGAGGCCCTGGACAGCGTCCGCTGCCTGGAGGAGAACGTCCTCATCTCCGTCGCCGACGCCAACATCGGCTCCATCATGGGCATCGGCTTCCCGCCGTGGACCGGTGGCGTCCTCCAGTACATCAACGGGTACGAGGGTGGCCTGCCCGGCTTCGTGGCCCGCGCCCGGGAACTCGCCGAGCGCTACGGCGACCGCTTCCTGCCGCCCGCGCTGCTGGTGGAGAAGGCGGAGAAGGGCGAGACCTTCCACGACTGAGGCGCCGACCGGTGCTGTCGCGGGCCGCGTTCACCCTCACTCGGCGGTGAACGCGGCCCGCAGCTCCTCCTTCAGTGACCGTTGAAACGCCGTCACCAGCGCCTGCACCACGATCGGTTGCATATCGGCGGACAGCGACTTCATCGCGGCCACATGCTCCGGGTCGCCCTCGCGCTCCCGGTAGGGGTTCCACACCTCGTCCCGGAACAGCCGGGTCATCTCCTGGGCGGCCGAGCGGGTGTGCTCCAGCAGAACGGTCCGCGCCGCCAGGATCGTCTCGTGCGCGATCGGCACGTCCAGCAGCTCCACCCCGAGCCGCAACAGCCCCGGATCCACCCGGTACGCCCCGCCGTCCTCCTGGGGCCGGACCAGCACCCCCATCGCCGCCAGCCGCTCCACATCCGCCTCCGACAGCGCACGCCCGGCCCGCCGCTCCAGCTCGGCCCGGGAGGAGTCCTCGGTCCTGTCCGGCGCCCAGGACGCGACGAGCGCCCGGTGGATCGCCAGATCGTGGGCGCTCAGATCGGGCGGCAGCTGCTCCAGATACCGTTCGATCGCGGCCAGCGTCATGCCCTGCTGCTGGAGCTCCTCGATCAGCGCGAGCCGCGAGAGGTGGTCCGGCCCGTAGTGTCCGACCCGCCGGGGTCCGATGACCGGGGGCGGCAACAGGCCTCGGGTGCTGTAGAACCGCACGGTGCGCACGGTGACCCCGGCGCGCGCCGCCAGCTCGTCCACCGTGAGCGTCGGCCCGTCGGTCCCCGTCGCCATCTCTGCTCCCCGCGGTCTAATCCTCATGTCGGACAGTGCTGGTGTCTCACCACTACTGTGAAAGTGTCTGCCACCGGGGCCGCGCCGTCCACCCCGGACTGTTGTCAGTGGCGGCCCGTACGGTGAGGTCATGTCGGAGATCATCCGTGTACGGGGGGACGCCACCGCCCCACAGGGCAAGGGCGTCAAGCTGATCGTCCACGTCTGCAACGACCTGGGCGGCTGGGGCAAGGGCTTCGTCCTGGCCCTCTCCCGCCGCTGGCCGGAGCCCGAGGCCGCCTACCGCCGCTGGCACCGCGAGCGGGCGGGCAACGACATCGCCCTCGGCGCGGCGCAGTTCGTGCGGGTGGAGCCCTGTCTCTGGGTGGCCAACATGGTCGGCCAGCGGGGCATGCGCACCGGCAGCAAGGGAGTGCCCGTGCGGTACGAGGCCATTGACGCGGCACTCGGCACGGTGGCCGTTCGGGCGGGCGAGCTCGGGGCATCGGTCCATATGCCCCGGATCGGTTGCGGGCTCGCGGGCGGCAAGTGGTCCAGGATCGAGCCGCTGATCGAGCGGCGCCTGATATCCGCCGGCCTACCGGTGACGGTGTACGACCACGACTGACCGGGTCACCGGCGGCCCCGGACCCCGCCCCCACGGTCCTCCCGCACCCGAGGGATCATGGAGGAGTAGGGGACGGGCAGCGCACGGCAGGCCCGCCGGGACCGCGGGAGCACCGGATGAGCAGCGTGGACGGCACGGAAGCGCGTCCTGCGGGTGGTGCAGGGCAGCCCGCGCCGGACGGTGCCGGTGAGCTGACACCGGACCGTCGCCGCGACCCCGAGCCGCCCCCGCCCGGCGGCGTGCTCTGGAGCCTGTCCGGCGACATCCGCGCCCTGCTGATGCTGCCTGCCGCCCTCACCCTCCAGGTCGCTCACCCGGCCGTCGGCGCCGGAGTCGACGAGCACTCCGTCTTCCGCACGGACCCGTGGGGGCGCGGCGAACGTTCGCTGCGTTCGCTCCAGCTCTGGGTCTACGGCGGCGCGGAGGCCGCAGAGGAGGGCCGTCGGCTGCGTGTGCTGCACCGCACCATCCAGGGGACCGACACCCGTGGCCGCCGGTACCACGCCCTGACGCCCGCCAACTACGCCTGGGTGCACGCCACCGGCTTCCCCGTCTACCAGCACGCGGCCCGCTATCTCATCCGGCCCATGAGCCCCGTCCAGGAGCGGGCCCTGTACGCGGAGTGGCTCCAGGTCGGCCGGATCCTCGGCATCCACGACCGGGACATGCCCCAGACCATCGAGGAGTTCTGGCCGTACTGGGAGAAGATGCTCGCCGGGGAGATCGAGGCGACCACCGTGGTGCGTGAACTGGTCGACGTCGGCCAGCCCGTACCTCCGCCGGACCGGGGTCCGTGGCCGCTCCGGCTGATGCTGCGGGCGCTGTGGCCGGTGCTGCTGCCGCCGCTGGCCCGCTTTCGGCGGTTCGTCACCATCGGACTCATGCCGCCCGATGCCCGCGCGGCCGTCGGACTGCCGTGGAGCGCCAGCCAGGAGAAGCGGCTGCGCCGGATGTGCGCGGTGCTGCGGGTCGTCGTCCCCGTCCTCCCCGAGCGGCTGCGCTATCTGCCCCGGGCACGGGCGGCCCGCGCCGCCCGGCGTACGGCTGCGTCCAACGGCTGATCCGGCCCGTGCCCACTGGCGTACGGCCGTGCGAAAGCACCGGTGGACCGTCGGAGCAGCGCAACTCCCGCCGGTCCGACGACCCCGGTGTCCATGCGTACGGCTGTCAACGCTGCTCGTGGCCGCCGTTGCCCCGGCCGGCGGGAGCCGCGTGACCGGCGCGGTCACCGGTCGTGCGCGGTGTTCGTCGTCGCGATCTTCACGTTCGGTACGTCCCCGCCCAACTCCCTGCTGCAGGCGTTCAGGACCGGCGGACCGTCAGCCGTCCTGTCCGTCGTGATGCCGGCCCTTGTCGATGGCGAGCGTCGCCGGACAGGCCGTCTGCGGCTTGTCGGAGCGCCAGTTGAATCGGGCCCAGCCGATCTTCGTGCTCGGTGACCGCGGTACCCCATCGCTGATCGCCCGGGTGCCGCCCGGTGCTTCGGCCGCAGGTCGTACTCCTGCCGCACGACCGCCGTTCCGTCGTCACGGACGGCCGGGCGGACGGCGGTACGAACGACAGTACGAAAGGAAGTGATCGACCCCTGTCGCACAGGAGTTGACCGGGGTAACGTCCGCACATCGCCGACAGGCCGACGGGCATCACGATGTCCGCTCCACACGCCCCGGGAGGTAGCCGCTGATGAGCCCTCGCGTCGCTCGCGCACTCCGCATGCTCAGCCCGCACCCGTGGCTCGCGCCGGTCGAGGGCCCGGCCCGGACGGAGTCCGCGCCCCGGGGCCGCGGAGCCAGGGCGACGCGCCGAACGGCCATGGCGGCGACGCTCGCCGCGCTGGCCCTCCCGTTCGCCATCGCTCCCGCCGAGGCGGCGCACCGCCCGCCGCGCACCGGGTTCGAGACGAGCGAGGGGGCCCGCTGGACCGGCGAGGCGGAGGAGCGGTCCTTCCTCGCCGCGGTGGACCGGGGGAGCGACCGGGTCTCGGTGGACCGCGTCGGTACGACCGGTCAGGGCCGCCCGCTGCGGCTCGCGCGCGTCGGTCAGGAGCGCCCCGGAGCCACCACGGTGCTCCTGGTCTGCAGCCAGCACGGGGACGAGCCCGCCGGGCGCGAGGCCTGTCTGACCACGATCCGCGACCTGGCGTTCGCCCAGGACCGGGCGACCCGCGCCTTCCTGGCCCGGACGACCCTGCTGGTGCTGCCCACGGCCAACCCCGACGGACGCGCCGCCGGCACCCGTGGCAACGCCGACGGGGTCGACGTCAACCGTGACCACATCGCCCTGGAGACCGCCGAGGCGCGGGCCGTCGCCGCCGTCGTACGCGACGAACGGCCCCAGGTGATCTACGACTTGCACGAGTACGATGCGACACCGCCGTACTACGACAAGGATCTGTTCGCCCTGTGGCCTCGCAACCTCAACGTCGACGACCGGGTGGACGACGTCTCGCGCACCCTCTCCGAGCGGTATGTCCGCCCCGCCGCGACGGCGAGCGGCTACAGCAGCGGCCACTACGGCATCTGGACCGACCCGGTCACCGGTGAGCCCGTCAAGCAGGTCGCCGGCGACGGCCAGGAACGCATCCTGCGCAACACCTCCGGCCTCAAGCACGCCGTCGGCCTGCTGATCGAGTCCCGGGTCGACGCGCTGAGCGACGCGGAGAAGGCGGATCCGGCGCTCAACCACCGGCGCAGGGTCCACTCCCAGCGGACCGCGCTCGGCGGTCTCTTCCGCTTCACCGACGAGCAGCGCGCCCGGTTCATGACGGCCACCGCCCTCTCGCGCCTGACCGGCCTCGCCGACCGGGGGCCCATCTACCTCGGCGGCGCCGACAACGACCCGGCCGAGCCCGCCGAGATCCTCGCCGATCCGCTGTGCGGCTACCGGCTGGACGCGGCCCGGTACGCGGCGGTGAAGGACCGGCTGGCCCTGCACGGCATCCGGTCTCGGCCGGACGCGGGTGGCGCATATGTGCCCTTGCGTCAACCTGCCCGGAACCTGATCCCCCTCCTCCTCGATCAACGAGCGACATATCACCTAACAAACGGTCAAGCTGATACCGCTTGTTGATCCTTCGAGATCTCAGGCAGGTGTGGTACTGCCTACAGAGAGCGTTTTCAGACTCGGTGAAAGGTGCTATTCGTGTCCCAGGACGACCAGACAACGGACGGGCGGGAAGGGCTGTCGGTCACGGCGGACCTTCCCCCCGATCCGGTCAGTACCAGGGCTCCGACCACCGACCGGGTGGTGTTCGGCGTCACGGCGGTCCTCACGCTCGCCTTCGTCGTCTGGGGTGCGACCGCCACCGACTCCCTGGAGAGCGTGTCCGCCAGGCTGCTCAAGGGGCTGGTCCACAACGGTGGCTGGGCCTTCATACTGGCCGCGTCGGCCTTCGTCATCTTCGCCCTGTGGCTGGCCGTCAGCCGGTACGGCAAGATCAGCCTCGGCCAGGAGGGTGAGAAGCCGGAGTTCCGGACCATCTCCTGGATCGCGATGATGTTCAGCGCCGGTATGGGCATCGGGCTGATGTTCTGGGGCGTGGCCGAACCCCTCGCCCATTTCCGTACCCCGCCGCCGGGCACCGACCCCGCCGACTCGGCCGAGGCCATGCAGACGGCGATGGCGACCACGCTCTTCCACTGGACGCTGCACCCCTGGGCCATCTACGCGGTGGTCGGGCTCGCCATCGCCTACAGCGCCTACCGGATGCGCAGGCGGCAGACGATCAGCGCGGTCTTCGAGCCGCTGATCGGCAAGCGCCACGCGTACGGCGGCGTCGGCCGCGTCATCGACATCCTGGCCATCTTCGCCACCCTGTTCGGCTCGGCGGCCTCTCTGGGCCTCGGCGCGCTCCAGATCGGCAGCGGCATCCAGGAACTGGACTGGCTGGAGAAGGCCGGCACCGGACTTCTCGTCGCCATCATCGCCGTCCTGACCGTCGGCTTCGTCGCCTCCGCGGTCTCCGGAGTCGAGAAGGGCATCCAGTGGCTGTCCAACATCAACATGGTGCTGGCCCTGTTTCTCGTCCTGTTCGTCTTCATCGCCGGTCCCACCATCTTCGTGCTCGACCTGGTGCCCACGTCCCTCGGCGCCTACATCACCGACCTGGGGCAGCTCGCCGGACGCACCGAGGCGACCGGCGGCGGTGAAGTGGCCACCTGGCTCGGCGGCTGGACGGTCTTCTACTGGGCCTGGTGGATCTCCTGGACGCCCTTCGTCGGCATGTTCATCGCCAGGATCAGCCGCGGCCGGACGATCCGTCAGTTCGTCGGCGGCGTCATCCTGGTGCCCAGCACGGTCAGCCTGATCTGGTTCGCCGTCTTCGGCGGCTCGGCCATGAAGCTGGACGAGGCCGGGAAGCTCACCGGTGCCGACACCCCGGAGGCGCAGCTGTTCGGCGTCCTCCAGGAGTTCCCGATCGCCACCCTGACGAGCCTCCTCGTGATGATCCTGGTCGGCATCTTCTTCGTCTCCGGCGCGGACGCCGCCTCGATCGTCATGGGCACCCTCTCGCAGAAGGGCGTCCTCGAACCGACCAAGTGGGTCGTCATCTTCTGGGGGGTCGTGACCGGGGCCGTGGCCGCGATCATGCTGCTCATCGGCGAGGGCGAGGAGAACGCGCTCCAAGGGCTCCAGAACCTCACCATCCTGGTGGCCGCCCCGTTCACCATCGTGATGATCGGCATGTGCGTGGCTCTGATGCGGGACCTGCGCAAGGACCCGCAGATCGTCCGGCAGGAGTTCGGCGTGGAGGCGGTCGAGTCCGCGGTGATCGAGGGGCACGCCAAGTACGACGGCGACTTCGAGATCCGCATCGGCCCCGGGACCGCGACGATCACGGACGAGCGCCACAAGCCCGACGCCACCGGGCCGGGCTCCACGGCCACGGAGAAGCGCCCCTCCGACTGACCGCGGAACCGCGGAGCAGCCCGCGGAATCGCAGATCCACTCCGGAGCCCGCGACCGTCGACCGGTCGCGGGCTCCGGCTTTCGTGTCCCGCGCACCATCCGGCCGGACCTGCTCCCGGCCGGCCCCGGTCAGCCCACCAGCGCCGCCGCCGCCCGCGCGCACCCCCAGGCCACGGTCACACCCGCGCCGCCGTGCCCGTAGTTGTGCACCAGAAGGCCGCCGCCCGGAAGCGCCTCCGCCTCGATCCGCACGCCGGCCTCCCGCGCCGGCCGCAGCCCCACCCGGTGCCCGAGCACCCGGGCGCCCGCGATCTCCGGGCGGATCCGCGCACAACGCGCCACGATCTCCCGCGCCGTGTCCGGGTCGGGCTCCGTGCGCGGATCGTCCGCCTCGGCCGTACCGCCCAGCACCAGGCGTCCCGGCTGCGGGAAGAAGTACGTCGTCGCGGCCGACGCCGGATCCGCCTCGGTGTACCACTCCTCGATCCCCGGGTTCTCCACCGCGACCAGCTGCCCCCGCACCGGCCGCATTCCGGCGTCGGGCACCAGCTCGCGCGCCCCGAGACCCGTGCAGTTCACCACCACCGGGCTCCGCCCCGCCGCCTCGCCGAACCCCGTCACCGTCCGCCGCTCCACCGCACCGCCCGCCGCCACCAGCCGCCGCCCCAGCCACGCGAGGTGGACGGGCATGTCCAGCAGCGGCAGTGTCACCCGCAGCCCTTCGGGCGCCTCCACCGCGCCCTTCAGCCCAGCCGCCCAGCCGCCCAGCGCCGCGAACCGCTCACCGGCGTGCAGCCCCGCCACCCGCCGTACTCCGGTCTCCTGCGGGGCGCCCGCCAGCTCCTCGTAGACCGCCAGCGTCTCCAGCGACCAGTCGCCCACCCGCTCCGCCGGCTCGATCCGGTACGGCCACCACAGGGCCCCCGCCACCGCCGACGTCGTCGCCCCGGCCGGATCGCGCGACCAGATCCGCACCCGCAGCCCGCGCTCCGCCAGGGTCACGGCAGTGGTGAGACCGACGACCCCGCCGCCCACCACGATCACATCCGCCATCACGGTCACTCCTGTCGCATCGGTGCACCCGGTCGCTGCGTGGACGCTAACGGAAGCCGGAGGCCAGGGGCACAGGGCACCGGGCATGGAGCGGCGGCGATTAGGATCGGCACCCTGATGACTGCCACTCTCGTCGCCAAGGACCTCGCCGCCGGACACGGCGACCGCACGCTCTTCGCCGGGCTCGACCTCGTCGTCGCCCCCGGTGACGTGATCGGTCTCGTCGGAGTCAACGGCGCCGGCAAATCCTCCCTGCTCCGCCTCCTCGCCGGGCTCGACCGCCCGGAGGAGGGCGAGCTGCGGCTCTCCCCGCCCACCGCCACCGTCGGCCACCTCCCACAGGAGCCCGAGCGCCGCGACGGTGAGACGGTGGCCGCGTTCCTGGCCCGCCGCACCGGCGTCGCCGACGCCCAGCGCACCATGGACGAGGCCACCGAGGCCCTGGTCGCGGGCGCCCCGGGCGCGGACGACGCGTACTCCGAGTCCCTGGAGCGCTGGCTCGCCCTCGGCGGCGCGGACCTGGAGGAGCGGGCCGAGCAGGTCGCCGCCGAGCTCGGCCTGGCCGTGGGCCTCGACCGGCCCATGACCGCGCTCTCCGGCGGACAGGCGGCCCGCGCCGGACTCGCCTCGCTGCTCCTCTCCCGCTACGACGTCTTCCTGCTCGACGAGCCCACCAACGACCTCGACCTCGACGGCTTGGAGCGGCTGGAGCGCTTCGTGTCCGGTCTGCGCGCGGGCACCGTCGTCATCAGCCACGACCGCGAGTTCCTGATGCGCACGGTGACCAAGGTCCTGGAGCTGGACCTCGCCCAGCAGCAGATCAACCTGTACGGCGGTGGCTACGCGGCCTACCTGGAGGAGCGGGAGACCGCCCGCAGGCACGCCCGGGAGGGCTTCGAGGAGTACGCCGACAAGAAGGCGTCCCTCGAAGCGCGTGGCCATATGCAGCGCTCCTGGATGGACAAGGGCGTCAAGAACGCCCGCCGCAAGGCCACCGACGGCGACAAGCTCGGCCGCAACGCCCGCAGCGAGGCCAGCGAGAAGCAGGCCGCGAAGGCGCGGCAGACCCAGCGCATGATCGAGCGTCTCGACGTCGTCGAGGAGCCGCGCAAGGAGTGGGAGCTGCGCATGGAGATCGCCTCCGCCCCGCGCTCCGGATCCGTCGTCGCGACCCTGCGCGACGCCCGGGTGGTACGCGGCGACTTCTCCTTCGGCCCCGCCTCGCTCCAGATCGACTGGGCGGACCGGGTCGCCATCACCGGCGCCAACGGCGCCGGCAAGTCCACTCTGCTGGCCGCCCTGTTGGAGCGGCTGCCGCTGGACTCCGGGAACGCCACGCTGGGTTCGGGCGTCGTCGTCGGCGAGGTGGACCAGGCCCGCAAGCTGTTCCTCGGCGCGCAGTCGCTGCTGGACGCGTTCTGCGCGGCCGTGCCCGACACGGAACCGGCCGAAGTCCGCACCCTGCTCGCCAAGTTCGGCCTCCGCGCCGACCATGTGACGCGTCCCGCGACCAGCCTGTCCCCCGGGGAGCGCACCCGTGCGGCCCTCGCCCTGCTCCAGGGCCGGGGCGTCAACCTCCTGGTGCTCGACGAGCCGACGAACCACCTCGACCTGCCCGCCATCGAGCAGCTGGAAGCGGCCCTGGAGACGTACACGGGCACCCTGCTGCTGGTCACGCACGACCGGCGGATGCTGGAGGCGGTCCGTACGACCCGCCGCGTCGAAGTGGCGGACGGCCAGGTCAAGGAAGTCTGAGCGGAGTTACGGAGGAGGTGGGGGCGGGCCGCACGCGGCGACCCACCCCACCCGCTCCTTTCAGCGCCCCCGGCCGCCCTGCTTCGGGTCGGTCAGCCCGGCCCGCCGCAGCGCATCCGCCATCGCGCTGTTCGCCGGAGCTCCCTGGCCCTGCCGGGACGCACCGCCGCCACCACCGCGCCGGTCCCTGCCGCCGCCGCCCGGCCGGCCCTGGCCGCCACCGGACGACTGTCCCTGGCTCTGGCCCCGGCGCTGCTTCGGGGGACGGCCGCCGCGCTCGCCGCGGCCCTGCTGCCCGCCGCCACCGCCGCCCGCGCCAGGCTCGTCGTCCAGCCGCAGAGTCAGCGAGATCCGCTTGCGCGGGGCGTCGACGTCCATGACCTTGACCCTCACGATGTCCCCGGGCTTCACGACATCACGCGGGTCCTTCACGAACGTCTTCGACAGTGCCGAGACATGCACCAGACCGTCCTGATGGACGCCGATGTCGACGAACGCGCCGAATGCGGCGACGTTGGTCACGACGCCCTCCAGCACCATGCCGGGCTCCAGGTCGCCGAGCTTCTCGACGCCCTCCTTGAAGGTCGCCGTGCGGAACGCCGGACGCGGGTCGCGCCCCGGCTTCTCCAGCTCCTTGAGGATGTCCGTCACGGTCGGCAGCCCGAACGTGTCGTCCACGAAGTCCGCCGCGCGCAGGGCGCGCAGGGCCTCCGCGTTGCCGATCAGCGAGGCGACCTCGCCACCCGCCGTCCTCCCCATCCGTCGCACCACCGGATAGGCCTCGGGGTGCACGCTGGAGCCGTCCAGCGGGTCGTCGCCGCCCCGGATCCGCAGGAAGCCCGCGCACTGCTCGTACGCCTTCGGGCCGAGCCGCGCCACGTCCTTGAGTGCCTTGCGGGACCGGAAGGGGCCGTTGGCGTCGCGGTGCGCGACGATGTTCTCGGCGAGTCCGGAGCTGACCCCCGAGACCCGTGAAAGCAGCGGTGCGGACGCGGTGTTGACGTCCACGCCGACGCCGTTCACACAGTCCTCGACGACCGCGTCCAGTGAACGGGACAGCTTCACCTCGGACAGGTCGTGCTGGTACTGGCCGACGCCGATGGACTTCGGGTCGATCTTCACCAGCTCGGCCAGCGGGTCCTGGAGCCGCCGCGCGATGGAGACGGCACCGCGCAACGACACGTCCATGTCGGGCAGTTCCTGCGAGGCGAACGCGGAGGCGGAGTACACCGAGGCGCCCGCCTCCGAGACCATCACCTTGGTGAGCTTCAACTCCGGGTGCTTGTCGATCAGTTCACCGGCGAGCTTGTCCGTCTCCCGGGATGCCGTGCCGTTGCCGATCGCGACCAGGTCGACCGCGTGCTCCTTCGCGAGGTGCGCGAGCTTCGCCAGCGCCTGGTCCCACTTGTTCGCGGGTACGTGCGGGTGGATCACATCGGTGGCCACCACCTTGCCGGTGGCGTCGACGACCGCGACCTTCACCCCCGTACGGAAACCGGGGTCCAGGCCCAGGGTGGCCCGCGTGCCGGCCGGGGCGGCGAGCAGCAGATCGCGCAGGTTCGAGGCGAAGACCCGTACCGCCTCGTCCTCCGCCGCCGTGCGCAGCCGCAGCCGAAGGTCGATGCCGAGGTGCACCTGGATCCGGGTCCGCCACGCCCAACGCACGGTGTCGCCCAGCCACTTGTCGCCCGGCCGGCCCCGGTCGGAGATCTCGAAGCGACGCGCGATCATGTTCTCGTACGTGGACGGGCCCGGCCGCTCGGCGGCTTCCGGCTCCTCCGGCTCCAGGGCAAGGTCGAGGACGTTCTCCTTCTCGCCGCGCAGCATCGCGAGCACCCGGTGCGAGGGCAGTGCGGTGAACGGCTCGGCGAAGTCGAAGTAGTCGGCGAACTTCGCACCCGCCTCCTCCTGGTCGTCGCGCACCTTCGCCGCCAGTCGGCCGCGCGTCCACATGCGCTCGCGCAGCTCGCCGGTCAGGTCGGCGTCCTCGGAGAAACGCTCGGTGAGGATCGACCGGGCGCCGTCCAGAGCGGCGGCCGCGTCCGCGACGCCCTTCTCGCCGTCCACGAACGCGGCGGCCGCCGCGAGCGGATCGACCGACCGGTCGCCGAGCAGACCGTCCGCCAGCGGTTCAAGACCCGCCTCCCGGGCGATCTGCGCCTTCGTCCGCCGCTTCGGCTTGAACGGCAGATAGATGTCCTCCAGGCGCGCCTTGGTCTCGGCGGCCCTGATGCTCGCCTCCAGAGCCGCGTCGAGCTTGCCCTGTTGGGTCACGGATTCCAGGATCGACGTACGCCGCTCCTCCAGCTCCCGCAGATAGCGCAGCCGTTCCTCCAGCGTGCGCAACTGCGCATCGTCGAGGGATTCGGTCGCCTCCTTGCGGTAGCGCGCGATGAACGGCACGGTCGATCCGCCGTCGAGCAGCTCGACGGCGGCCCTGACCTGTCGCTCACGTACGCCGAGCTCCTCGGCGATCCTGCCTTCGATGGACGTCGTCACGGTTTTCCCGACTCGCCTTCTCGTACTGGCTGTGCTGGCCGTGCTCGTGTCGCGATGAGCACGTTCTTGCTTGCCGGGGGGCATCCCCCCTGGCCTGCATTGTGCCGCGTGGCCGGGGGCCGTGTCGCGTGACCTCGACGAACACGCCGGAGCCCCGGCATCGCGTGCGAGGGCTCCGGACGGCGTCAGGGTCTGCCGCGGGTCAGCCCCGGCCGGTCGCCGAGGCCGGGAACGCACCTGCGGCGGCGGCCGTGAACAGGAAGCCGCGTCCCAGCTCGGTGAGCCGCTCCACGCCCTCCGCGCCCAGGTGTTCGTACGGGGCGGTGTCCATGCGGTCCGTCGCCTCCTCGACCTCCGCCCGCAGCGCCGTGCCGGCCTCGGTCAGCGCCAACTCCTCGCCGGCGGCCAGCAGCCCGCGCTTCCGCAGCCGGCCGGAGGCCGCCTCCCAGTCGGTGCGGCGCCAGCCCCGGGAGGACAGGATCCAGCGGATCGCCATGCCCTTGCCGGTCGCCGTGTGGCTGACGAGCGATTCGAGCGGGTCCAGGCCGGCCGCGAGCAGGGCGGCGAGATGCGCGTCGCCCCGGTGCTCACGCAGCAGGGTCGCCGCGTGCCAGAACGCCAGGTGCGGCTCCTCGGGCACCGGAAGATCCGCGTGCGCGGCGTACAGCGGGCGGGCGTGCGGGGTGCAGGCCTCGGTGGCGCGCAGCGCGAGCCGGGCCGCCTCCGCCATCTCGTCGGAGGCGATGATCTCCTCGCCGAGCAGCCGCCGCAGCGTCGAGTCCGCCGCCCGCATCCGGGCCCCGAGGACCACGTCGGGGGACGCGGTCTCCCAGACGGCGGGCACATGTCGGGCCACCAGCACCGGGTTGAAGTTGTAGAAGGTGGCGCCGACGGTCCCCGCCCCCACCGCACCGAGCGCGGCCGCCCGGGTCGCGAAATAGGCGGCGCTCTGGTCCTCGATGCCGATCTTTGCCATCTCCGTACCCAGGTCGGGGGAGAAGAAGAGACACGAGTGCAGCGGGTTGACGGCGTTGTGGCAGCGGCGCTCCGCGCGGGCCGGAAGAGTACTCATACAGGCACGTTACCGACTGGTCGGTACGACGCGTAACCCCGGGGAGAAGGGACGATTCTCCCCGGGTGGACCGATGGCAGGTCCACAGGAGGCCGATGGCAGGAAAGGAGGGCTACTCGTCATTGCGGCCATCGCCGTCCGCCACCCAGGATGGCGGACGTGAAGCAGCGAACCGTGCTCGTCGTCCTTTTCGACGGAGTCCAGAGCCTCGACGTGAGCGGCCCGATGGAGGTCTTCGCGGGCGCCTCCCGGTCGGCCGGGGTCTCCTACGATCTGCGGACCGCCTCGCTCGACGGCCGCCCCGTCCGGTCCACCTGCGGCCTGACCCTGGTGCCCGACAGCGGCCTGGCCGACGCACCCGTACCGCACACGCTGCTGGTGCCCGGCGGACACGGCACCCGCGGCTCCCACCCGGAGCTGACCGACTGGCTGCGGGAGCACGCGCCGCGGGCGGAGCGGCTCGTCTCCGTGTGCACCGGGGCGCTGCTGCTGGCCCGGGCGGGCCTGCTGGACGGACACCGGGTCACCACCCACTGGAACCACTGCGAGCAGCTGGCCCGCGACTACCCGGCCGTCCGCGTCGACCCCGAACCGATCTTCGTACGGGACGGGAGGCTGGCCACATCGGCGGGCGTCACCGCGGGCATCGACCTGGCCCTCGCGCTCGTCGAGGAGGACCACGGGCGGGACCTCGCACTGAACATCGCCCGGCACCTCGTGGTGTTCCTGCGCCGCCCCGGCAACCAGGCCCAGTTCAGCGCCCAGCTCAGCGCCCAGACCGCACAGCGCGAACCGCTGCGCGAGATCCAGCACTGGATCACCCAGCACCCCGACGCCGACCTCGGGGTCGACGCCCTCGCGGCCCGCGCCCGGCTCTCGCCCCGGCACTTCGCCCGCGCGTTCCGCGCGGAGACCGGAACGACCCCGGGGCGGTACGTCGAGCGCGTCCGCCTGGAGCACGCCCGCCGGCTCCTGGAGGACACCGCCGACGGCGTCGAGCGGATCGCCCGCGCCAGCGGCTACGGCACCCCGGAGGCCATGCGCCGCGCCTTCGTGAAGACCCTCGCGACGGCGCCGGCCGAATACCGCCGCCGCTTCCGCACCCCCGCGGCCGGCACCTGAACCGCACCACCCGACCGACCGAACCGAGAGGCAGCTCCCGTGCAGATCGCCATCCTGCTCTTCGACCGTTTCACCGCCCTGGACGCGGTGGGCCCCTACGAGATCCTCAGCCGTGCGCCCGGCGCCGAGACCGTGTTCGTCGCCGAACGGACCGGCCCCGTCCGCAACGACAGCGGGAGCCTCGCGCTCGTCGCGGAGAAGACGCTCGCCGAGGTGCCGTCGCCCGATCTGGTGATCGTGCCGGGCGGCCCCGGCCAGGGCGACCAGATGGAGAACGAGGCCCTGCTCGGCTGGCTGCGCGCGGTCGACGTCACCAGCACGTGGACCACCTCGGTCTGCACCGGGTCGCTGCTGCTGGCGGCGGCCGGACTCCTCAAGGGACGGCGGGCCACCTCGCACTGGCTGGCGCTGCAGGCGCTGAAGGAGTTCGGCGTCGAGCCCAGCGGGGAGCGCGTCGTGCTCGACGGCAAGTACGTCACCGCCGCCGGGGTCTCCTCCGGCATCGACATGGGGCTGACCCTGCTCGGCCGGATCGCGGGCGACGACGTGGCACGCTCGGTGCAGCTGCTCACGGAGTACGACCCGCAGCCGCCCTACGACTGCGGTTCGCCGGAGAAGGCCCCGGCGGCCCTGGTCGAGGAGTGGCGGGCCAAGAGCCGTCACGCTGTTCACTAGGGGGTGCACCCCATCACTCAGTAGGGCCCGGGGTACGCCTCCTCACCCGGTAGGTCCGGTGGTGTACGTGAACCGGGGCGCGCGCCGCTCCAGGAAGGCGGTGACGCCCTCCGCCGTGTCACCGCTTCCCCGTGCCTCACCGGTCCAGTACGCGTCCCGGTCCGTCCGGCCCGCGGCGAACTCCTTCGCCGCGGCCTGGGTGAGCAGGGACCGGGACGCCAGGACCCGTACGTACTCCTCGACCCGCTTGCCCAGGCCGCCCGCGGGCAGCACCTCGTCGGCCAGGCCGGTGCGCAGCGCCCGTTCCGTGTCGATCAGCTCGCCGGAGAACAGCAGGTGCTTGGCCGTGCCCGGCCCGACGAGGGCGACGAGCCGCCGGGTGGAGGAGGCGGGGTAGACGATGCCCAGCTTGGCCGGGGTGACTCCGAAGGAGGCCCCCTCCTCCGCGAACCGCAGATCGCAGGCGGCCGCGAGCTGGCTGCCGCCGCCCACGCAGTAGCCGCGCACCGCGGCCAGCGTCGGCCGGGGGAACGCGGCGAGCGCCTCCTCGGCCGCCACCGCCAGACCCTGGGCGGTGTCCGCGCCCTCCCGTAGTGTGGAGATGTCTGCCCCGGCGCAGAAGGTGTCCCCGGCCCCGGTCAGCACCAGTACGCGGACCGCCGGGTCGGCCGCCAGCCGCTCCAGCAGCTCCGGCAGGCTCCGCCACATCGCGGCGGTCATCGCGTTGCGTTTGGCGGGGTTCGTGATCATGACGGTGGCGACGCCGCGCTCGACGGACGGGATCAGGCGGGGTTCCGTACGGTCCATGGGCCGGATGCTATCCGGGAGGTTCGAACCTATGATCAAGAAGGGGTCGCGAAGCGGGCACGCACCGTAAGGAGCTGTCGATGAACGAACCCACCGCCGAGGGCCGGAAGCTGAGCCGGAGTTTCGGCTGGCTCGCGCTGCTCGGCACGCTGCTGGTGATCGCGGGCGTCATCGGCCTCGTCCACACCGGCGTCGCCACTCTCACCTCGATGCTGCTCTTCGGCTGGCTGCTGCTCGTCGGTGGTCTGGTCGGGCTGCTGCACGCGATCGAGTCGCGCGGCACGAACTACTTCTGGCTGGGCGTCGTGGTCGCGGCCCTCAACCTCGCCGCGGGCGTCGTCGTCATCAAGCACCCCGAGGGCACGGCCGAGGCGCTGACCATGTTCGCCGCCCTGCTCTTCCTGACCGGTGGGGTCTTCCGGCTGGTCGGCAGTGTCGTGGTGCGCGGCCCACAGATGGGCTGGACGCTGTTCCAGGGAGCCTTCGGCCTGCTGCTGGGGCTGCTGGTGCTGTTCGACTGGCCGCACAGCAGTCTGTATGTTCTGGGCTGCTTCTTCTCGCTGGCCCTGTTGTTCGACGGGCTCGGCCTGATCGCCATCGGCGTCGGCGGCCGGCGCATCGTCAGCATGGTCTCGGAGCGGCTCGATGAAACTGCCCCGACCCCGGACGAGCCGATCACGTCACCAGAAGAAGAACAGAAGTAGTCCCCGGGCTGGCAAAGATGTGCGTGTTTGGTCGAATAGCGCCGATACCTGGCTACTTCCGATCAGTGGCACGGTCCTGACCAAGCCATTCCCAACACTCTTTACTCGACGGTCAGTGCAGTGCGAGTGAGAGCTGGTGCCGGACGATGGAGAGCCTCGGGAGTGCCCCCGCCGACCCCGTGTCGTACGAGGGAGTGTGGCGCTTCACCGCCCCCGCGGTGGACGCGTCCGTGCCCAGCGCCCGGCACGCCGTACGCGATCTCCTCGGCCGGCAGGGAGTGCCGATCGAGGACGACACCCTCCAGGGGCTCCTGCTGATCGTCTCGGAACTGGTCACCAACGCCGTCAAGCACGCGGCGCTCCTCTCGCCCGAGCTGGCCGTCGAGGTGGCCATCGGCGCCGACTGGGTCAGAGTCTCGGTCGAGGACAACCACCCCTACCGCCCCACCGCCCTGGAGACGGACTACGCGCAGACCGGCGGCCGGGGGCTGCTGCTGGTCAAGGTCATCACCGCGGAGGCGGGCGGCACCTGCGACGTCGAGCACACCGCGAGCGGCGGGAAGATCATCTGGGCGGCGCTGCCGTTGAAGACGCAGCTCTGACCGCCCCGTACGCGACCGGGCGGAGGGTCACCAGCCCGCCGAGGGCCCCGTCAGCTCGCGGATCGCCGGCCGTGCCGCGTCCAGCACCGTCATGAACCATGCCGAGAACGGTGCCCGCGCGTGCCGCTCCGCCAGCTCCGCCGCCGTCACGAAGGCCGTCTCCCCGACCTCCTCGGGGTCCGGCTTCAGCGCCTCCTGCGCCATTCCCACGAACAGGTGGTTGAACTCCTGCTCCACCAGACCCGACGCGGGGTCCGGGTGGTTGTAGCGGACCGTGCCCGCCTCGGCCAGCAGCGACGGCGAGAGCCCCAGCTCCTCGTGCGTACGCCGGGCGGCGGCCGCGAACGGGGCCTCGCCGGGATACGGGTGTCCGCAGCAGGTGTTCGACCAGACGCCGGGAGAGTGGTACTTGCCGAGCGCCCGGCGCTGGAGCAGGAGCCGGCCCTGCTCGTCGAAGAGGAACACGGAGAACGCGCGGTGCAGCTGCCCGGGGGCCTGGTGGGCCGCCAGCTTCTCCGCGGTGCCGATGGTGGTGCCGTTCTCGTCGACCAGTTCGAGCATGATCGCTTCTGCGGTGCCGTTCGACGAGCTGTGCGTCGCGGTGGCTGGTGTGGTCGGCATACCCATCCTTCGCTTTGGTCCCCGGCCTCGTGCGCCGGGCACCTGGAGTCCGGTCAAGTCTGCCGTACAAAAGCCGCTTGTCCGCACTTCGGGTCCGGGCATGTCCGCCCCGCCGCGGCCCCCGAGCGCGGCGGGACGGACGGGCCGTCAGACCCCGAAGGCCGCCGGATAGCGGATCATGCCCGCCGGAACCGGGACGGAATCGTCCAGTACCAGGGCCATCATCGCCTCGTCCGGCACCTCGAAACCTGGCCGGATTCCGTAGCGTGAGGCCGGCAGGAAACCGAAGCGCGGGTAGTACTCGGGATGACCGAGCACCAGCACCAGCGCCTCACCACGCACCCGGGCGGCGTCCAGCACCGCCCGCACCACGGCCCGCCCCGCACCCTGCCGCTGGTACGCGGGAGTGGTGGCCACCGGGGCCAGCGCGAGAGCCGGGGCATCGCCGACCCGGCAGCGGGTCAGCAGCGCGTACGCAGCGAGCGACCCGTCCGGCGCCTCGGCGACGTGGCTGAGCTCCGGCAGCCAGGCCTCGGCGTCGGCCCGCAGGGCGTCCACGAGGTCAGCCTCGTCCCGGGTCGGGAACGCGGCCGCGTTGACCGCATGCACAGCCGTACGGTCCGCCGGTGTCTCCGGACGGGTGGTCCACCGCGGATCGGCCGGGCGCAGCACATACCCGGCGTAGCCGTACTCCGTGCCGTGCTCCCGCCGTCCGGCCAGCTCCTCGCGGGTGGCCGCGAGCGCCCACTCCATAGCTGGAGCGCCCGGGGCGGTGCTCCCGACCCGTTCGGCGAGCGGTACGTAGTACTCGTCCCAGTCGCTTTCGGGCTGGACCAGCACGGCGCCGACCGTGCAGCCCGCGGCGACGGCCGCCGCGGTGGTCTCCGGCAGAGTGCGCAGGGGACCGTTGCGGTCCCAGAAGCCGCGCGCCCCGGCCGACGGCGCGTCCGTGGTCCAGACGCACTCGGAGATCATCATCACGCCGCCCGGGGCCAGCAGCCGCTGCCAGTCGCGGACGGCGGTGTCGAACCCGATGCAGTACGCCGACCCCTCGGCCCAGATCAGGTCGAAGGACCCTTCGGGGAACGCGGGGCCGGTGAGGTCGCCCATGTCGGCCCGGACGGTACGGACGCGGTCGTCGAGGCCACGGGCCCCGGCCGCCTCGCGCAGCTCGTCCAGGAACGGCTGGTGCAGGTCGACCGCGGTCACCTCGGCGCCCGCCTCGGCGGCGAGCAGGAGAGCGGCCCGGCCCGGACCGCAGCCCAGGTCGAGGACGCGCGGACGGTCGGGCAGTGGACCGGCGAGAGCGAGCAGCCGGCGCGTGGTCGCGTCGGAGCCGGGGCTCTGCCGGGGAAGGCGGTGGTGCAGGGTGAAGAACGCCTCGGTGCGCGAGGCGTCGTCAGTGTGGTCGGTCAACGTGGGAACCCTTGGGTGTGAGGGCTCCGACCTGATCCGGAGAAAAGGGACCTAGCCGGAAACCCGGGAGATGAGGGAGGACCGATTGCTGCGCCGGGAAGGCGTCGTCGCGAACGTCATCAACCTCAGCTCCTCTCGAAAGGGGTCCCGGTGACACCGGGTTCCGCTCCACCACGAGACTCGAACGTCTCAGCGAAACCACCATAGCACCGCCTCGGCGGCGCTCAGGGGCGCGCGACTCGGCGGCTCTCAGTGGCAGAGTCGCGCCTCGTGCTCCGCGTGACCGCTCGGCTCCAGCTGGAAGGTGCAGTGCTCCACGTCGAAGTGGTCCCCGAGGCAGCCCTGCAGCTCGTGCAGCACCTTCTCGTGCCCTATCGAGTCGAGCATCTCCTGGCGCACCACCACATGCGCCGAGAGCACCGGCATCCCCGAGGTGATCGTCCAGGCGTGCAGGTCATGGACGTCCAGGACCCCGGGCAGCGCCGTGATGTGGGCCCGTACCTCCGCCATGTCCACGCCCTTGGGCGCCGCCTCCAGGAGTACGTTCAGGGTCTCCCGCAGCAGTTTCACCGTCCGGGGGACGATCATCAGGCCGATCACCAGGGAGGCGATCGGGTCGGCGGGCTGCCAGCCGGTCGCCATGATGACGCCCGCCGAGATGATCACGGCGAGCGAGCCCAGGGTGTCGGCCAGCACCTCCAGATAGGCGCCCCGCACGTTCAGGCTCTCCTGCTGTCCCCGCGTCAGCAGCGAGAGAGAGACGATGTTGGCCACCAGGCCGACGGCGGCGAACGCGATGGCGAGGCCGCCCTTCGTCTCGGCCGGGGTGATGAACCGCTCGACCGCCTCGAAGACCAGATAGCCGCCGACCCCCAGCAGCAGCAGACAGTTCGCGAGCGCCGCCAGGATCTCCGCACGGGCGAAGCCGAAGGTGCGGTTCGGGCCGGCCGGACGGTTGGCGAAGTGGATGGCGAGTAGCGCCATCCCGAGCCCCAGGGCGTCGGTGGCCATGTGGGCGGCGTCCGCGATCAGGGCCAGCGAGTCGGAGAGCACCCCGCCGACGATCTCCATGACCATCACGCTCAGCGTGATCCCCAGGGCGACCCGGAGCCTGCCCCGGTACGCGGCGGCGGCCGTGCCGGTCGGCGGCGGCCCGCCGTGTGTATGCCCGTGATCGTGGCCAGCCCCCATGCGAAACTCCTCCAGGTCCGTGCGACAGCGCCGGTGCGAAACCGCCCGACGTGGTCAGTGAACTACGGGTGGGGGGTATGAGGCAACACGGCACTGAACACCGTTGTCATCTGCCCTGACCTGCGGAAACGTCCCGCAGGTCAGGGCGCTGACACGATCACCGACGCCACCCGCAACCGATCACGAACGGGCCTCGGGGTGACGCAGGCACCAGCCCTCCCAGGCCGACTCCACCATCTCGCGCACGCTCCGCCGCGCCGTCCAGCCCAGCTCCTCGGTGATCCGCGCGGCCGAGGCCACCGCCCTCGGCCCGTCACCGGCCCGGCGCGGCTCGACCACCGGCTTCAGGTCGTGGCCCGTCACCTCGCAGATCACCTCGGCCATCTCCCGTACGGAGACCCCCTCGCCCCGGCCGACGTTCAGCGTCAGGTCGCCGGCGCCCGCCTCGTCCAGCCGCCGTGCCACGGCGAGATGTGCCTCCGCCAGGTCGGCGACATGGATGTAGTCACGGATGCAGGTGCCGTCCGGCGTCGGGTAGTCGTCGCCGAAGATCCGCGGGGCCTCGCCGCGCGTCAGCCGCTCGAACATCATCGGCACGATGTTGAAGACCCCGGTGTCCGCGAGCTCCGGCGCGGCGGCGCCCGCCACGTTGAAGTACCGCAGGCAGGCGGTCGAGATCCCGTGGGCGTTCCCGGTGGCCCGCACCAGCCACTCCCCGGCGAGCTTGGTCTCGCCGTACGGGTTGATCGGGAGGCAGGGCGTCTCCTCCGTGATGAGGTCCACGTCCGGTACGCCGTAGACGGCGGCCGAGGACGAGAACAGGAAGCGCCGCACCCCGGCCGCGACCACGGCCTCCAGCAGCACGCCCAGCCCGGTGATGTTCTCCCGGTAGTACAGCAGCGGCTTCTCCACGGACTCGCCGACCTGCTTCTTCGCCGCGAGATGCACCACACCGCTCACCGCGTGGTCGGCCAGTGTCCGGTCCAGCAGCTCCCGGTCGGAGGCAGAGCCCTCCACCAGCGTGACGGTGTCCGGCAGCCGGTCCACGATGCCGCTGGAGCGGTCGTCGAGAACCACCACCCGCTCACCCGCCGCCACCAAGGCCCGCGCCACGTGTGCCCCGATGTATCCCGCCCCGCCTGTGATCAGCCATGTCATGACCGTCAGCCTAAGCCTTGATCCACCGAAGTGGTTTGAGTGTGATCTTCTGATCGGTTTCTGGGCCGGTTCGGGTCGGTGGCTGGGTATGGGCAGGTTGTATCCGCTGGTTTGCCCAGCTTTTCCACGGTGTGGTTCCGGTCGGGCCCTTGCGGGCGGGTGGACGGGGGCTGTTCGTGTCAGCCGGGTGGCCCGTGGGCGGTGTCGAGCAGGTGTGTCCAGGCGTGCTGCCAGGGCCAGTTGCGTGGCAGGTGCAGGGTGATGCGCCGTGCTGAGCGGGCGATCCGGGCCGGAACGTGGACGAGGTGGGTGCGGATCGTGGTGGTGGTGGCCCTGGCGTGGAACGTGGAGGCCAGCGCGCCGGCGGCCCGCAGCAGGTTGTAGGTCATCGCCCACAGCGTGAGCCAGGCGGCGTTGGCGTTGAAGTTTCCGGACGGAAGGTGGGCCAGAGCCCCGGCTTTGCTGTCGGCGATGACCTGCTCGATGACGGCGTGGTGACGGTGTTCCTGCTCGGCCTGGAGCGTCGGGGCGGGCTGGTCGGTGAAGAACGGGTGGTAGCGCCAGACGGGAAACAACTCGCCCTGTTCGCCCACAACGGCGGGTTTGGCCAGGTCACGGACCCGGCGCACGATCAGCCGGGCGGTGACCCGTTCGCTCTTCTTGCGGCCGGTGAACGCGGTGTAGGCGGGTATCTCGGCGACTTCGGCGTTGGAGATGAGTTCGCCGGTCTCCGGGTCGGGCACCGCGGTGGGGTAGGTGATCTGCTGCCATGCCCCGTCGGGAATGCCCAGGACGGCCCGTTTGATGGAGGGGTTCATCCCGCAGGTGATCGAAAAGCGGGCTCCGGCCCGGCGGCAGGCGGCGATCACCCCGCCGTTGTAGAACTGCGAGTCCGCTCGCAGGATCCGGGTGCCGGTGCAGCCCGCCTCGGCGGCGGTGGCGAGTGCCTCGCTGACGAATTTCGGGGCTCCACGGGAATCGGCTGCCTTGCCGCGGCGCATCCGTACTGCGGCGATCACCGGGCGCGACTGTGGGGTGCAGATCGTGGCGAGCAGGGGGTGCATGGTGCGGATGCCCTTGAACCGGCCGTACTCGGCGCCCTGCTTGGCCCGGCCGTAGACCCGTTTGTGGGTGGAGTCGACGTCGATGAACGCCGTCGTGCCGGAGCCGGGCAGCAGGGGGGTGTGGGCGGCCAGACCGGCGAGGAACCTGCGGTGGACGGCGTGGAGTTGGAGTGCGTGGCCGTGGGTGAACGCGCGGAGGAACGTGCCCAGCGTGGACGGCGCGCGGATCCCCCGGAACAGGGCCGGCATCGCACCGTGCCGCAGCACGTGGAGGTCGTCGATACTGTCCGCCCCCGCCGCCATGCCGGCCACGATGCTGCTGACCTTGGCACCCGCCGCGGCCCCCGCGCCGTTCGCTGTCCCGGTCAGCCTCACCTTCTGGGCCACCAGACGCGAAAGACCACACCGCTCGGCCAGCCGCATCACCGGAACCAGCCCGGCCAGCGCGACCAGATTCGGATCATCGAACGCAGCGGAGACCGCCGCCGGCGTATGGGAAACTTGCATCTCGGAAGTGCCTTGCCGATCGTGCGTGCTGGAAGCCTGAAGAACTCCCATCATCACAGGTCACAAGGCACTTCCTCGTTTCCGGAAGAGTCATCCACAGACATCACGTCGGTGGATCAAGG
>NZ_NEUE01000284.1 GCF_002910905.1 Streptomyces sp. SM11 | reverse complement strand
CCTTGATCCACCGACGTGATGTCTGTGGATGACTCTTCCGGAAACGAGGAAGTGCCTTGTGACCTGTGATGATGGGAGTTCTTCAGGCTTCCAGCACGCACGATCGGCAAGGCACTTCCGAGATGCAAGTTTCCCATACGCCGGCGGCGGTCTCCGCTGCGTTCGATGATCCGAATCTGGTCGCGCTGGCCGGGCTGGTTCCGGTGATGCGGCTGGCCGAGCGGTGTGGTCTTTCGCGTCTGGTGGCCCAGAAGGTGAGGCTGACCGGGACAGCGAACGGCGCGGGGGCCGCGGCGGGTGCCAAGGTCAGCAGCATCGTGGCCGGCATGGCGGCGGGGGCGGACAGTATCGACGACCTCCACGTGCTGCGGCACGGTGCGATGCCGGCCCTGTTCCGGGGGATCCGCGCGCCGTCCACGCTGGGCACGTTCCTCCGCGCGTTCACCCACGGCCACGCACTCCAACTCCACGCCGTCCACCGCAGGTTCCTCGCCGGTCTGGCCGCCCACACCCCCCTGCTGCCCGGCTCCGGCACGACGGCGTTCATCGACGTCGACTCCACCCACAAACGGGTCTACGGCCGGGCCAAGCAGGGCGCCGAGTACGGCCGGTTCAAGGGCATCCGCACCATGCACCCCCTGCTCGCCACGATCTGCACCCCACAGTCGCGCCCGGTGATCGCCGCAGTACGGATGCGCCGCGGCAAGGCAGCCGATTCCCGTGGAGCCCCGAAATTCGTCAGCGAGGCACTCGCCACCGCCGCCGAGGCGGGCTGCACCGGCACCCGGATCCTGCGAGCGGACTCGCAGTTCTACAACGGCGGGGTGATCGCCGCCTGCCGCCGGGCCGGAGCCCGCTTTTCGATCACCTGCGGGATGAACCCCTCCATCAAACGGGCCGTCCTGGGCATTCCCGACGGGGCATGGCAGCAGATCACCTACCCCACCGCGGTGCCCGACCCGGAGACCGGCGAACTCATCTCCAACGCCGAAGTCGCCGAGATACCCGCCTACACCGCGTTCACCGGCCGCAAGAAGAGCGAACGGGTCACCGCCCGGCTGATCGTGCGCCGGGTCCGTGACCTGGCCAAACCCGCCGTTGTGGGCGAACAGGGCGAGTTGTTTCCCGTCTGGCGCTACCACCCGTTCTTCACCGACCAGCCCGCCCCGACGCTCCAGGCCGAGCAGGAACACCGTCACCACGCCGTCATCGAGCAGGTCATCGCCGACAGCAAAGCCGGGGCTCTGGCCCACCTTCCGTCCGGAAACTTCAACGCCAACGCCGCCTGGCTCACGCTGTGGGCGATGACCTACAACCTGCTGCGGGCCGCCGGCGCGCTGGCCTCCACGTTCCACGCCAGGGCCACCACCACCACGATCCGCACCCACCTCGTCCACGTTCCGGCCCGGATCGCCCGCTCAGCACGGCGCATCACCCTGCACCTGCCACGCAACTGGCCCTGGCAGCACGCCTGGACACACCTGCTCGACACCGCCCACGGGCCACCCGGCTGACACGAACAGCCCCCGTCCACCCGCCCGCAAGGGCCCGACCGGAACCACACCGTGGAAAAGCTGGGCAAACCAGCGGATACAACCTGCCCATACCCAGCCACCGACCCGAACCGGCCCAGAAACCGATCAGAAGATCACACTCAAACCACTTCGGTGGATCAAGGCTTAGGTACCGCAGGGCGCTCCCCAGTGCCGCGCGCCCCGACTCCGCTTCCGCTTCCGCGACTTCGGTCATCCCCGACTCCCCGAGCCCTCGCCGTTGTCCTGTTCGCAGGCAATCGCGTGCCTCTGTCGAGCGTAGGGCGCCGACCGTGACGATGGGGCCACGAACGGTGATCGCCACCCGTCAGAGGCACCTCCTCGCGCTAAGGAACGAAACGACATGACCGACACCTCGCAGCTCCGCCTCCTCCCCTGGAGGTCCCTCGAAGGCAAGCCCTGCTACTTGAGCACCCGCAACCCGGACAGCAGGCTCTCCCGGCTCGCCGACGAGATGGAGGAGGAACAGATCGAGTGCGGGAACGTCGTACTCGAAGGAGCGCGCGAAGTGCTGGCGGACCAGGCGGCCGGTGAGGTCGCCGTACGGTTCGCGCTGACGCAGGCCGTCCTGTCCCTGCGGGAGGTGCTGGTCGTCGCGCACAGCCGGGGGCAGCGGCTCCCGGACGCAGGTGACAGGTAACAGGTAGCAGGTGGCAGATGAAGGGCATGGGCCCACCCGTTGTTCATCCCGTACGGACGCGGGTCATCATGTTCGTCTGCTCCGCGGCGGAGGAAGCCGCCTCCGCCAGGTCGGGTCAGTGGCCGTAGCGCAGGAGCACGGTCCGGGAGTCGAACGTCCGGGATTCGAGGAGCTGGAGTTCGAGTCGCTCCGCGGATTCCGGGAAGAGCGCCTTGCCGCCGCCGAGGACGACCGGATGCACGACGACGTGGTGCTCGTCGATCAGGCCGTGGGCCGTGAGCTCCGCGGCCAGGGAGGCGCCGCCCATCAGCAGCAGGTCCTTGCCCGGCTCGGCCTTGAGGGCGGTGACCTCCTCGACCAGATGCGAACCGCCGATGACGCGTGCGCCGTGGCCGGGCTCGGTCAGGGTGCGCGAGAACACGATCTTGGGGCTGCTGCGCCAGACCGGGGCGAACTTGAGGTCGTGCGGGTCGTCGGAGATCGACTCGACGTCCGGCCAGTAGCCGGCCATCATCTCCCAGACCGGCCGGCCGTAAAGGAAGGTGTCGGCCCGCTCCACCAGGCTGAAGGAGTACGCGGACAGCTCGGGACCCATGGCCGGCCAGTCGAACTCGCCGTTGGGGCCTTCGATGTTGCCGTCCAGCGAGGTGTGGACGAAGTGGACGATCTTTCGCATGGTGGGGCCCTCCGGGATCGCTGAACTGCGGTTTCGCCTGAAGAGACCACGCCGGGCGGGCAAAGTCATCGCAGCAACCGCCGTGATTCACGTCACGCGCAGGCCCGGAAGGTGCGGCATGCCGCCCGCGCCCGTGCGACTCCCGCGCACCCGGGCCCGCTGACAGACTGACCCCATGTCACCGTCCAGCCCCCGCCGCCCCTCCCTCCAGCAGATCGTCGAAGGCCAACGCCGCGCCGCCTTCGTCGGGCGGGAAGCCGAACTCGACCTGTTCCGCGCCAATTTCGCGCTGCCTCCCGAGGACCCACGGCACCGGTTCGTGTTCCATGTGCGGGGCAACGCCGGGGTCGGCAAGACCTCGCTCGTACGGGAATGGCGCGAGGCGGCAGGGGAGTTCGGGGCGTTGACTGCGTCGGCCGACGAGAGCGCCGACTCCGTGCCGGACGTACTCGCAGCCATCGCCGGGCAGTTCGCCGAGCAGGGGCACCCGCTCAAGGCGCTGGACCGGCTGCTCGCCACGTACCGGCGCGCGCTCCACGACGCGGCCGGGCGGCTCGCGGCCGACAACGAGACCTCGGCCGGGGGTCCTTCGCCAGGGGCGCTCGCCGCCGCGCAGGCGGGGCTGATCGCGGCCGGGGCGATACCGGTGGTCGGGGCGCTGGCCGGGGGCATCGACCCGGCGGTCGTCGCCCGGGGCGCGGGCGGGCTGCGGGCGGTGTTCGGGGGCCGGGCCCGGCAGCAGGAGGAGGCCCTGCTGCTGGCGGAACCGGTACGGGTCCTCACGCCGGTGTTCGTCGCCGAGATCGGCCGGGTCGCGGACGCCGTGCCCTGGGTCGCCCTGTTCCTGGACACCTTTGAGCGCACCGCACCCCAGCTGGACCGGTGGCTGGCGGACCTGCTGACCCCCGGGCGGTACGGCGGACTGCCCGCCAACCTCGTCCTGACCCTGGCCGGTCAGCGCCGCCTCGACCCGGTGCACTGGGGCGACCGGGGCCGTCTCGTCGCCGACGTACCGCTCGGGCCGTTCACGGAGGAGGAGTCGCGCCGACTCCTGACCGGACGCGGCGTGGTGGCGGAGCCCGCCGTACGGGAGGTGCTGCGGCTCTCCGGCGGGCTGCCGGTCCTGGTGTCGACGCTCGCCGCCAACCCCGGTGCGGCCGGTGAGGCGAACGCCACCGCCGTCGAACGCTTTCTGGCCGGGGAGAGCGACCCGGCCCGCCGGGCGGCCGCGCTCGCCTGCGCGCTGCCCCGCCGGTTCGACGAGGACCTGGTCGCCGTCGCCGTACCGCAGGACGGGCCGCACGCCGTGCCGGGGCTCTACGACTGGCTGCACGACCTGCCGTTCGTCGCTGAGCCGTACACCGGGCGCTCCCGCTACCACGCCGTCGTCCGGGCCCCGATGCTCCGCCTCCAGCGCACCGGATCGCCGCAGCGGTGGAAGGCGGCGCACGACCGGCTGGCCGAGGCCTTCGCCGCCCGGCGGGACGCGGCGGCCTAGGGCCTCGACCCGGAACGCCTCTGGGCCTCTCAGCCATGGCGCCGGGCAGCCCTGGACGTGCTCTACCACCGGCTCTGCGCGCGCCCCCGCACCGCGCTGCCCGAGGCCCTGCGCGCCGGGATCGCGCTGTGCGATCAGCGGCCGTCCCGCGCCCGCTACTGGGCCCGGACCCTCGCGGAGGCGGGCGAGGACGCCGACAACGCCGTACTCCGTGACTGGGGCCGGGACCTGCTCGCCGCCATAACCGACCACGGCCCCCGCCCCACCGCCGCCCTCGGGCTCCTGCTGACCCGTGCCGAGCTGAGCGACACGGACCGGGCGGCCGCCCTCGTGGCGCGGGCCTGGGACCGTTTCCGGGCCCGGGAGTTCGACGCCGCGCTGTCCGACCACGGGCGGGCCATCGCCGTGGACCCGCGCAGCGAACGCGCCCACCAGGGCCGGGCGGTGATCCTGCGGTCGCTCGGCCGCTACGAGGAGGCCCTCGCCGACCTGGACCGGGCCGAGGAGATCGCGCCCGCCTGGGCCTGGGCGGTGCGCGAGCGAGGAGAGACGTACCGGCGGATGGGCCGCCCCGAGGAGGCCCTGACCGTCCTGGACCGGGCGCACGCCCTGGACCCGTCCGACGCGGTGCCGCTCGGCAGCCGGGGCCTGGTCCGCCATGCGCTGGGCCGGCCCGAGGAGGCGCTCGACGACTTCGACCGGGCGATCGCCCTGTGGCCGGAGTACACCTGGGCGCTGGTGAGGCGGGCCCGGGTCCGTACCGTCCTGGGCGACCCGGTGGGCGCCCTCGCCGACCTGGACCGGGCCGAGGAGCTGTCCCCCGGGCTGGCCGGGACGGAGGGGGAGCGGGGCGAGGTGTACCGGGCGACGGGCCGGTACGAGGAGGCCGTCGCCTGCTACGGCCGGGCCCTCGCCCTGGACCCGGACTACGCCTGGGCGCACGGCAGCAGGGCCCTCGCGCTGGAGGCGCTCGGCCGGATCCCGGAGGCGCTGGCGGACCTCGACCGGGCGCTGGAACTGGACCCGGGGTACGGGTGGGCGCGGGCGCGGCGGGAGCGGCTGGGGGCGAGGTGACGGCGAGCTGCGCAGCCGGTACAGGACCTGTACCATCGATGTATGGCGCTGAAACGGACCAATGTGTATGCGGACGACGAGGATCTCGCCCTGATCAAAGAGGCGGCGGTGCGCTTGGGCGTGTCCGAGGCGGAGCTGATCCGGGAGGGCATTCACCGGATCGCCCTTGCCCAGCGCGTCTGGGATGAGCCGATCGTCACCGACGACGAGACGTTCGACCTGGGCGGCCCCATTACCCGTGATGACGTGCGTGACGCCGTGACCCGGGCTCATGGGGCAGGAGAGCCGCAAGGGCGAGGGCACGCTGCGTGATCGTCGTCGCTGACACGTCCGGGCTGCTGGCCCTCTTCAACAGCGCGGATCCGGCCCACCTCGCGGTGCGCAAGGCCGCCGACCAGTGCGGTCTGCTGGTGGCGAGCCCACTCGCGCTCACCGAGGTCCATCATGTGGCGACGGCCCGAGGGGGCCGCCGCGCCGCTGACCATATTCTGCGCTCGATCACGGAGCGGGTCAGGGAACGTCGGATCGTCCTTGAGCCCCCGACGGCGGATCTCCTTGATGCCGCACTCACCGTGCGGGCGCGCTACGGGGCGCTGAATCTTGACTTTGTCGACGCGGTCAATGTCGCGCTGGCAGCCGCATACGACACCGACGCCGTGCTGACCCGGGACATTCGGGACTTCCGTACACTGCGCCCGCTCACGGGGCGGTACGCGTACTTCCGGATCCTTCCTGAGGACCTCTGAGGCTCCTCCCGGTGCCCTCCCCACCCGGTCAAAAACGACCTGCGGGACGTCCGTCGACATACCCGTACGTACCCAGGTCGCCCCCTCTACCGCCCGTTCCCGTTCGATTACAGTGCTTGCGCGGTCGCCCGCAGAGGCCCGCGCAGGCGAGCAGGTGGTGACGGGGAGGGGGCGGGGTGAGCACAGGGACCACGGCGGTCTGGGGCCGGGCCGAGCAGCAGGACTTCCGCAGCCGGGTCCGCGGGACCCTGCTCGGCGGGGCCGTCGGGGACGCGCTCGGGGCCGGGGTCAGCGAGCTCGTGCTGGAGGAGATCCGCGCCGCCCACGGGGGCGAAGGGGTCACCGACTACGTCGTCGCGCACGGCAGACGCGGCGCCGTCACCGCCCTCACCCAGCTCACCCTGTTCACCGTCGACGGGCTGATCCGCGCCCAGGTCCGCCGTGACACCGGAGCCTGGCACCCGCCCACCGATGTGCACCGGGCCCATCTGCGCTGGGCCGCCACCCAGCACGACTGGGGGCCCGACGAACGGCGCGAGGACAACGGCTGGCTGGCAGCCGAGGAGTGGCTCTACGCCCGCCGCGACCCCGCCCGGGAGTGCCTGGGCGGTTTCGGCGACCCCGTCATGGGCACCCTCGACCGGCCCAAGAACCCCACCGCCCGGGACGCGGGCGCGCTCACCCGGTCCGCGCCGTTCGGGCTCCTGGTGGGGTGGGAGCCGGGGCTGGTGCTCCAACTGGCCGTCGAGTGCGCGGCCCAGTCCCACGGGCACCCCGCCGCCCAGCTGGCCGCCGGAGCCTTCGCCGTACTCGTGCACGGGCTGGCGCGCGGGGAGAGCCTGGACGGTTCCGTGCAGCACACGCTGGCCCTGCTCGCCGAACGCCCCGGTCACGAGCCGGTGACCGAGGCCCTGCGGCAGGCCCTCGGCTCCGTGCGGCAGGGCATCCCGGGCCCGGCCCTGATCGAGGCGCTGGGCACGAGCGACGCCGCCGAGGAGGTCCTCGCCGTCGCCGTGTACTGCGCGCTGGTCAGCGAGGACGTCCGGCACGGGCTGCGGCTCGCGGTGAACCACAGTGGCCCCTCCCGTGCCACCGGGTCGGTCTGCGGTGCGCTGCTCGGTGCGCTGCACGGCGAGACCGCGCTGCCGCCGGCCTGGCTCGCGGAGCTGGAGGGGAGGGCCACGCTCCTCGAACTGGCCGACGACTTCGCGATGGAGATGACCCAGGGCCCTGCCCTGCACAGCCCGGCGGCCGTCGCCCCGGGCTGGCTGGCCCGCTACCCGCGCGGCTGAGGGGCTGGGCGCTGGAGGGCTGAGGTCGGGCTCCAGCCCTGGGCTGGGCGTGCGTCAGGGTGTCGGCACGTCAGCACGTCAGCACGTCGGCACATCGGTGCGTCAGCAGGTCGGCATGTCGGCACGTCAGCGCATCAGTTCGCCCGCGTTGACCAGCAGTGACTGGCCGGTGATCGCCCGGGCCCGGTCGGAGGCCAGGAAGGCGACGGCCTCCGCCACGTCCCCGTCCGTGGCCAGCTCCGGCAGCGCCATCCGCTCGGTGAGCCGGGCCAGCACCTCGGACTCCGGTACGCCTTCGGAGTGTGCGGCGAACCGGACGTACGCCTGCACCGGCGGCCCCCACATCCAGCCCGGCAGCACCGTGTTGACCCGGATCCTGTCCGGGCCCAGCTCCCGGGCCAGGGAGTACATCGCCGAGGTGAGCGCCCCCTTGGACGCCGCGTACGCCGCCTGCCGCACCTGGGAGGGAGCGGCCACCGCGGACTGCGTGCCGATCACCACCACCGAGCCGCCCCGCTCCTTGAGCGCGGGCAGGCAGGCCCGGGTCATCCGCAGCGTCCCCAGGAGGTTCACATCGATGACCGACTGCCAGGTGGCGAAGTCGGCGTCCTGGAGCCCGCCGAAACAGCTGTCCCAGGCGGCGACGTGGACCACCGCGTCGATGCCCCCGAACCGTTCCACCGCCAGCGCCGCCAGCGCCTCGCACTGCGTCTCGTCCGTGATGTCGGTCGGCAGGTGGGCCGTGTGCCGGCCCTCCGGGTCGATCTCCGCGGCCGACTTGGCCAGGTTCGCCGCCGTGCGCGCCCCGAGCACCGCGCGCCCGCCGTCCCGGACCACGGTCTCCGCGACCCGGTGCCCGAGCCCCGGGCCGACGCCCGACACGATGACGGTCTTCCCCGCGAGCGACATCGGTGCCTCCCGGCCCTGGAAGTTCATCTGACGGAGCGTCAGAGTAGGGGCAGGCGCGACCCGATGGAAGGGGAAGGGAGACACGGTGGGCGATGACGGGACACGGAGCGAGAGGTATGCCGAGCTGGCGGCGACCGGGCCGTACGGGGTCCGGCCGGGGCACGCCCTGATCACCATGGTGGAACCGCATCCGGGCCATGAGCACGCGTACAACCGCTGGTACGAGGACGACCACTACTACGCGGGTGCGACGGCGATGCCGTGGATGTTCGCCGGGCGGCGCTGGGTGGGCACCAAGGACCTCCAGGGGCTGCGGTATCCGGAGGAGTCGGCGGTGGCCCGGCCGGTCGGCACGGGGTGCTACCTGTCGACGTACTGGGTGACCGAGGGGCGCTACGACGACCACATGAGGTGGACCGTCGCCATCAACAAGCGGCTGAATCGGGACGGCCGGGTCTACCAGGACCGGACCCACGTCTTCACGGCCTTCCAGGACCACGAGGCCACCGTCTACCGCGACGGAGCCGCCGGCCCCCGGGACTTCCACGCGCTCGACCACCCGTACGCTGGCCTCGTTCTCCAGGTCGTCGACGCCGAGGGGCCCGAACGGCGGGCGGAGCTGCTGGAATGGCTGCGTTCGCGCCATCTCCCGAAGCGGCTCAAGGGGTCGCCCGCGGCCATGGTCACCGTGTTCCGGCCGACACCCCTGCCCGGTGACCGGATGACGTACGTGAAGCAGGTCGAGGGGGTCGGCACCCGGCTGACACTGCTGTGGTTCCTCCAGGAGGATCCGCGGACCTGCTGGGAAGAGCACTTCACCGGCCTGGACGTGGCGGTCGCGGAGTCCGGTCTCGGGCGGGTCGAGCTGGTCGCCCCGTTCGTGCCGACCGTGCCCGGGACGGACCGGTACGTCGACCGGCTGCGGTGACGCGGTGGGGCGGTGACGCGGTGGGGCGGTGACGGGTCGTGCCGAGCCCCCTCGGCCAGGACGGCGAACCGGTCGAGAGGGCTCCATCAGGTGGTGCGGTGACGCTGTGGTGCGGTGGTGCCTTGACGCGGTGACGCGTGATCGGTGGCGCGTGATCAGGCGTCGACCGTGCCCGTGGCGACATCGCGCACGAACGCGTTCCACGCGCCGGGGACGAAGGTCAGTGAGGGGCCTTCCGGGGCCTTCGAGTCGCGTACGGCGATGGACAGCGAGATCGGGGACTTGACCTCGACGCACGCGCCGTTGCCCCCGGAGTACGACGACTTCGTCCACTTGTCGGTAGCACCCTGAAGAATTGTCATGTTCACTCCGGTTCAGAGAGTTGGGTGAGTCGCACCAACCTGATTCCGATTGGCGTGATCGACGCTACTCGCCAAGCCCGGCCCATGAGATGGCCGTTCACTCGACCGGATGGTCTTTCCCTGGTAGGCCTTCCGTGGAGAGTGGGCGGCGGTATATCATGCCGCCGCCCAGTCACTCGTGATCCCGGACTGGCTCGTACACGACGTGTCAGTTCGTGTCAGTTCGGGTCAGCTCGTGTACGACTTGGCGATCTTGCTGATGAACTCCCGGGTCTGCTCCACGTTCAGCGCCTGCGCCCGCAGGTGCTCGTACATCACGCTGTAGCGCTGCACGTCATTCGCCTTCTCCAGGTAGAGATCGCTCGTGACGCCCTCGATGTAGACGACGCTGGAGTCCGCGGCGTCCGGGAACTCCAAGATGGCGTACTGGCCGTTGATGCCGGGGTGCGCGCCCATGTCGAACGGCAGCACCTGCACGGTGACGTGCGGCAGGTGTGACTGCTCGACGAGGTGCTCCAGCTGGTCGATCATCACCTGCTTGTCGCCGACCCGCCGGCGCAGCGCCGACTCGTCGATCACGGCCCACAGCCGCAGCGGATTCTCCGGCGCGTTGACCCGGTCCTGCCGCCGCGAACGTACGTTGACCCGCTTCTCGATGTCCGACGGAGGGGCCTCGGGAAGCGCGCCGCTGATCAGGGCCGCGGCGTACGCCCGGGTCTGGAGCAGGCCCGGGACCATCTGGGGCTCGTACACCCGCAGTGACTCCGCGTCGGTCTCCAGGCCGATGTAGACGCTGTACGGGATGTCGCCGAACGCGTGCCACCAGCCCTGCTGGCGGGAGTCCTTGGCCATCTGCATGAGCGAGTCGACGATGCGGACGTCCTCGACCTCGTACACCCCGCAGAGATCGCGCACATCGCGCTGGCTGATGGAGCGGCGCCCGTTCTCCAGTCGGCTGATTTTCGACTGCGAGACCAGCAGCCGCTCCGCCACCTCTTCGGCCGTCATGCCTTTGAGTTCGCGCAGGCGGCGCAACTCCTGGCCCAACCTGCGTCGCCTGACAGTGGGATTGACGTTGGACGGCACGGAAACGGCACCTCCGGCTATGTAGCTGTGCGTATCTACTGCTCAGCAGATTGCCACCCCTTGCCCCGGCCGCGCTGGGAAACGGCCACACGCAGGCCGCGGGGGGCGTACGCACCGGTGCGCGGGGCGGTGCACGAGCGCACGGGGCAGCCGGTGATGGTGACTACCGGCTGCCCCGTGCGTGGTGCGGCTCCCGGACCGGGTCCTGTGACGACTGACGACGGTACGGCGGTGTGCTGTTGTTTCCGGTGCTTCCGGCTCCGGACGGTCAGCTTGCGGCGGTGTGCGCCATGCTGCCGCGACGGGCCTGTGCTTGCGGCTGCAACGGAACGCCCGCTGCCTGCTGCGTGCGGCGTGGCTGGACGGCCACACCGTTCTGGACGTCCATCACGGCGTGCGCCACGAGACCGCCCATCGGGTCGTGCCTGATCAGGTCCCGGAGCCGGGAGCGCGACGAGCGCCCCTCGTTCCCGGGGTACAGATGTTTGCCGAGTCCGACCGCGTGGGCCAGTGCGGCGAGCGCCGCGGTCCGCGGGTCCGGCGGTACGCCGGTGCGGATCGCGCTGTCCAGCCGGTTCCTGATGTCCCGGCTGATCGCCGTCTCCGTCGCTTGGTAGCGAGTCGTCGGCAGCACTCCGCACATCTGGCCCGCCACGGCATGAACCATGCCGCACCGCTCCAGATGAGCGAGATAGATCTGGCGCAGCCCCAGGCGGGGCCCGCCGATCCAGTGGACCGCCCGAACCGGGCTGCCACGACGGCGCAGCAGCTCCAGTGCGGAGTCCAGAGTCGGATCTCCTGTCGGCCGTGGCATCACCACGGCGATACGATCCCCGTCAGGGGCTATCCGTCCTGCCAGAGCCAGCTCCACTAGCTGTGCCCCGGCCAGGCCGAGGTCGAGCGACTGCGGCTGCGCTGTGGTACCCGTGGTCGGGTCCAGAGCGAGCAACAGAAGCTCCTCCGGGATTGTTCTGCGGCTCCTGCCCATCCATGCCTCCCCGCGTGGATGTCTGACAGGGTGACCCCTCTCACATTCATCTGTCGAGAGCGCCTGGCTGCTTTGTGCGGGAACCAGTAGGTATGTCGTTACCGTCTAGCAGCTCGGCCAGGGGTTCACACAGGACACTGGTAGATGGTTCGGACAGCGCGGGGTTGCCCCGCAGCGCATGAGGAGGCATCGGTGGCGGGCGAGTCCCCCGACAAAACGGAGCAGCAGAAGTCGTCGGGGGCGGCTGCGGAGGAACGCGACCCGCGCTTCGCCGTGTTCCGTGACCCAGGCGCGGACACGGATGCGGACACGGGAGCCGCGTCCGACTCGGCGACCGCTGTCTTCCGGCCCCGGCTTCCGGAGGACGCCGCCCGGCGTGAGTCCGAGGCGGAGCCGGCGCCGGCTCCGGAAAGTGCGTCCGAGCCGGAGAGAGCGGCTGTGGCGGCTTCCACGGCCCCTGGGGAGGCCGCCACGGCTCCGGAGGGCACGGGAGCCGCCGAGGACCGCACGGGCCCGGACACGGACGCGGAGGCGTCCGACGTGCGGACGCCTGCACAGGCGTCCGCGGAGGGGCCGGCGGACGAGCCCGAGGCCGGGGACGGCCGGCTGCGTGCCGCGGTGGCCGCCTGGGTCGATGCCGCGGCAGAGGGCGAGCCGACGGTGGACACCGACTCCGAGGCCGGTTCCGACGCCGATGCGGACTCCGACGCGGAGCCCGGGACCGACGGCAAGGCCGAGCCGTCCGCGACGGCGGAACCGGATCCCGAGCCGGAGGCCGACGCCGAGCCGGACGCGGGCAACGCCTCCGACCTGCGAGGAATCGATCAGCCCACCGCCATTTTCAAGGCGGTAAAGGCGGTCAAGCCTGCCGAGCGGGTCGACCAGGCGACGACCGCGCTGAAGCTCCCGCCGCCCGAGAGCAAGCCCGAGAGTAAGCCCGAGAGTAAGCCCGAGAGTAAGCCCGAGAGCAAGCCCGAGAGTAAGCCCGAGAGCAAGCCCGAGAGCGAGGCCGAGAGCACGAGCACGTTCGTGCCGCTGCGCTCCGACGACGTGCGGTCCGCCCCCGCGCCCCGCAAGCCGGAGCCGGAGCCGGAGTACGGGACCAGGGCGGAGACGGGACCGGGCGCCGTGCCCGAGGCACCCGTGCGCACCCCGGAGACCGGTTCGCCCGCCGCTCCGGCGCCCGCGGCCCCCTCCTGGGCCGCGGCCGAGCGGACCCGGCAGCAGCCAATGCCGCCGAGGCCGCCGCTCGACCTGCTCGCCGAGCTGACGAACACCCCGCCGCCGCCGGAGACCTCGGTCCGGACCGCCGTGCGACGGGTCAAGATCTGGACCCCGCTGGTGCTCCTCCTGCTGATCGTCTTTGCGATCGTGCAGGTGATGCGCCCGCTGCCGGAGCCTTCGCTGGAGCTCACGGCGAGGCCGACGTACACCTTCGAGGGCGGAGCGACGAAGCTGTCCTGGCCGGGCCAGGGGCAGTCGGCCGTGATGGTGGACGGCGTCGGCTCGCTCGGTTCGGAGGGGGCGCAGAAGCCGGCCCCGATCGCGAGCGTCGCGAAGGTCATGACCGCCTACGTGATCCTTCAGGAGCACCCCCTCAAGGGTGACGAGGAGGGCGAGAAGATCACCGTCGACCAGAAGGCGGAGGACGAGTCCAAGCGTCCCGACGAGTCGACGGCCCCGCTGACCAAGGGGCAGGTGCTCTCCCAGCGGCAGATGCTCCAGCTGCTGATGATCCCCTCGGGGAACAACGCGGCGCGGCTGCTCGCCCGCTGGGACGCGGGTTCCGAGGACGCGTTTCTCGACAAGATGAACGAGGCGGCCAAGGACCTCGGGATGACCGGGTCGACGTACACCGACCCGAGCGGCCTGGAGAAGACCACCGTCTCCACGGCCACCGACCAGCTGAAGCTGGCACAGGCGGTCATGCGCAACGAGGTCTTCCGGGAGATCGTTGACATGCCCGAGATCGAGATCGAGGGCATCGACGGCAAGATCTACAACAACAACAACCTCCTGCTGAATCCGGGCGTGAGCGGCATCAAGACCGGCTCCTCCACCCCGGCGGGCGGCAACCTGCTCTGGTCCGCGAACACCAAGGTCGACGGCAAGATGCTCTGGATCTACGGAGCGGTCATGGGCCAGCAGGCCGGTACCGGCCGGGTCTACGACAGCCTGGAGCTGTCCCTCCAGAACAGCCTGAAGCTGATCAAGAACGCGCAGGAGGCCGCTACCTCGGCGACGGTGGTGAAGAAGGGGGATGTCGTCGGATACGTGGACAACGGATTCGGCGGGCAGACCCCGGTGGTCGCCTCCAAGAACCTCAAGGCGGTCGGCTGGTCCGGCCTGGAGGTCGAGCTCAAGGTCACCGACAACGGCAAGGGCATCGACCGCGCCGCGAAGGCCGGGAGCGAGGTCGGCATGGTGACCGTGGGCACCGGCACCGGAAAGGTCACGGCGCCGGTGGTGCTGCAGAGCGACCTGACCGAGCCGGCCTTCGGCGACAAGCTGACCAGGATCGGCTGAGACAGCGGAGCGAGGGGGAGGGGCCGGCGACGCCGCCGGCCCCTCCCCGCTTATGACAGAGATACGTGCCAGGGGTTGTGAGCTGTTGCTGGTTTGGTGTGCGTGAGTGGGTTGTGGCGCCGGGGGTGGGTTCGGTGGTGTGACGGGTGAGGGCGGGAAACCGGGTACGGGTGTTCTGGGGTCGAATGGGTGACCTTGATGATGGTTGCTCGTTGTGCCGGGTGACAGGTTGCACGGCTTTGGGGCGGGGGTGTGGTGGTGGATGGTGTGCGCGCGTTGGCGGCCCGTTCGTGGTGCCCGGACCTTCGGGGGTGGCGGTCCGGGACCGTCTCAAACACCTCACCCCGCAGGATGAGCGGGTGCTGCGGGCGGTCGGTGAACATCAGGGCGTGCTCGCTTCACGTGACCTGAAGGTTCGCTGCGCGCAGGGTCTGGAACCTGGTGCTGATTCCTGGGCTGCGCGTAAGCGGGGGCTGACGAAGGTGTCGTCGTCGCGGATCGCCGGGGCGATCACCAAGGCCAGTCATGATCAGTGGGCGCTCGCCCGTCGCTGCCAGGCCGCACACATCCGGTCGCTGGAG
>NZ_NEUE01000283.1 GCF_002910905.1 Streptomyces sp. SM11 | reverse complement strand
ACGCGGGCCGCGCCTGGCCGCCGGTGGCCGCCGCCCTCCTCGACGACGTTCTTCGCCCCGCCGTACGCGGCATGTCGGGCGAGGCCGTCGCGGAGGTCGAGGCGATGGTGGGACGCACGGGCAGCAGCGGCCGGGCCGACGCCTTCCGGGACTGGAACCGTGTCAGCGCCCTGGGGCGGCTGGGCCGCCGGATCGCGGGGCGGGTGCGGCGGGGCTGACCCTCACGCCGGCACGACGAGGAACTCGGGTCCACAGGTCCGCGAGCCACCGCTGTCCCAGCAGACTCTCGGCGGGACGCTCGCCCGCGAGGTCCAACAGCGCGACGGAGCCTCGACAGCACTGCCGCCGGGCCCCGCCGCGTGAGAAGGCGAGGTCAGCTGGGCTGGTCGCCGGTGTAACGGTAGATGTTCCCGCCGGAATTGACGCCCCACACGTTGGTCCGGGACCCAACGTCGACCGCCTTCGGCGAGCCGGAGATCCGCTTTCACTCAGCCATGTCTGACCCGTTCTTCTCGCCGGATGTCGCGACGTCACATGCTGCGCGCCGACCAAGGCCGTCGGCCTCCGTCGCGCGCGTGGGACGTCTCGGCCGGGGAACGTGCCGAGGTGCGCGACGAGGGTCGCCCCGCGGGGTCGGGCATGAGGCCGGCTGCGCCTGCACGCCGAGTCCCACCGCCGGCTTCGGGGACGGGCCGGACCGGTCCGGCGCCGAGCCGCGGCAGGAGGCGCGCCAAGCCGGGTTCCAGGGCCCTGCGCACCCGTCGCCCCCCTACCCGCGCCGCCCGCGACCGCTGACCACCGCGGCTGCCGCGAGCGCGGCTGCCAGGTAGACGGCGGCCCCGGCGCCGAAGGCCCAGGCGTAGCCGACGACCACCTCGGCCCGGGTCGCGGCGACCGCCATCAGGGCGGCCAGGCCCACCGTGGGCCCCAGCTCCATGGCGGTGTTCATCACGCCGCCGGCCAGCCCGGCCCGGTGGGCGGGCACGCCGATGGTGGTCAGCACCGCCGAGCCGGAGAAGACGAAGGACGTGCCGGCGGCCAGCAGGACGACGCCGGGCATCAGGCCGAGGGCGAACGAGGTGTCGGGGCCGATCCCGGTGAGCAGTGCCAGTCCGACCGCCCCGGTCGCCAGTCCGGCGATGGTGACGGCCCCCGCTCCGTACCGGCCGACCGCCCGTCCGGCCAGCCGGTTGGCCACGATCAGCGCGAGGGTGAACGGAACGAACGCACCGGTCGTGGCCAGGGCGGACCAGTCCCGCTGCTGCTGGAGGTAGAGCGAGAGCAGGAAGGTCACCAACCCGGTGCCCGCCGCCGCCAGCAGGATACCGACGAGACCCACCAGCCGACGGGGCTCCACGGTGAAGCCGGGCGGCAGCAGCGGATCCCGCACCCTCCGCTCGACCAGCAGGAACAGCACCATCAGCACGGCTCCGGCCGCGATCGGAACGAGGACGCGCGGTGAGCTCCACGAGTGCTCGCCGCTGAGGATCAGTCCGTAGCTGCCGACCGAGATGCCGAGCGTGGCCAGCAGGGCGCCGACCGGGTCCAGCCCCGGCCGGGCGGCCGAGTCGTCGGCGGGCTCGGTGGGCAGGAGACTTCGGACCATCAGGAGCGCCAGTGCGGAGACCAGCACGGGGACGGCGAACATCCAGCGCCAGGAGAGCCAGGTGGTGACAGTGCCCGAGGCCAGCGTGCCGAAGGCGGCGCCCAGGACGGAGACGCCTCCCCAGCTCGCCATCGCCCGGCCGAAGGCGGCGGGATCACGGAAGACCGCGCGGAGCACGGCGAGGGCCGCCGGAGCGGTGAGCGCGGCGCCGATGCCCTGACTGAACCGGACGGCGACCAGCGCCTCGTACGAGGGTGCCCAGGCGGCCGCCGCGGACGCCAGGCCGAACAGGACGAGCCCCAGCACGAACATCGGCCGGCCGCCGAACCTGTCGGCCAGTCGGCCGCCGAAAAGCAGCAGACCGCTGTAGGGCAGCCCGTACGCGGCGTTGACCAGCACCAGGTCCGCCGTGCCCAGCCCGAACTCCCGGCCGATCTCGGGCAGCGGCACCGCGATCAGGGTGATGGTGAAAATCAGTGTCGACTGGACGACGGCAAGCATCACGAACGCGAGTCCAGCCGGGGTCCGGGCGTCCTGGCCGGAGGCTCGGCCCCCGTCACCGGAGCCCACCCGACCGGATGCCGTGCCCCTCGGGGGCGGGGCGGGCTCGGTCAGCGGCTGGGCAGGATCCATCGAAGTCTCTCCTCGGGTCGTGTCGGACGAAACCGACCGGTGCACATGCGGATACGCGACACGTCAGGCGCTCGTCCGGGCGGCGGCCCGGACAGCCAGCTCGATGTCCTCGTCGACCAGTCCGTGGTTGAGGGCGAACGCGGCGGCGGACCCCATGCCGGCCGAACCGACCACCAGGGCGCGGGAATCCACCACGTTGCCGACCGCCCACACACCGGGGACGCTGGTGCGGCCGGAGCGGTCGGTGGCGACCGGCCCTTCCGCGCCGCGCTCGCAGCCGAGCGCCGTCAACAGCCCGTCTCGGGGCACCATGCGCGGCACGACGAAGACCGCACTGCGGTCCACCTGACCGGCTTGGGCCAGTTCGACCCCGCGCAGCCGGTCGTCCTCCACCACGAGCCGCTTGACCGCCCCTTCGACGACGGACACCTCCCGGGCGGCCAGGGCCGTCCGCTCGTCCTCGGTCAGCTCCAGCCGGTGCCGGAACAGCACGACGTCATCGGACCACTGGCGCAGCAGGAGCGCGTGCCGGACGGCCCCCGGAGTGGTCCCGAGCACACCGAGCGGCTGGTCGCGAACCTCGTAACCGTGGCAGTACGGGCAGTGGAGCAGATCCCTGCCCCACCGTTCCCGGACTCCGGGGATATCGGGGAGTTCGTCGCGCAGCCCGGTGGCCACCACCACACGTCGGGCGGTCAGCACCACGCCGCCGTCCAGCCGTACGGTGAAGCGTGGCGCGACGTCCTCGCCCCCACGGTCCACCGCGTCGACCGTTCCGGTGATGAACTCCCCGCCGTATCCGACGACTTCGGCCCGACCTGTCTCCAGGAGCGCACTGGGCGCCATCCCGTCCCGGGACAGGAAGCCCTGCAGGTGCGCCGAGGGGGCGTTGCGCGGCGCCCCGGAGTCCACGACGACCACCCGGCGGCGAGCCCGCGCCAGGACCAGGGCAGCGTTGAGGCCCCCGGCGCCGGCCCCGATCACGACCACGTCGATGCCGTCCTCGTGCGTGAACCCGTTCCGCGGTCCGCTCCCGGACATGTTCGCCCCTCTCGTTGTGTTCGTCCCGCCCACGTCGGCTGCCGCGGGCAACACGGCACAGCTTGCGAAACGCACTGCCGGGCGGCAAAGTTTGTTGCCGCTTCCGCAACGGCTTGATGGAATGGCCGCATGAAGCAATCGCCCGCCATAGCCCAGGTCCTCGACGAGGTGGGGCCCCGGCTGCGCCGACTGCGTATGCGGCGCGGTGCGTCGCTCACCGCGCTCGCCGAGGTGACCGGTATCTCCAAGAGCACGCTGTCCCGGCTGGAATCCGGCCTGCGCCGGCCCAGCCTGGAGCTGTTGCTCCCCATCGCCCAGGCCCACCAGGTCCCCCTGGACGAACTGGTGGGGGCGCCGGAGGTGGGAGACCCCCGGATCAGACCGTCGCCCCGGAGCGTCAACGGCAACACGGTGCTGCCGCTGACCCGTCGGCCCAGTCCGCTCCAGGCGTTCAAGATGGTGCTGCCGACGGAGCGGAACACACCCGAGGTGTGCGAGCACGAGGGGCACGAGTGGCTGTACGTCCTCTCGGGCACGCTCCGACTGCTGCTGGCCGACCATGACCTGGCACTGGGGCCGGGCGAGGCAGCCGAGTTCGACACCCGGCTGCCGCACTGGTTCGGCACCACCGGGCAGGGCCCGGTCGAGGTCCTCAGCCTCTTCGGGCCGCAGGGGGAGCGTATGCACGTGCGGGCCCGTCCCCGGGCCGGAGACCGGCCGGCCCACTGAGGCCACGGTGCCCGGACCGGTACGGACGCCTGCGTGCGGACCACCACCCCAAGGGCGAGACGCCCCCCGTCCTGCCCAGGACGCGGGCCGCGCCTGGCCGCCGGTGGCCGCCGCCCTCCTCGACGACGTTCTTCGCCCCGCCGTACGCGGCATGTCGGGCGAGGCCGTCGCGGAGGTCGAGGCGATGGTGGGACGCACGGGCAGCAGCGGCCGGGCCGACGCCTTCCGGGACTGGAACCGTGTCAGCGCCCTGGGGCGGCTGGGCCGCCGGATCGCGGGGCGGGTGCGGCGGGGCTGACCCTCACGCCGGCACGACGAGGAACTCGGGTCCACAGGTCCGCGAGCCACCGCTGTCCCAGCAGACTCTCGGCGGGACGCTCGCCCGCGAGGTCCAACAGCGCGACGGAGCCTCGACAGCACTGCCGCCGGGCCCCGCCGCGTGAGAAGGCGAGGTCAGCTGGGCTGGTCGCCGGTGTAACGGTAGATGTTCCCGCCGGAATTGACGCCCCA